>CAYXGP010000049.1:0-42293 GCA_964464515.1 uncultured Enterobacterales bacterium
CCGCACCGTTCACCGCTGCGGACCTGATGCCGTATCGTGATGCTCGACCACCCCCAGTCCAGCGCGAGGTCCGACGCCGACATCGCATTCAACGACGCGCCCGCTCCAGACTGATGCGCCCGGAACTTCTCATCGAGCTGGAGCAGCGCTACATTGAGCTGTTTTAGTCGTATTCGGAGCCACTGAAAAAAAACTCTGCGAGCTGCTGCAGACCTACTCCACCCAGACCTCGTCCGGCAGCTCAAGCTCCGCTACCTCGCCGAGCTGATCGGCCCCTTCAGCGTCGTCGAAGCCTGTGATCTGATGCAGCTGTCCCGCTCCACCTACTACCGCTCCCAGAAAGCTCCAGCGGCGCCGAAGCTGGCGGTGGTGGGCTGCCGGCCGGCGCCGCCACGGGCGCTCTCGCCCGCCGAGCGGCAGGTGGTGTGGGACACGCTGCACTCACACAGGTTCGTCGATCAGCCGCCTCGGGAGATCTACGCGACGCTGCTCGATGAGGAGACCTACATCGGGCACTGGCGCACGATGTACCGCATCCTCGAAGCGGCCGGTGAGAGCCGAGAGAGGCGCCGTCAGCGCTCCCATCAGCGCCACGCCATCCCCCGCCTGGTGGCCCGCGCGCCCCGGCAGGTGTGGAGCTGGGACATCACGGTTCTGCGGGGCCTGGTCCACCGCGAGTTCTTCTACCTGTACGTCATCCTCGACATCTTCAGCCGGTACGTCGTCGGGTGGATGGTCGCCGACCGCGAGCAGGACGAGCTGGCACACGAGTTGATCTCGACGACCTGTGCTCGCCAGGGGGTCGTGCCCGAGCAGCTGGTGCTGCACGCCGACCGCGGCAGCGTGATGCGGTCGAAGACGGTGAGCCGTCTGCTGGAACGACTGGGCGTTGAGCGGAGCCACAGCCGTCCTCGAGTCTCCAACGACAACCCGTACTCCGAGAGCCAGTTCAAGACGTTGAAGTACCACGGCGATTTCCCGGAGCGGTTCGAGGACATCGGTGCCGCGCGCCGGTTCTGCGGTCGCTGGTTCCCCTGGTACAACGACGAACATCACCATGTGAACCTTGCGCTGTTCACTCCCGCGCAGGTGCACCTGGGTCAGGTCGAGCAGGTGCTGGCGGTCCGTCAGCGGACGCTGGATGGAGCCTTTGCGGCGACACCTGAGCGGTTCCCTCATGGTCCACCGCAGGCGGGGCGTCCTCCCGCTGAAGCGTGGATCAACCGCCCTGCCGAGGCGTCCGCCACCGCCGCAGAGGTGGTCGAAAAATGAGAAAAGCCAGTTTTAAATATAGAAATCCCCATCGAGGATGTGGGCGGTATGGGCAGGTCGAAGAGCTGTCCGAGGGACTATGGGCAGGCCGGAGGGCTGTCCAAGGAGCGTCGGTTCGGCGATGGGCAGGCGGCCTCCTGAACGGCGATCGCCCTTGTGCCGAGCGCTCCAGGCCGGCTGTCCATGGACGGACCGATCCTCCGGTAGGCCCGGTACCGTCCACAGCCTGCCCCGCCACCAACAGCGCCCATTGCCCCCCCCATCGCTCCCTGTTTTTTGCCTCAGATCTGTCTCAAAGTCATTGACACATTCCGGAGGGTCGAGAAGGATGTCCGCCAGCAAGGGAAACGTCCGCAAGCGGGGCAGCCGGTACCAGGTGCATTGCCTCATCGGATCTGCTACCGGAGCTGACCCGTTGCCTCACCTGCCTGTTACCCGACTCCGTTGCTCGCGGGTCGCTTGGTTGGTGGCAGATACTGGCCCTCCCCCCACTCTGGAGTGACTACTGTCCTCTGGTCCACCGTCAAGGACGCCTACGGCGCCCTCGCCCTTCGGGCGCTCCTGCGGAGTGACTGAGCGGCCCGCCGGGCAACGACCGGGACTCGCGGAGGGAGGGCCGGAAGAAAAAGTCTCCCTTTCAGATGGCGAATCTCGCACCTTGATTGTCGTTGGGTAACAACTTTGGATGAGGCAACACGACCCGGCAGAAGTAGTTGACGCCAGACACCGATGACCTGTGCGTCCTTTCTTGGGGGCCCCGATTCTCTTATCGGGACGTAGATTCCCCACGGTCTGTACGGACCCCCTGTCCGCCAGCGACCGGGTCCATCCAGACCGGGTCCATCCAGACCGGGTCCATCCAGACCGGGTCCATCCAGACCGGGGACCGCCCTCAGGACCAGACCTCTCGCGCGGACCGCTGGGACAATCAAGTTTCACCCTTCGAAATCATCGAGTCGGCCGGGGTGATAGCCGGGCCCGTTGGGGGGGGAGGGCCGTCGACCCGTGTACACAACGCTTGGAACGATGGCTACATTCTGGGCATGAAGAAAGCGAGTACACATGGGGACAAGGTTGCGAACATACGAGGCCAACGCTGCTCTCGTACCGCAGAGTTGCATGGAGAGGGCTGTTTGTGCGACAAAATTGGCGCCGCGCCTGTAGCATGGCGTCGCGTGAGTCTCTCAGCGGCCTTTCATGAAGGGGGAGTGACCTCAGCGGGTCGGACCATCACCGTCATCAGTGGGCCCCTCGGGTACGACTGTTTCGGTCGGGAGCTCCACCTCGTGCAGGGGGGAGCCTGGGGCGGGGCCACCAGCCTCGGTGGGAGGATCGAAGGGGTCTTCCTCCTCTCCCAGCTCATCCTGGGCCGAATCCAACTCTGGGAGGACGAGGACGAGCGCGGGGGCATTGGGCCGTTCGCTCGGGGGCTCTTCCAGATCTTCGGTGTCGTCCCGGCTCTCCGGGAATGGCAGGACCAGGGTCAGCGCGGGCTTGACCGGGTCGGGAGGCTCGGGGGCTGGAGCGGGAGCCTCCGTCGGGGAGGAGCGATGGCGTTCGAGCGTTCGCCGGGCGTTGCGGGCGGAGGCCTCGGCGGCGTCTGTACCGAGGATGAGCCGCCGTGCCTCGGGGGTGGGAGAGTAGTGGGTGGCGCACCACATCCAGGTCAAGAGCGCCTCTCTACGCTCCTGTGGTGACACGGTGAGGGAGAGCGCCTCACGCATTCGGGCGATCGGCAGGCGCCAGCTGTGGAGTCGCCCAGCGCTGAGCGCGGCGACCCGATCATCCGCGAGCGCGAGCGTATCCACTGCAGAGTCGAGGGGGCCGAGGATCGCCAGTGCATCTCCGGCCCGGACGTCCCACAGGATGATCCTCCCCGTGACATCTCCTGAGACGAGGAGGTCGGACGCAGAGGCCAGCGCGCAGATCGGCGCCGTGTGGCGATGCAGGAGCTTCTGCTCTGCGCCGGTGCGGACGTCGTGGAGGGAGATGGAGCCGGAGCGGGCGCCGACTGCCAGCGTGGTCTCACCGACGAAACCCATCACCGGTGCGGGATCTGGTGGACCCTCGGACACCGCGGTGGCCGCTCCGCTGGGAATCGCCCACACGCGAATGGTGCCGACAGAGCCCATGGTCGCTACGTGATTGTCGGAGATGGCGCAGGCGATGGCGGGGGACGTCTCGAGCGTCTTCAAGACGGCGCCTTCAGGGGTGCACACCACGAGGTGGCCCGTGGTGTCTACGAGCAGAGCGCGCGCGCCTGTTGCGGAGAGCGTTACCGCCGAGGTCGGCGTAGTGCGGATCTCTTGAGCGGGGCTTCCCGGAGACCATAGGTGTACCCCCGAGCTTCCCGCCCGCCAGACGTGTCGAGCACTGGGCGATGCGGTGAGGAGGCCGTCGCCGAGGGGATGTGTGAAGCGGGTCAGTTCCCCTTCTGCCCACACGAGGAGAGTCGATTCGGTGACGATCGAAAGCAGGCCGTCAGTGAGAGCGAGCGAGCGCGCGCTGGATACCTCCGGAGAGGGCGCCGAGTCGAGCTCTGCGATCCAGCGTCGTATTCGATCATCCCCATGGAGAATCAGCAGATCGGGGCCGAGCGGGATGAGGTCCCGCGGCGGGGGCGTCTCGAGGCTCGTCTGTACACGTCCATCATCGGGATCGAGTCGGACAACGCCCTGGCTGTCTCCGAGGAGGAGCGCTTCGTCTACTGCGACCAGTCCGCGACCAGCGGCGACCCCGATCCACCGAGCGCTTCCGTCCAAGGTGTCCCAGATGACGAGTCGGGAGCCGAATCGGACCGCCAGCCGGGCGCCCGGAAGCTCACCAGAGATGAAGGCCAGGGAGGAGGCTGGCTTGGCGTTGTCGGTCTTGAGCCCGCCGATCCATCGACCATCTCGGGAGTCTCGGATGAGGATGTCACGGCGCGCTGCGGCGATGCGCGAGCCCTCCGGAGAGATTCCGAGGGCGACCAACGGACCCTCTCCGGCAGGTCCGTCGCGGCGCCAGCACAGCTGTCCGGTCCTGGGGTCCCAGACTGCGATGGTGCCATCGGCGAGTCCGGCTGCGAGGCGCGTGGAGGAGAACGCGAGCCGACCGATGGCGGCATCCATGACCAGCGCAGCCACCGAGTGTCCCGTCACCGGGTCCCAGAGGCGGATCTTCCCAGCCGCGCATCCCGAGGCGACGTGCTGCCCGTCGGGACTTGTTGCCACCGCGGTGATCGCGCTGGCGTGCCCGCGGAGCGTGGAGAGCAGCGCCCCGGTGTCCAGCGCCACGATCTGCACGGTGCCATCACTCAGGCCGACGAAGAGGCGCTCGCCGTCAGGATCGGGGCAGAGACAGGTGGCCCGCGCAGGGTCGAATGACAGGAGGATGGGACAGCACGGACGCCACCATCGGTTGAGGACGGCCTCTTCCCAGCCGGGCAGATCCCCGGGGCTCTCGCACTCCCGCAGCCACGCTAGCGCGAGCGTGGTCTCGCTGTGAGCGGCGTGCTCGAGTCGGGCGCGATCTCGAGCGTAGGCGGCCTCACGTTCGAGTCGTCTCCGCTCCTCGGCCTCTCCTGCCTCCCGAACAAGGCGCTGCTGCGATGCCTCATCGTCGGTCTGGACGGCGCGCTTGATGAACCGCTCCAGGCTCGGCGGAAGCTCATCGGGGTAGCGCCGAGAGACCTCGACCGCGAAACCCAGACGGCTCCCCTCCAGCGGCACACCCTCCCGCTGCCAGCGGGCAAGACGTTCCAGCTCGAGTCGCCGTCTGGCGTCTTCTGACAGCCACTCCGCGAGCCGCGTCCAGTGGCGAATGAGTGCTTCGTGGGCGATCTCCAGCGTCGCTCGACCCTGGTGGACATCGGCGACCAGGAGAGCTGCGTCCACCAGGCAGGTGGCTGTTCGTGAAAATGGCGCCGGGGCCGCGCCGATCTCTCGGCGGAGGAGGTCGAGCGGGCGGCGCAGGTGGGTCGCGCTGGAGGTCTCGCCTGGAGCGTGCACGAGGCGCACGAGCATCCGCCGTGCGATCTGGCGATCCTCGGCGGAGAGGGCGTCGATGATCGCGTCTGCGTGACGTTCGAGGGCAGACTCCACGCCGCCGATGGCCCAATACGCCTCGAGGGTCAGGCGCTGTCCGCTGCGGCGTAGCCAGAGCTGGTCGAGGGTGTGGGTCAGCGCGGGAAGAACGGATGGGGTGCGGAGCGCGTCTTCGAGGAGGTGGCGATCGAGTCCGTCGTCGAGCTGAAGGCCGACGACCTGCAGGGGACCGTGGATGATGGCCTCGAGCTGGGAGGCGGACATCTCCGGGACGAATTGGTGGTGGCGGGTCATCGCCGGACGGAAGAGCTGGTCGAACCGGCGCCCCGCGTCCAGCCAGAGCTCTCCGCAGCGCGCGCGGAAGCCGGTTCGGAGCGTGCAGATCACGACCGCGACGCCGTCGGGATCGCTGGCGAGGGACCACAATCGTCGGACGAATCGATCTCTGCTCCACCGCCCCTCCGGACTGTCGGTGACGTGGGTGAACAGCTCCTCGAGGTGGGCGACCACCAGCAGCCAGCGCAGCGGCAGATCACCCTCGGCTGGATTCGGCGGGCGGTAGAGAAGGGCTGCGTCCAGCGCTGCGTGTGGGTCAACCCCGGGCACCATTCGGGTGGAGAGCCAGCGGCGATCGTGCCGGCGGATGAGGCGCGGGAGCAGACCAGCGGAGATGAGCGATGCCTTCCCGACGCCGCTGGCGCCCTCCACCACCATCAGCCGGGGCTGGGCCTCCGAGATGAGCGACGTCACCGAGGTGGTGAGCTCATCTGCCTCTGCGTCGCGGCCGAAGTAGAGGCTGTGATGAATCGGATCGAACCGGCGCAGAGCTTGGTACGGCCGCAGCGCGAAGGGGCGGGTGTCGCCACTGGAGAACGCGAGGCGGCGGAGGAAGGTGGCGGCGCGCTGCCAGGGGCTCGAGCGCAGATCGCGCCGGGCGATGGCGAGGGCGTCTTCCAGCGAGGAGGGTCGGGTGGGGCTGAGGAGCGCATCGTAGAGAGACTGCGTGAGCTGAGAAATCGCCCCCGCTGGGAGCGGGGACCAACCGGACACCACGCACGGCAGACCGCTCCGATGAAGGGGGAGGGCGATCTCGCTGAGGGGATGGGAGGGCTCGCCGCAGATCGCCAGGACCACGAGGCGGAGCGAGCGGGTGAACGGCGCCAGGGCGTCGGCGAGACGCGCACCGGTGCATGGGCCGTCGGCGAACGGGAGGTTCCCATCCGGACCGAGGTGAGCGAGGAGGTGGAGGACCGCGACGGTGCGCTGGGCGGCCTCTGCGAGGGCCAGCGCGGCCACGAGGTCGGCGACCGCGGGTTGGTCCAACGCGTCTGTCTCGGGTTCGAAGGACAGCCCCGCGCCTGCACGGACCTGCGCGATCGCGCGTCGCTGAGCAGCGGACGGGAGACCTTCCCCGAGAGACACCAGCAGAACCCGACCCGCAGTGGCCGTGGCCTCGGGGGGAGGGCCTGCGTTCGCGTCAGACCAGGTGAAGTACAGGTGCGCGCAGCTTCCCAGGAGGCGCCCTCCGACGGGGAGCTCCTCCCAGGGCAGATCGAGGAGCCGGGCGTCATCCACGCAGACGCGAACATGGACGGCCCGGTTCATGGCGAGCGCGTCGATGATGCGTCGCTGGTCTTCCATCCAGCCGAGCTGCTGGAGGAGGCCGGCGAGCATCTCCAGAGGCGGTCGGCTGTCCGAGAGGTTCAAGCGCCCGGTGAGAGTCTGCCCGTCTGGGAGGTGACGTTCGACGTCGATTTCGTTCGAGGCGCGGTCGGCACCGCGCGCGCGCAGGTTCAGCTCGATGTGGCTCCGTCCCATGGCGTCCCTCGGGCTGCCCTACCCTCGATAATCCACGGGGCTGAGGCATGCGTGCCCCAGGGCGTCCGCTGCACCGTAGGAAAAACCATACAGCCGGTCAACACGCCCCGGTTAGCGGTTCCAGGCTGGGAAGCAGGCGCTGTCCCGCCAGGGCGATCGCTCTGGGGAGTTGGGCGAGCACATCGAGCAGTGCGGCCGTCTCAAGATGCGTCGTGAATCTTCTGCGAAGGACCTGTCGGAGGCACCCGCAGGCATCGTCTGGCACGCAATTTGCTAATCTGTGCGGACGAATCCCGCCCCGGAGTCCTCATGAATCGCCGCATCGCGCTCTCTCTCTCGGCCACCGCCGCTCTCGCCGCGACTCTCTCCTTCATCACCCTTCAGGAGCCTCTCACCGACGTGGCTTCTGCTCCGAGCGTGGATCGCTACGACCTCAACACCATGACGTTCAACGGGAAGGTGGTCAGCCACGAGTCCTCCGCGATGACCCTGCGTCAGCCCAGCGAGTCTGAGTGGGATGAGATCGTCACGCTGGTCGATTCGATCGACGACACCAACACCGCGATTCAGTAGCGAGCCTTCGTTCCGCCGGCGCAGGTGCCTGTCGGGTATCTACTGAAGTGCCGGCGCGCCCCGCCGAGCCCACGTGAGGGCCTGGGCGTGATCGATGGCCCCACCGGTGCGGGCGCTCGTAGTCATCCGAGCCGTCTCAAAGAACCCTCGCACCGTGCGGAACATGCTGCTGGTGTCGATCCAGCATGCGCGCATGCAGCCCTCGCACGACGCCACCTCCATGCGACGCCGGTCCTCGTAGACCAGTGAGTGGAAGTAGGTCTCGAATTCTGGATCGAGGAAGTCGAGGTGCTGGTGCACCGTGCGGTGGCAGATGGTGAATTGCCCGTTGGGAGCGATGCTGAAGTACAGACGGCCTGCATCACAGCTCTCGGCGGGAAATCTCCCCGTTTTGAGGTAGCGCCGGCTCGCCTCAAGGTATGGCGTGGAATTGAGGATCGGCCAGCCGCTGGCCTTCATGGCGATGATGGTGTCGTAGGCCTGATCGAGACGCGCCTGCACATGATCGCTGGAGTCGTCCGTATGCAGGCCCATCTCCGGTCGATAGCGGATGAACCGGGCCTCCCAGTTCCGCACACCCGCCTTCGGATCGTGCAGGAGCTCGACGGGGAGAAAGCTGATGGCGAAGCCGACGTCCCGCGCGAAGCGCACCATGTCGGGCAGCTCCTCCAGGTTGAGGTTGCTGACGACGCAGTTGATGGTGGGGAGGGCACCGCGGGTGCCGGAGAGGCGCTCGCCGACGTGGCAGATCGTCTTGACGGCGGCATCCCAGCTCCCCTCCATCTCGCAAATGTAGTCGAAGCGCTTCGGATAGAGGCTGTCCAGGGAGATCGAGAATGCCCGGACCCCGTAGTCGATCGTCTTGTCGATGCGGGAGAGGGCGACGCCGACGCCGTTCGTGAGGACCCGGGTGTTGATGTCGTTGTCGACGAAGCAGCGCGCGGCTTCTTCGAGGCGGCTCGAGCTGTACGGCTCTCCTCCGCCGATCGCGAGCTGAACGACTCCCAGCCGGGCCATCCGCTCGGCCATGCGGGAGATCTCCTCGATCGAGAGCTCCTCCTTCTCGTTGCCGTATCGCCAGATGCCGCACATCTTGCAGGTGAGATTGCAGCGATGGGTGATGCCGTAGTGGGCATACACAGGCACGCTTCGAGTGAGCGCTGCGTGGGCCAGACGGAGGGTCTTGCGGGGCGTGAGCTTCATGGGGTCTCCGAGCGCTACCCCCGGCTATCCCAATTTCCCTCTGCTCCCTGTCACCGCAGGTGCTCGCGCTATCCGATCTCGAGGCAGGCGGTACGCACCGCTTCGATCATGTGGTCCAGATCTGACTGCGTGAGGTTGGGATGGACCGGCAGATGAAGCAGCTCGGCGTTCGCCTTGCGGGCCCCGGGGCAGTCTGCGGCGTAGTCCGAAAACAGCGCGCTGCTGCTGTGATCGTTCATGTAGCCGATGGTGGTGTCCACGCCGCGAGCGCGCAGCGCTGCCATCAGCGAGTCACGCTGGGAGTGATGCACCGCGAAGCTCATGTAGATCGGCTCTGCGCCATCGGGGTAGGTCGGAACACCCAGTCCGGGCACATGCGCGAGCCCTGCGTCGAGGGCGCGGCCGTTGCGAACGCGCGCGGCGTTGAGGGTCTCGATTCGAGCGAGCTGACGCAGACCCACCGCTGCCTGGGCGGCGCGCGGTCGACCGCGCGAGGTGTAGTGCTCCGGTACGGCGTCGTACCGACGCTCTGCTTCACCGAATCGATCGTGGATGGGGTCGTCACCGAGGTGGTTGCCGAGGACGACCGCGGGATGGATGGTGCACCAGTACAGAGCAGGGTGGGTCAGCGCCCACATCGCCAGGCCGGTGATGGTCTCCCGCGCGAGCTTTCTCCGAGAGCTGAGCCCCCCGACGGAGAGGGCCGCCCGGGCACGACGAGCGACGCCAGGGTCGTCGGTGGTGATCATGGCACCGGAGAGGGTCGTGATGTTCTTGGTGAGACCGAAGGTATAGTAGGCGTGGTCTCCGACGCTCCCCACGCGCTGTCCGCGGTAGCGGGCCCCCGTGGACTGCGCGCAGTCCTCGATCACAACGATGCCATGCTCCCGAGCGATCTCGCGGATGGCGTCCATGTCGCACGGAGTCCCGTAGAGGTGGGTGGGCACGACGGCGCGGGTGCGCTCGGTGATGGCCGCCGCGAACGACTCCGGGTCGAGCACGTGGGTGGTGGCGCCCACGTCGGCGAACACCGGGCGCGCGCCGGTCAGGGGGATCACCGCGGGGATGGCAAAGTACGTGAGCGCGGGGACGATCACCTCGTCGCCCTCGCCGATGCCCAGCGCGTTGAGCAGGAGGTACAGGCCGAAGCGCGCAGATGGCACGGTCACGGCGAAGCCTACCCCGATGTAGCGGGCGAATTCCTGCTCCCACTGCCGGATGACCTCGCCGCGGGGGCCGTCCTGCAGGAGATAGCGGGCGGCAGCGGCAGCCTCTGAGGGAGAGAAGCTGGGGCTGAAGCGGGGGATCTTGCCGAAGGCCATGGTGTAGTCCGGGACGGTGGCTCGATCAGGAGGGCCGGATAGATAGCATGGTGGACTGACACGGGAGGCTTCATGGCGATCCTCAACATCCTTCATGCCCCCAACCCGGTCTTGTCTCGTCGGGCGCGGCCGGTACAACCCCACGAATTCGGCCCGGAGCTTGCGCGGCGCCTCGAGGACATGGCGGAGACCATGTACGCGGCGCCCGGCGTTGGGCTCGCGGCGCCGCAGGTCGGCGACAGCCGGCGCATCCTCGTGGCCGATCCTGGAGAGGATAACGAGGGCAACGAGGCGCAGGGGCAGCTCGTGATGATGATCAACCCCGAGATCATCTCGCGCAGCCGCGCGAAGGCGACGACCGAGGAGAGCTGCCTGTCCGTTCCGGAGTTCTACATCGACATCACCCGGCCCGAGCAGATCCGCGTCCGCTGGTTCGGCGCCGACGGCGCGGCGGTTGAGCGGGACTTCGCGGGGTTCCCGGCGGTGGTCATCCAGCATGAGATGGATCATCTCGACGGCGTGACGCTGCTCGATCGCGCCAGTCGCTTCAAGCGGGCGCGCTATATCGGCCGTCGTCGGAAGCAGGCATCGCGCGAGCGGCGCGTTCACGCCTGAGCTGCCGACTCCCGACCCTACCGAGGTCTGATGCGTATCGTCTTCATGGGAACGCCAGAGTTCGCCGTGCCGGTGCTGGACGCGTTGGTGGAAGCCGGCCACGAGCTGGTCGGCGTGGTGGCGCGTCCGGATCGGCCGAAGGGCCGCGGGCGCCGAATGGTGAGCCCTCCGACCGTGGCGCGGGCCCGCGAGCTGGGCCTGCCCATTCGGCAGCCGCGCGCGATCCGTCGGGGGCCGTTCCCCGAGTGGCTTGAGGGGCTGGGAGCCGATGTCGCCGTCGTGGTGGCCTATGGTCGCATCCTCACGCCGCGCCTCCTCGCAGCGCCTGCGCGTGGCTGCATCAACATCCACGCCAGCCTGCTCCCGAGATACCGGGGGGCGGGTCCAATCCAGTGGTCGCTCATCCGTGGAGAGAGGGAGACGGGCGTCTGCACGATGCAGATGGACGTGGGGATGGACACCGGCGATCTGCTGCTCACGGCGCGCACACCGATCGGCGCTGATGAGACGGCCGGTGAATTGGCGACTCGCCTCAGCGCGATGGGGGCCTCCCTGATCGTAGAGACGCTGGCCTGTCTCGATACCCTCACGCCGCAGCCGCAGGACCACGATCTCGCCACCCACGCGCCGATGTTGGAGAAGCGCCACGGGCGCATCGACTGGACCCTCTCTGCGCAATCCATCCACGACCTCGTCCGCGGTGTGGAGCCCTGGCCGGGGGGGCAGGCGCGCTTCCGCGACGCGGTGCTGAAGATCCGCCGCACTCGAACGGCCTCCGATGTGGAGGCGGCCTCCCCCCCAGGCACGATCATCCAGACCGGGCGGCGACTGTTGGTGGCGACAGGAGACGGAGCGCTTGAGATGACTCAGGTGCAGCCACCGGGTAAGCGCGCGATGTCTGCCACGGCCTGGGCCAACGGGGCTCGGGTGTCGGTCGGCGAGAGCCTCACCTGAGCTTCCTGGAGGAGCCCATGTCCGCCCAGATCGCATCTCCCCTGATCGCCCCATCCATCCTCTCCGCCGACTTCGCGCGGCTGGGAGCAGACATCGAGAGCGTGAGCGCCGCCGAGTGGATCCACATCGACGTGATGGACGGGCACTTCGTGCCGAACCTGACCATCGGACCGTTGGTCGTCGAGGCCGCGCGTCGGGCGACGCGGCAGTTTCTGGACGTCCACCTGATGATCGAGAACCCGGATCGCTACCTGGCGGACTTTCGCGCCGCCGGCGCAGACGGGATCACCGTACACGCCGAGGCGTGCATCCACCTCGATCGCACCGTCCAGGCCATCCGCGAGACCGGCGCGAAGGTCGGCGTGGCGCTCAATCCCCACACCCACCCCGCCGCGCTCGACTACGTCCTGGAGGAGCTGGATCTCGTCCTGGTGATGAGCGTGAACCCGGGCTTCGGGGGACAGTCCCTCATCGAGCGGGTCTTCCGAAAGATCCGCTGGCTGCGCGCCGAGATCGCGGATCGGGGTCTGCAGACCCGGATCGAGGTCGACGGTGGCGTCAAGACGCACAACGCCTGGCGCTTCGTCGACGCTGGGGCTGACGTGCTGGTGAGCGGCTCGGGGGTGTTCGGCGCCGCTGATCGGGAGCGGGCCATCGCGGAGCTTCGCGCGGCTCGACGTCCGGGGCTTGACCCCTCCAGAGGGCGGCATTAGACAGGGTGACCATCGGGGTGTAGCGCAGCCTGGTTAGCGTGCCTGCTTCGGGAGCAGGAGGTCGGAGGTTCAAATCCTCTCACCCCGACTTTCAATTTCCGGCCTCCAATGCATATCATCGCATTGGGGGCTGGAGTGCTTCTGGCAGCCCTGATTCGATCAGTGCTGTCTTGATCAGTGCTGTCTCAAGCAGAACAGCTTGAACGAGACCTCTTCATGGCCTGACAATTGAACATCATGTGACATTTGGTGTAGTCTCTCGCAGTCTGATATGAGCCCCCGAAGACGCAACTACACCGCAGGAGACCACCCTGGATCCGCTGTGAGGTGCGCTGAGGGCTCTCCTGGAGGCTCAATGAGAATCTCGGTCATCAACCACAGCCGAAAGTCCGACGAGGAGGTTCAACGAGTCATCCGGGCCATCAATCGACAGGTCCAGGACGACTTCGCTCCCCACTGGCACACTTCAGCCACGATTCGACTGGAAGGCACTCCCGGGGGCACTGCCAATCCAAACCTACCCCTGGAGATGCGCGGAGACGCGGTCATCTACCTGGAGGACGAGGCTGATGTAGATGCAGCGTTGGGTTACCACGATCGCAACCTGCGGGGGATCCCATTCGGATTTGTCTTCCTCGATCTCTGTAGGGAATTGGAGGAGCCATGGAGCGTCACCCTGTCCCACGAGGTGTTGGAGTTGATCGTGGATCCGGAGGTCAACCGTCTGGTGGCGGGCCCCCACCCGGAGGACTCCGACCGAGAGGTCCTGCACTGGTACGAGGTCTGCGACGCCGTCCAGGACGAGCGTTATGAGATCGATGGGGTTGAGGTGTCCAACTTCGTGCTCCCGCTGTACTTCACCGGGACAGAGGAGATGGGGGGCCGCAATGACTTCCTCGGAACAACTGAAAAGAGGACAGATGAGCTGCGCTCATTCGGCGTCGCAAAGGGCGGATACATCGGCTACTACGACCCGCTGACTCGCACGCATGAGACCGTTACAGCCGATGACGATGCGCGGCGTCGCATGGAAGTCAAGAACCGCGCGAAGGCAACTCGGCGTTCGATGCGCTATCGAGACCGCGCCCGCGTGCGGGCGTTCGAATCGAGGAGCTCTCCCACCGCGTCGCCGACCGTCGAGCTGGAGTCGCTGGCTATCCGTCCCACTCCGGATGCAAGGGCGGGTGGCGATCAACACTGCCGGCTGAAGCAGGAGATCGGACAGATCCTGGGTCGCGGCTTCGATCTGGAGGCCACTGAAGACGGCGAGGTGCTACTGGTCATGCCCACGGCCGGTGCTCCGCCACCGTCCTGGGGGTGGGAGGCGGCCCGGCGCTTGGCCGATTTGCCGTGTGTTCTCAGCGCCGAACCGCAGTTCCGCGTTCGGCTTGATCACCTCGAAGACCGCCCCGCCGCGCGGGCGCGGGGAGCTGGCCGGCGGGCATCGAGCTGGTTCGACGGCTCTGCCCCGGATGAACGCGACTGGCACCTGCAGCAGGTCAATGCGCTCCGAGCCCACGAGCTGTTTGCAGACACGGGTCGGGAGCCGGGCGAAGGGATACGCATCGGACAACCCGACACCGGGTACACCGATCACCCTGAGCTCCGCGGACGGTTCGAGGTGGCCCGAGGGAAGGACTATGTCCACGGCGACGGCGACGCCCGCGACGATCTGGAGGGCCAGGAGTGGCACCTTCACTTCCCCGGGCATGGGACGGCTACGGCGAGCGTGCTGGCCAGCCCGCAGGGTTCGCAAGGTAACTGGCAAGGCATGTCCGGCGTCGCGCCTGGCGCCACGATCGTACCACTGCGTACGTCCCGCTCGGTGGTGCTGCTGTCGATGACCAACCTGGCCCGCGCCATTCGGCGCGCGGTGAACCAGGGCTGCCACGTAATCTCGATCAGCATGGGCGGTCCGCTGACCTCTTCGTTTCTACAGGAATCGATCGACCGCGCAATAGAGCATGGAGTCATCGTCTGTGCAGCAGCCGGGAACTATGTGGGGGAGGTGGTCTTTCCTGCCCGTCTCCCGCAGGTGGTCGCGGTCGCCGGCAGCGACGTGGGCCGGAGCGCCTGGTGGGGCTCATCCCGCGGAGACACGGTCGATGTCACAGCACCCGGCGAGAACGTCTGGCGCGCAGAGGCGAAGCGCGCCCTGTGGAGTCGCCAGGTACGGTTTGATGTCCGCCCGTCGAGCGGCACCTCGTATTCTGTCGCAGCGACCGCGGGCGCAGCCGCGCTCTGGCTGTCTCTGCATGGGCGGGAGGCGCTGATCGCTCGCTACGGCCGGTCGGGACTTGCCTCTGTGTTTCAGCAGCTCGTTCGGCAGACCGCCAGCCGGTGGCATCGTCTTCCCCGACAGGGATTTGGCGCCGGGGTCCTCGACATCGAAGCGCTGCTGAAGGCCGATCTGGCAGGCGTCCGTCCCGCGAATCGCCTCGCTGCGAGCGCTCCACGTGCGCGCCCGTTCAGCAGCCTGCCCGACTCCTTCGACGCCGAGATCGCCTTCCATCACGCGCTGTCCCCGCGCCGCGGCGCCGCCACCCGAGAGGTTCTTCTCGAACAGGTGCTCTCCCCGTCTCTGCGTCGGGCGCTGCGATAGGCTCGGCGGGTGGCTCTACGAGGATGTCCTCACAGAGTTGATGAGCGCGTGGTCGGGAGCTGCCGGTCGGCCTTCCTCGTTACAGCCATTCCCGGGGTGATTGCTCTCATCGGAGATTTCGAGAGCACTGTGCTGGTATGGGTAATAGCAGAGCGCCGCCGACCAGACATCGCACAATCTCCCCCTGTGAGCCAAGGCGGCCGTGTCTCCTTCCCGTCTGTGCGATTGCTCCAGCGAACTCCTTACATTTGTCTGACGAGAGTCCGCGTGCGGTTCGGGCACCAACGTGTGATCACCCGCGGATGGAACCGAAAGTGACCACAACAGCATGCCCAGTTGGTCACCTTCCGCTGGTCCGTGCCGTCACGCATTGCCGCACCTGATCTGCTACCGGACTCGGGTTGTTGCCTCAGCTGTTCGCTACCCGGCGCCGTTGCCGGGGAGCGAGAATGGAGAGGCGAATCACCATGACCACCCGAAACGAGCTGTTGTCGGTCCTTCGGGAGCAGTACCTGTCCGCCGACAGGGCCCGCGCTCAACAAAGGCTGTGTCCTGGCGCTGGCTCGCCGTCTTCGGCTGGCGCAGGAGACCCTGGAGAAGGCACGGGCACAGACCGCCGCTCATCTCAAGGACCGGCTCGACTACGACGCGGGGCGCCGTCCCAGGGGGCGCCGACCGCACTTCGAGACGCGCATCGAGCAGGCTCGGGCCGCCGAGGACGCGGCGCGCGCGCACGTCGCGCAGGTGGAGCGCTGGCGGACGGTTCGGGCTGACGCAGTGGCTGGACTCGCCGCCAGCTATCACCCCTACGACCTCAACACGGGCGGAGTCCGCACAGCCGAGACCGTCGGCGGGGAGCTGTCTGCGCACTTTTCGGCGGTAAAGGCGATGGCGAAGGAGGCCGGGTTGGCGCAGACGGGGCTGTCCAGGATCGACAAGGCCCATCGCTTGATGCCGGCGATGGTGGTCACCATCTCGGACTTCCATATGGCGGTGCGCGCACGTCTTGACGAAGGGGGGCTCAGCGAGGAGGAGCGGGTGTGAGTGAGCACCTTTTGCCTGCCTGGTATCTTCACCGCGTGGCCCACAGGAGCGGCGATGCCGCCACTCGACAAGCCGTGACGGCAGTAGAGCGGTCGCGCCTGTGTGACCTGGAGGCGCCGTCTCACCCGTGGTGGAGCCTGTCGCCTGAGCGGCGAGCTCAACTGGAAGGGCTTGCTCGAGATTGTGCGGACCTGTTCCAGCGGTCGAGTTCATGCGTGGAGGGGCGCAACGGCCAGCTGTCGCTGTTTGAACACTCGACGCGGGACCTGTCTGCGCCAAAGCTGGAGGCGCTGACGGTCATCCACAACTTCTTCTCTCGTCGCCCTGACGGAACCACCGCCGCCGAACGGTTCTTCGGTACTCCACCAGATGATCTCTTCGGGTGGCTGCTTGCTCGCCTACCCCTGCCTGCTCGACCGGCGAAACGGAGGAGGCGCGAGCGAAAAACAAGCCTGTTACGAGCGGCATAATGGCCCGATTGGCCGGTACGATGACCGGGTGGCCGGGGCCGATCACCGCGACCGATAGAGCACCGCGACCGATAGCGCATCAGTGGGCTCAACCCGCTGCGCTCTCCAGCAGCCGCGCCATCAGCCGGGTGACCTCGCTGTACAGGACCGGGGGGAGGGGGTCGACCTTTTTTTCGCTGTCGGACCTTCCTCTGTCGGGCCTTCCTCTGGCGGAGACGAACACCCGCTCGACGGAGACCGCGCTGCCTCCGGCCAGGCGAAGGGTGAGCACCAGGCCGTCGGACAGATGGAGCTCCCCACCGACCTGACGTTGATCCTCCTCGATGGGGAGGAAGCCGAGCTTCCGCAGCGCGCTGCAGAGCGCTCTGCGCGGCTGCGGATCCGCGTTGTCGATCAGCGTCCCGAGCGGGTCCCCGCCGGAGCGGCGTAGGAGCGGGGACTCCGGGGCGAGGGTGACCAACGCCCGGTCAGGGAGCTCTGTGGGCAGGGTGCCTGTAGTGAGGGCTTCTGTGGGGAGGGTTACGTCGTCGGCGCAGATCGGCCGCCCGGTGAGCAGCAGACCGTGCAGGGGGTGTCGCTGGAGCGCGTTGAGAGCTGCGCCTGACCACGCCCGCTGCGACATCACCGCCCGCGACAGTCGCGCTGACTGCTCCATGAGATCCTCGGCGACGGTCTTCTTGAGCGCCCGAAATGCGACGGCGTCACCGTGACCGGGCGGCAGGGACTTCCTCAGCTTCGGCCGGCCGGGGACCGCGACCTTCACCTCACCCGATGGGCACAGGTGGAGGGTGACGTCGCCGAACGCTCGGGTGCCGTCAGCGGAGAAGCCATGGTCGGGCACGGCGGACTCCGCGAGCGCATCCAGAGACGCGCCCTCGATCGCGATGCGGGCCCGGAGAGCCGCCACCGCAGCCGCGATGTCGCGCTTGCTGCGGGCGGTCCGCGCCCACCGCTGGAGCCACCAGGCGACGATCGGTTGTCGGCTCCGCCGGAGGATGTCGACCTCTCGGTAGAACGCGCGCCGCCGGGTTCCGCCGATGGGGTCGATCCGCGCACACCACCCGGGCACCCCGTCGGGATCGAGGAAGACGCGGGTGTGGAGCCGGTCGTCCGTGGCGAGCAGGGCCCGTCGGCTGGCGGGATCCAGCCGGGCGCAGAGCCCCGACAGCGCGGGGTGGTGCCGCGCCTCAGACTCCAGACGCAGCGTCGCCGAGAGCCAGCGCGCAGCGCCGGGGGCTACCGCGTCGCGTTTGGCCCAGCGCAGGGTCGGCGTCTCGACAGTCGGTCCCGGATCGAGCGCGACCAGCGCCGCCTCGTCGGAGTCCGGCTCGATGGGGGCGCTGCCGATGATCAGCGTGAGCAGGGCGCGCGCGCTCTCTCGGGGCTGCCCGGCGTCCAGGGCCGCCCGAGCGGCGGCGTGATTTGCCACCTGCGGACGCTCGTTGAGCAATTCGGCGATGCCGATGTTGATCGGCGCCTCACCGAGCTGTCTCCGGAGGACGTCGCGCTGGTCGCCCCCGAGGCGCGCCAGGGCAGAGCGGGCCTCTCCCCGGAGCGCTGCGCTCTTCGATCCCAGGACCCGCACGGCTAGCGGGATCAGCGCTGGCCACTCGTCGAGCTTCCGATGGAGCAGGTGGGTGATGTACTGGCCCGGATGGCGGGGACCGTCGGCGAGGAAGCGCTCGGCATGCTCCGCCCAGGGCGCCTCCAGGTAGTCCTCGAGCTGACGGGAGACCTCGCGGGCGTCGTCCTTGCCGGAGGCGAGCCAGGCCATCTCCTGCAGGGCGACCACCAGGGCGTTGCGATCGTTGCCCGTCAGTCGCCGGCAGAGGTTCTTGACTGGCGAAGGGAGGCGGTACGCCTGCCCGGTCAGGGTGAACAGCCCCCCCCACAGCGCCAGCCCCACGAGCTGATCGTCGAGGGGAACAGCGAGGTCGAAGGGGTCCTTGTAGTCGTTCCAGTGGTCCTGGAGGTAGCGCACCGTCTGCAGGACCCCCGCCGACTGCGCGTCCGTGAGGGCCTGCAGCCAGCGGGAGAGGCCCGGAGTGTCGAGCGCGCGGGCGCCGGACAGCCCCCCACCTCTCGGAGCGAAGAAGGAGCGGAGGAACCTCCCCCGCGGGTTGGCCCCCCGGACGACTTCTGGGACATGCGACCACAGCGCCGCGACCGCCTCGATCTGACCGTCGGTGATGCGATCCTCGCTGGCGACGAGCAACGGGAGCGCGACCGCGGCGGTCTCGGCCGTTGGCCATGCGGCGACCCCACGCCACGGGTAGGCTCGGTCGGTGCGGGTGAAGATCGCCTGGCGGCGCTCCGATGGCAGACGCTCCAGCAGGGGGTGGAGGTACTTTCGGGCCCGGTGGGGCTCTGCCTCGTCGCAGAGCGCGTCGCCGAGCAGGACGTCCCAGCGCGCCGGCGCCTCCCCTCGGGCCGCCGCGGTGAGGTAGACGCCCGCCTGGCAGGGCCGCGGCCACTCCAGCTTCGCCATCTCGTCCAGCGCCTGGGAGAGCGGGCCTGTGAGCTCGTCGGCGAACTCAGCGGCGAGGTCGTAGACCGACCCCCCCTCGTGCAGGAACGCGATCTTCTGGATGTACGCCAGGCGATTCGCGGGGGCGGCGTGGCGGGCACAGGCGGACAGTGCGTCGCGGTGGTTGGTGTAGTTCGCGGTCTCCGCGAGCCACTTCTTCAGCACGAACGGCCCGAAGGTCTCCATCGGCCAGACGGTCTGCCAGCCCTTGAACCCGTCTCCTGTGCCCACGGCGCGGTACAGGTCTTCGGCCACCCTGTCCATCATCTCCGGGGACAGGACCGACGCCGGCAGCACTCCGTGACGCACCAGCGCGTAGGCCAGCGCGTCGCGGAAGAAGCCATCGACTTCGTCGAGCAGCGGGATCAGCGCCGGGGCTGCATCGAGCCGGGGCCAGAGCAGTCGATCGAGCTCTCCGTGCCAGCCGGAGATGGCGTGGCTGTAGCGGCTGCGCCTGGTGCGGAAGGACGGCGCGAGCTGCCGGTACACCTCGACGAGGTCTTCGACAGCGTAGTCTTCCGGGCGGTTTGCCATGTGCTGCCACAAGAAGAAGTCACCCGGAAGATCGACAAGGCCCTCCCGCCAGGCCACCCAGAGGGTCGCCTCGAAGCGCGGGTAGTCGTTGCCCACGCAGCGCACGAACGCGTACCGTCGGTTCTTGTGGGGGATGTCGCCGGCAGCGATGCGGGCGTGGGTGGCGCGAAATCGTTCGAGGTCGGAGGTCATCGCGTGCGTGCTCCCGAGCGTTCGGTCGTGGTGATGGTTGCGCGTGGGCGGAACCTTTGCTTTCCGGCCAGCCGAGGAGCGCGCTCGCGGGTGGGCCGCATGCGGCCGGGGTCGGCGGGGTCAATTCAGATTGGGGGTGTCCTTTCGGACGCGCGATGAGCAGGTTCGTGGAGACCGCTGAAGAGCGCCGGGCCCTCCGGGCCTCTCTGGGGAGCGATCGACTGGCGGATGGACATAGCGGCGACCGAATGGCTGTGATAGCCCCCGCCCCTCGTGAGCGCGTGATCTCGGAGCCGTCCATCGATCACCGCGCCAGTCGCGTCGGAGTCCACCCATGGACATGACCCCCAATCTCACCCTGATCATCATGCAGATGGTCCCATTCCTCCTGGTGCTGTTCGCGCTGAACCGCATCATCTGGCGTCCCATGCTGGCTCACCTCGAAGAGCGGGACGCTGCGATCGAGGGCGGGCGGCAGGAGGCCGCGGCGCTGCAGGATCGGATCGAGGCGCGCATGGTGGAATACCGGGAGCGCCTGGACGCCGCGAAGGCCGAGGTGACCGAGCTTCGCGCGCAGCGCCGCGGGGAAGCCAGTGAAGAGATGGACGCTCGCATCGCCGCCGCGCGAGCCGCCGCGGAGTCGGAGATCGCTGCCGCGGTCAGCAACATCAACGCCGAGCGGGCGCAGGCCTGGCGCCAGCTCAAGCGCTCCACCCGTCGGCTGGCTGGAGACATCGCCGGCCGCGTGCTGGGGCGGGGGTGACAGCGATGCCAACACGGATGCCAACACGGATGTTCACAAGAGTGCTCGCGGTGGCGTGGGTGTCCCTTCCGGGGGTCGCGCTGGCCGCAAACACCGCCGCCGAGGGAGAGGCACACCACGGGCCTCCCTGGGGTGACATCGCCCTGCATGCCTTCAACCTGGCCGTGCTGCTGGTGGTCCTCTACTTCCTCGTCGGGGGTCGCATCCGAGATGCGCTGGCGAACCGGTCCGCAGATCTGAAGCACAAGCTCGCCGAGGCGCAGCAGGCCGAAGCCGAGGCGCGCGCGCGCTTTGAGGAGCTGGAGCGCAAGCTGGCCGGCTTCGAGCAGGAGCTGTCGACGATGCGGGATGACGCAGAGGGCGACGCGCGCCGCGAGCGAGACCTGCTGACGGCCCGCGCCGAGGCTCAGGTCGAGCAGATCTCCGCGGCCACCGCTCGCAGCATCCGCGACGAGACCGCCCGTGCTCGCCAGACCCTCCGCGCCGACGCCGCCTCGCTGGCCGTCGAGCTGGCCTCTCGCGAGGTCGCGCTGGAGATCGGCGGCGATGACCACCAGCGGCTGACCGCTGACTTCCTCTCTCTCCTTGAGTCGGAGACAACCAACGGAGTTGGTCATGGCTGATGGTTCCCTCGCCCGTCGCTACGCCCGCGCGTTGATCGGTATCGGCCGAGAGACCCAGGCGGTCGATCAGATCGGCCGCGAGCTGGCGCGCTTCTCCCGGCAGCTCAAGGTCGGTGGGCTGGGCACGGTCCTCGATATGCCTGGCCTGACGCTCGGTGAGCGTCGGGCGGTGCTCGATCAGGTGCTCTCCCGCATTGGCCTGGGGCAGGTGGTAGAGAACTTTCTCCGCCTGCTCCTCGACAAGCAGCGGTTCTCGTGCTTCGACGATATCGAGCGCGAGTACCGACAGATGGCCGATGAGCTGACCGGGCGCGTCCGCGCCTCGGTCACCGCAGCGCGCCCGCTGGGTGCCTCCGAGCGCAGCTCGGTTCAGTCCACGCTAGAGTCCGCGACGGGCAAGACCGTCGTGGTGAGCTGGCACACAGATCCCACCCTTATCGGTGGGATCGTCGCCCAGGTGGGCGACATGGTCTACGACGCCTCGGTCAGCACGCGTCTCGTCGAGATGCGGAGTGTGCTCATGGGAAAGGCCGGAGAAGCCTGAGTGAGGCCTGACCTCAGCTCGGCCCGACCTGACTGCGCCCGAGCCCGAAACCCTTCCTTCCATCCCTCTCAACGGAGCCCTCGCCGATGAACATCCGCGCCGACGAGATCAGCGAGATCCTCAAGCAGCAGATTCAGAACTACGAGACCCGCGTAAAGGTGTCGGAGACCGGAACCGTCCTCTCCGTCGGTGACGGGATCGCCCGCCTCTATGGCCTGTCCAACGCGATGGCCGGAGAGCTCCTCGAATTCCCCGGCGGCGTCACCGGCATGGTCCTCAACCTCGAAGAGGACAACGTCGGCGCCGCGCTGTTCGGCTCCGACCGCAACATCTCAGAGGGAGACGTCGTCCGCCGCACCGGCAAGATCGTCCAGGTGCCGGTGGGAGACGCCCTGCTCGGTCGCGTGGTCGACGCGCTGGGCAACCCCATCGACGGCAAGGGCCCCCTGGTCAACCCCGACGGCTCACCGCTGGAGTACCGGCCGGTGGAGCTGAAGGCGCCGGGCATCGTCAAGCGCAAGGGCGTGCATGAGCCCATGCAGACCGGGCTCAAGAGCATCGACGCGATGATCCCCGTCGGTCGTGGGCAGCGCGAGCTGATCATCGGTGACCGCCAGACCGGCAAGACCGCGGTGGCCATCGACACGATCATCAACCAGGCGCCCTACAAGAACGACCCGAAGCGTCGGCTGCACTGCATCTACGTGGCCATCGGCCAGAAGCAGTCCACGGTCGCTCAGGTGGTGCGCAAGCTCGAGGACTACGGCGCGATGGAGTACTCCATCGTCGTCTCCGCGTCCGCGGCGAACCCGGCGCCGCTGCAGTTCCTGGCGCCCTACACCGGCTGCACGATGGGCGAGTTCTACCGCGACAGCGGGCAGCACGCGCTGTGCATCTACGATGACCTCTCCAAGCAGGCCACGGCCTACCGGCAGCTCTCGCTGCTCCTGCGGCGTCCGCCGGGCCGCGAGGCGTACCCCGGTGACGTCTTCTACCTGCACAGCCGCCTGCTGGAGCGCGCCGCGAAGATGTCCGATCGCGACGGCGGGGGCTCGCTGACGGCGCTGCCGATCATCGAGACCCAGGCCGGAGATGTCTCGGCCTACATCCCCACCAACGTGATCTCGATCACCGACGGTCAGATCTTCCTGGAGAGCAACCTGTTCTTCCAGGGCGTTCGCCCGGCGGTCAACGTCGGTATCTCCGTCTCTCGCGTCGGCGGAAACGCGCAGATCAAGGCCATGAAGGAGATCGCCGGTGCGCTGCGCCTGACCCTGGCGCAGTACCGTGAGCTTCAGGCCTTCGCGCAGTTCGGCTCCGATCTCGACGCCGCGACGCAGAAGCAGCTCACCCGCGGCGCCCGCATGGTGGAGATCCTCAAGCAGAAGCAGTACTCTCCGCTGACCGTCGAGATGCAGATCGTGCACATCCTCGCCGGGGGGTGCGGCTCCTGTGATTCGCTTGAGCTCGACCATGTGCCCCCGTTCATCGAGGCGCTGACCAGCCACTTCCAGGCCAATCACGCCGATCTGCTGGCGGAGATCGTCGAGAAGGCGACCTTCAAGAAGAACGATCTGCGTGGACGGGTCGAGGCGGAGATCAAGTCGTTCCGCTCTACCTGGTCCGCATAGGGGCGAACCCGTGGCATCCCTCCGTGACATCCGCGACCGCATCCAGTCGGTCAAGAACACCCGCCAGATCACCCGCGCGATGAAGCTGGTGGCGGGCGCCAAGCTGAACAAGGCGGTCGACGCTGCGTCGTCGGCGAAGCCCTACTCTGAGACGCTCGCCCGGGTTCTCCAGCGGGTCGCCGCGGCTGCGGGGGATGTCGAGCACCCGCTCCTCATCACTCCTGATGAGAACGGGAAGATCCTGGTGCTGGTCTTCACCTCCGATCGCGGGCTGTGCGGTGGGTTCAACACCCAGATCTGCCGCCACGGGCTGAGCGAGCTGAAGGGCCTCCGGGATGCCGGCAAGTCCATCACGCTGTGGTGCTACGGCAAGAAGGGCCGCGCGTACTTCTCAGGTCGCGGCTTCGAGGTCGCCCACTCCGTCGAGGACATCGATCCAAAGAGCTACGCCGATCTGGCGGAGGACCTGCGCAAGCGGCTGGAGCAGGTGAGCCGCTCTGGTGAGTACGAGCGCGTGCTCCTCATCCG
The DNA here is from genome assembly GCA_964464515.1 of uncultured Enterobacterales bacterium. Lineage (GTDB taxonomy): Bacteria > Myxococcota_A > UBA796 > UBA796 > UBA2385 > CAYXGP01. Next base: position 23,954 of record CAYXGP010000049.1, read on the forward strand.
CTCGGAGTACATCTCGATCATGGTCCAGACTCCGCGCACCGAGCAGCTCCTCCCCATGGAGGTCAGCGGCGACGGCGACGAGGCGGCGGGCGACTACCTGTTCGAGCCTTCTGGCGACGAGCTGTTGGGTCGTCTGCTGCCGCTGGTGCTACGCACGCAGGTCTTCCAGGCCTTCCTTGAGTCGCAGGCCGGAGAGCAGGCGTCGCGAATGACCGCGATGGACGCCGCTACCCGCAACGCCTCCGAGCTGATCGACTCGCTCACCCTCGACTACAACCGAGCCCGGCAGGCGGCGATCACGAAAGAGCTCATCGAGATCGTCTCTGGCGCCGAGGCGCTCTGATCCCCGGAGTCCCGGAAATGACAACCCTCTCCTCTTCCCAAGCCGGCCCCTCTTCCCAGAGTGGCAGGGTCGTCCAGGTCATGGGACCGGTCGTCGACGTGCAGTTCCCCCCGGGGAACCTGCCGGCGATCAACAACGCCCTCAAGCTGTCCAACTCCTTCATCAACGACGAGGGCGAGAACCTCGTGGTCGAGGTGGCCCAGCACCTGGGTGAGAACACCGTGCGCTGCGTCGCCATGGACACGACGGATGGCCTCATCCGCGGGCAGTCTGTCCGCGACACCGGCGGTCCCATCGCCATGCCCGTCGGCCCCGAGGTGCTCGGTCGCATCCTCAACGTCACCGGCGATCCCGTGGATGACATGGGCCCGGTGAACGTGCCTGAAGACCGCCGCCGCCCCATCCATCGCGAGCCCCCGGAGTTCGTCGAGCAGTCCACGCAGGTGGAGATGTTCGAGACGGGCATCAAGGTCGTCGACCTGCTCGCTCCCTACGCCCGCGGCGGAAAGATCGGCCTGTTCGGCGGCGCTGGCGTCGGCAAGACCGTGCTCATCATGGAGCTGATCAACAACGTCGGCCTCAAGCACGGCGGTGTGTCCGTCTTCGGTGGGGTCGGTGAGCGCACCCGCGAGGGCAACGATCTGTGGTTCGAGATGATGGAGGCCGGGGTCATCAACGCCGAGAAGGATGAGCATGGTCACCTCGCCATTGGCGATAACGGGCTTCCCACCGTCAAGACTGACGGCTCGCGCGTGGCGCTGGTCTATGGTCAGATGAACGAGCCGCCGGGCGCCCGCTCTCGCGTGGCGCTGTCGGCGCTCACCGTCGCCGAGTACTTCCGCGATGAGGAGGGGCAGGACGTCCTGTTGTTCATCGACAACATCTTCCGCTTCACCCAGGCCGGCGCCGAGACCTCCGCGCTGCTGGGTCGGATCCCCTCCGCGGTGGGCTACCAGCCGACGCTGGGCACCGAGATGGGGATCCTCCAGGAGCGGATCACCACCACCAACAAGGGCTCGATCACGTCGGTCCAGGCCGTCTACGTCCCCGCCGACGATCTCACCGACCCGGCGCCGGCGACGACGTTCGCCCACCTCGACGCCACCACGGTGCTCAGCCGGAAGATCGCCGAGAAAGGCATCTACCCGGCGGTCGATCCGCTGGACTCCACCAGCCGCATCCTGGAGCCCGACGTGGTCGGTCAGGAGCACTACGACGTCGCCCGCGGCGTGCAGAAGGTGCTCCAGCGCTACAAGGACCTGCAGGACATCATCGCCATCCTCGGAATGGACGAGCTGTCCGACTCCGACAAGATGGTCGTGGCCCGCGCGCGCAAGATCGAGAAGTTCCTCAGCCAGCCGTTCTTCGTCGCCACGCAGTTCACGGGCTTCGAGGGTAAGTACGTCAGCAAGGAGGACACTGTGCGCGCCTTCAAGGAGATCCTCGACGGCAAGCACGACGGTCTCCCCGAGCAGGCGTTCTATCTGGTGGGTACCATCGAGGAGGCCATCGAGAAGGCCCGCAAGCTGGCCCAGGAGGCGTGACGAACATGCTCAAGATCCGCATCGTCAGTCCGCGCCGGGTGGCTTGGGAGGGCGAGGCTTCCGAGATCCAGGTCCCCGGACTCGCCGGGGAGTTCGGAGTGCTGCCTGACCACGCTCGCCTGCTGGCGGCGACCCGCGCAGGTCTCGTCACCCTGTACGGTGCTTCGGGTGGACGGCTCGTCGTCGGTCCGGGCTTCGCTGAGGTCGGGGATGGCGAGATCTCCCTGCTGGTCGATCTCTGTGAGGAGGCTGGAGACGTCGATAAAGACGCCGCAGCGCGCCTTCTGGAATCCTCAACCACCGTCTTGGAAGCCGCGGAGGCGGGCTCTGCTGAGTGGCAGGAAGCTCGCCGCAACGCGGATCTGGCGACCGCGCGCCTCGAGGCGTGACGGTGCCGGCGGGTTGTGGGCCTCGATGACCTGGTGATCGAAGGGGAGCTGCATGCCGAGCATGCACTCTCCGCGCTCAAGGGCCGTCGGGTCAGGCTCCCTGCGTCTCCTCGGGAGCTGCTTGAGCGCGTCTGCGCGTGGTTTGAGGAGCGCGGTGATGTCTGCGCGCTCGACGTCCGGCCGGGGATTCGGGCGACACCAGAGGCCTGCGTGCGCCTCCATCCGATGTGTCCCGGGATCCGGGTCATCGCGCAAGACCACAACTACCTGCGGGTGGAGGGAGAGACCCTCCGCGTCGGTCCCGGCTATCGGGTCTACGCTGGTCGCGTGCTGGAGGCCCTGGGAGATGCGCTGGGCGTCGCGTGGGCTCAGCCGCCGAACCTCGCGCCCGCCGCTGCGCTGGCGCTGGCCCGGGCCTCCCTGGCGGAGCACGCGCAGCGATGCCTGCGGTCCCTCTCCAGCGGACAGTCCGTCGGTCTACTGGTGCAGGACGGGGTGGAGTTCTCCACGGGTCGCGGGCGGGTCGCCACCCCTCTCGGACCGCGCGATCACGCGTGGCTGGTAGAGGCTGCTCAGCGGCGGCTCCGGGTTCTGGACGCGTTCCCCTGGCCCGGAGCGGGTGTCGGGCACTCCTCATTTCTAGGACGCGCGCTCTCCCTGATGTGGACGGAGGTGCGCTGGCGAGACCCCCAGGACAACGCTGAGCGTCGGGTGCTGGCGGACGTCGATGCGCGGCTGAGCCAGGCGTGGATGATCAACCCGCGGGTGCCGCTGCCCTGGGTGGAGTGGGCGGAGATCCAACGGATGCTGCACATCGCCGGTCCGCTGGCGGACGAGGTGGCAAGCCGCGCTGCGGTGGCGCCGCCCCGTCCGCTGGTCGGCTACCGACATCGAGATGTGCGGCTGCGCTTGACGCGCGGATGGTGGGTGCGCCTCCCAGGCTCGATGGGGGCGCTTGAGGCGGGCGATGATGGGTGGGAGGGCCACGAGCCCGGTCGCCGTGTCACCCTCGCGATCCTCGGACCCGGGCAACGTCCCGCGTCGCTGTCGCCAGCACCGGGGACGGTGTGTCTGCGTCAACGGGACGGCCCGGCGGAAGGTGAGGCCACTCTCTCTGAGCCGTTCCCCGGGCGCTTCGTGCTCAACGGGCAGGTGTCGGTGGGCGAATCCTGGGCGGTGATCATCGCGCGGTACGAGCGCCGCACCGACCATGACTGGGCTGAGCGCGCCTGGCGCTCGCTGCGGATCCGTTCTCGGTTACCGAGCTGAGCCTACGCCACACCCTTTCGCTGCCTGCGCCACCCGCGGATCCGCCCCCGCGCCGCGGCGCAGCAGGTTGACGAGGAACGGGCGGGCCTCTTCACAGCGATCGGCCTGGAACAACATCCACGCGGCCATCGCCCAGGGGCGGAGGTCATCCGGTCGCGCGCGGGCCGCCGCCTCGTAAGCGCTCCGGGCGTCGTCGAACCGCGCCGCGCGTTCGTGGGCCACTCCGATCCAGAGATCGATGTCGCTCACTCGCGCTCCGGCGGCGCGGGCAGCTTTGAGGGCAGAGATCCCACCGTCCAGATCCTTCAGCTGGATGCGCGCGAGCCCCAGCAGGTAGTTGAGGTTGGGATCGGCGGGCTCCACCTCGAGCCCGGCTGTGGCGATGCGTTGAACCTCCTCAGGCTGCTCGCGATCGACCCACACCGCCGCCTCCAGCCGGTACCCGCGCAGGTCGTGGGGGTTGAGCGCCGTGAGCTGTTGCGCTCGCGTCAGCGCCAGCTCCGGTCTCCCGAGCGCTCGGGCCAGCAGGCCGGAGTTGGCGAGAGCGGTCGGATGCTCCGCCCAGCGCTCCAGGACGGCGTCGGTGTCCTCCAATGCGCCGGTCAAATCTCCAGCCTCGGCCCGTCGAAGCGAACGCGAGATGCGCGCGTCGATCAGGCCCGGTGCTTCGGAGATGATCGCGCTCAAGGCGGCGATCGCCTGCTCCGGATCCGCGAGCTGATCGGCGGCAGCGAGCTCGGCGAGGAGCGGCGTGCGATCCCGCGGGTCTTCCCACCCTGCCGTTTCCGGCGCGGGGGAGGTGGTGTAGCCGAGCGCCTCCAGTGCCGCCCGGGTCTCGGGATCGATAACGCCCGGAGCCGCTGCGTCGCTCCCACGCCATCGGGTGAGCGCTTCCTCCAGCGCCACACCGTCTGTCGCCGGCGCGGGTGTCCAGTTGGGGAGGCGCCATACGCGATCGGTGAGCTGTCCGTCCTGCGCGGCGCGTTCCACTCGCAGCGAGCGGGTCTGCGCCATCGTCAGCGGTCGCCACCCGTGGTGGAACAGCGGCGTGAACGTCTCGGCATAGATCGCGCGCTCCGGTATCTGTGTCTCCTCGACTGCCGCGCGCAGCGAGCGACCGTCGGCGGGGAACTCGACGCCAGCGAAGTCCGCGAGGGTCGGCGCGACGTCCACCCCGCTCACGGGCATCTCCACTACGCGGGCCGCGGCCGGCTGGTCTGGCACGGGGGCCAGCGCCAGATTGGAGTCGACTCCGTCGGGGCGTCGGGTGTCCGCTGGCGGTGGAGGATGCTCAGCGGCGCTCGCGGTTCCATTCAGGCCCCCGGGAGGGCGGATGATCAGCGGCACCCGCGTGACGGCGGGCCCCAGGAGAACCCCGTGCTCTCGCTCTCCCCCCTCCCACAGTCCCTCCCCGTGATCCGAGGTGACCACCGCCAGGGTGTTGTCGCCGGTGACATCGAGCAGGCGACCGATCAGTCCGTCTGCGAACGCGACCTCGCCGCGGTAGGGGTCGGCCGGGCCGCCGGGGTGGGCCTTCCAGGGAGTGTGGGGATCGTACAGGTGTACCCACGCGAACCGGGGGGACGGCGTCTGCTGCCACCAGCTCTGAGCGGCGTTGATCACCTCCGCGCCGGGCAGCTCCAGCTCACCGAACGCCGCGACCTGCGCGACGTCCGCGGGGTGGAACGGGTCTCGGTAGACGTCGAACCCCGCGTCGAGTCCCCACGCGCTGTCCAGCACGAAGGCGCTGACGAAGGCCGCGGTGTGGTAGCCGCTGGCCTTCAGCGCCGCGGCCAGCGTGGGGGTGTCGTCGGCCAGTCGAAAGCCCGCGTTGTCGCGGAGGCCGTGGTGGAGAGGGTAGCGCCCGGTGAGGATGCTGGCGTGGCTGGGAAGCGTCAGGGGAGTGACCGCGTGCGCCTGTCGGAAGAGCGCGCCTTCGGCGGCGAGGCGGTCCAGGGTGGGGGTCTGCGCCAGGGGGTCGCCGTAGCATCCCACTCGATCTGCGCGGAGGGTGTCGATGGTGACCAGGAGGATGTCCACCGGCGGGTCTGTCGCCGCTGGGGCTTCCGCTGGGGGGGCCTCCGGCGCACAGGCGATCGCGCACAGGACGAGCGCGCCGTGGCGCAGTGTGAGCCATGGGCGATCTCTCACGTCAGCCCGAGTTCCCGTAGCGCTCGCGGCTGGACAGGATCTCCTCCGGGAGCTCGGGTGTGGTCGCGCGCTCACAACGCACGCGGAGATGCATGTGGTGCTTGTGGCCGGGTTCGTGGTGAACCACCCCCCAGCGGTTCCAGATGTCTCGGGGGATGCGGGAGGGCAGGAGCCACTCGGCCTGCTCCACGGTGAGATCTCCCGCCGCGATCGCCGCAGCGCGCACGCGGGCGATCAGTCCGCGGTCGAGGAGGATGCGCTCGACCCGCCCCGTGCCAAGGAGCGCTTGGATGAACACCCAGTTGGCCGTCGCGTTCAGCTCGCCCGGGCTGACATCGCGGAACCCCTGGAGGTGCATTCGGGCGTCACCCCAGAACAGCCCGATGTCTGCGTCGAGTCCGCTGCGATGTGAGCGGTGTCCTGGAAGCGCTCCTCCTCCCGGCTTGCTGAGCGAACCTATGACGACTGGATCGGCGTGGGGAAACGCCCAGCGTACAGCCTCCGAGGCCACCATGATCGCGTCGATCAGCTCCGGTCGTCCCCACGCCTTGTCTGGGTGCCAGCGCCGGTAGAGATCGATGCGCAGCGGGAGCTGGCGGCCGTCGATCAGGCGGCTGTTTGAGCACGGGGCGGTCGAAGGGGCGTACTCGGGGAGCGAGGGAATGGCTGAGCGGGGGATGGGGCCAAGCAGATCCGGCCACGGACCGACGCGCGATGCGCTGTCTGCAGGGGACCACAGAGCGAGCGCGAGGAAGAAGAAGCCGTACATCCAAACGGGCGGGTATCCAGATCGGCTCGGAGCTGCAGGAGGCAGACCGCCGCCTCAGTACAAACGCTCCACGCGGATCGGCCGATCGGCGCGCACGTCGGTGGCGACCTCCGCCCAGACTCCTGGCCCGCTGATCACCGCGGCGTCGGAGATGTCGGAGTCGATAGCAGCGACCAGCACATGCACGGAGCGGAGCCCCCCCAACCACCAGCGCGCGTCGCTCAGGTGTAGCAGATCGCCTGCGTCGGCAGAGAGGAGCTCGGCGAGTGACGGGGAAATGCGAACCATCGAGAGCTGGGTCTGGGGATGAACGCCAGCGCTCTCTGCGCGGATGATGCGCGCCCGACCGACGGTGCTGGGGCGCTCCTCGCCGTCTGAGCCTTTGTATTGCCGGATCGCCGCTTTAACCGTTCCCCAGACGAGCCCCTGCATCCGCTCGGACGACTCGGGGCGGGTCAGGAGAGTGACGATCACGCCGATGGCGCCGCAGGTCACCAGGCCGTACAGCGCGCGGATGTACTTGTACTGGTTCTTCCCCGCGAGCAGTCCGGGCTCAACCTCCTTGAGCGGGATCCCGTGGGCGATCGGGGTGATCAGCTCGGGGAACACGATGGAGGCTCCGATCGCGACCATGCCGCCAGCCAGCGTCCAGATGGCCGCTGTTGCGGTGAATCGTCGCCAGAACACGCTGAGGAGCAGCGTGATGACCAGCGGCGGCGTGACCGCGGCCGTGAACGCGCCGTGCGCCTCGTAGATCGAGCCGAAGCTCATGAAGACGGGCACCAGGGAGATCCCCAGGAGAGCCACGCCGACCGAGCAGATCCGGGCGACTCGCAGCAGCTCCGTCTCGTTGGCGTTCGGGGAGAGGTGTCGACGATACACGTCGTTCACCACGATGGCGGCGACCGCTGTGATCAAGGTGTCTACAGTGGACATCAGCGCGGCTGTCAGGGCGGCCATCACCAGACCGAACAGGCCGGGTGTCGTACAGAGAAAGTCCGCGGCGATGAAGAACACCGCGCCGCCGTCCATGTCCGGCGGGAGCAGGCCGGCGTGCTCCAGGGCTCGACCCACCCAGCCTCCGGAGGCCACCACGCAGGCGGCGATGGGCATCAACACCAGCGGCACGAACAGCGCCGCCTTGCGGCCCTCATCTACCGAACGCGCGGCCATGAACCGCATCATCACGCCCTGATTCAAGAAGTAGAACACCGCGGAATTGGCGACGGCGTCCTGCCAGAAGATCCCCACCCCGTTGAAGCTCGGATCGGTGTTGAAATTGGGGAAAGCGGTGCGGTGTCCACGCGGGAGGTGGGCCCACAGGCCATCGAGCCCACCCAGCGCCTGCGCGCCGAGCAGCAACAGGACGCCGCCGGTAGCAAGGAGCATGACGCCCTGGAACAGGTCGGTCATGATCACGCTGGTCTGCCCACCAGCGGTGACGTAGGTGGCCGAGATCGCCGCGACGAGCACGGCGGACCAGAAGATCGGCCAGCCCAGCAGATGGTTGAGCGCCTTGCCCATGGTGAACAGGTTCACGCCGACGTAGCCAATCAGATACAGCAGCAGCAGCGCCGTGGCCCAGGCGCGCACACCTGCCGTGAACCGCCGCTCGAAGTACTCCGGTATGGAGATGATCCGGGAGAAGTAGACGATCGGAAGCCAGCCGAAGATGAACAGCGGGATCCAGAACCAGTCGTTGAGGTAGGTCTGACTGCTGCTCAGCCCGTACTGATAGGCGACCTTGCTGTACTTCACGAAGCTGTACGAGCCGACCGTGGTGGCGATCAGGCTCATGGCGATCAACCACCATGAGAACCTCTGCCCGCCGAAGAAGAAGTCCTTGGTGCTCTTCTGTCCGCGACCGAACCAGGTGCCGATCATGAGAATCAGCAGGAAATAGCCCCCCATGATCGCGTAGTCGACAGGGGTGCCGCGGGTGCCCTCTACCAATCCGGAGCCGGTGTAGTCAACCGTAGCCGCCTCGGACATGGCGCCGTACTGCATATACCCCTGCAGCCCCATGAAGAAGAGGAGGCCGCCTCCAAGGATGAGGAAGCGTCGGAGGCCGCGACCGCTGGCAGAGAGGTAGCCCTGGCGCGCGGCGAAGTAGATGCCCGCGGCGAAGATCGCTCCCCCCACGATGTACTGGTAAACAAACGTATCCACGATGGCTCCCAGGCCCGATCGCCCTCGCGGGGATCTGACTCGGGGACTATCCGGGCGGTGTCAACCGCGCGCTCGGTCTACCCAGCGACTTCCTGCGGGGCAGAGTCGGCGTCCAGGGTCCTGGCGATCTCTCGAGCCAGCCGGCGGTGGTGCAGGAGCCCCAGCCCCTTGAACGGGCCGGCTGCCAGCGCCTGCAGCACGATGGGGGCGTGGTCATCGTCGGCGGCGGGCTCGGGTGGGGCCATCATGCGGACGGAGGTGAGGTGGAAGCGCACGGGCGAGGGCAGGGCGTCGGGTCGCAGCAGCACACCTGAGATGATCTTGCGTTTCATGCGTCGCGCCAGGGTGGGAGACATCACTACGCCGATCCCTGAAGCGGAGATATCGTACACCGGCAGCTCGATCTCTCCACCGTCTGCACGAAGCCCCTTACCGATCACCCGCCACCGGGACGAGCACCGCGCGCGGTGAAACAGGCGGTGGTGGCTCGGCGTGATCTCGCGCGGCAGTCGGAGCGGCAGCCGGCCGTCCACCGCTGGCCCAGCCACGCGCGTGTTCAGATGGAAGACGTCATCGCGCCACTGATACCGGAGGGTCACGAGCTGCCCGGCGGCGAGGGGTATCGCGGGGTCATGGAGGCGAACCGGGACGCGCATCGGGTCGATGGTGGGCATGTCGATGGTGATGGGCGTGAGGTCTCCTCCCAGCTGGAGGAGACCACGGCTGGGACCGGCGGCGATGGCGCACAGGTGGGCGAAGGCCCGAACCTCACGGTCGTTCGGGGACCAGTTCTGCGCCCGGCGGATACGATGAGGCCGAAAGTGGGGAGTGTAGACCAACACAACACTCTCCTCCCGTCTCTGTACCAGAATGTACCAGCAGCAATCTGCTCGCGGCTCGCTTGGTGTCAAGGCACAAGCCCGCGCACGCGATCGATGACTCTCGACGTTCCCGAGGCCGATGTGGGCCGGGCCCGGCATCGACGAGCTGAAGCCCGGGGCTCTCACCCACCTCCGCGAAGATCTCACCGCCGAGCATCAGCGGGATGGGCCACGGTTCCCACGCGGAGTCGGTGAAGTCGCCGCTGGCGGAAGGTCGGCGGGCCTGCTCACCTGGCTGGCGACTGGCGCGGGAGCCCGCCCCATGCAAGCGGGCTATGCTCTGGGCGCGCTCGGCCTGTGGAGAGATGATGCTGGCACCCCTCCTGCTCACCCTGGGCGCCTTCGCCGCCGGCGGGGGCTCGACCAAGAACCTCGATGGGCAGTACGGCTTTCGGGATGTCCTGTTCGAGCAGCAGTGCGTGGAGATCCAGGATCTGGTCACCCACAAGGATGCCACCGATGCGCGCTTCAGCGCCATCCGCCGCACCGACTCGCTGAACATCGGCAAGGCCCGGCTGCAGAGCATCCTGTACAGCTGCTACCTCGGACAGCTCACGAGCGTGACGCTGCTGGGCCACGGTCAGGTGAACGCCGCACGGCTCCTGGACACCCTCACCGAGGCGTACGGGGCTCCCGATCAGCCCGACAGCGACGTACAGGAGTTTTTGTGGGAGGGCAAGAAGGTCACCCTGGAGATGCGGGTCGATCCCACCGACCACATCGTGGTGATCTTCGCCAACGCGGCGATGTACGAGTTCCAGCTTCAGACCGAGGACGAGGAGAGACGGTCTGCGGTGAACGATCTCTGAGCCACGTGGCTCGCCGCTGGATCTGCGCTCCCCGGAGCACCTCGGAGCAAGACCTGCTGGCCCGCCCGCCCCACGGGGTGACGGTCGAGGGACGAACCCTGGTGGCTGGAGAGGGTCGTCTGGAGCTGAGATCGGACGGTGCCTTTGCGGAGGCGGGGGGCGATCCGCTCTGCGTGCTGACGACGCTTGCGCGCCACCTGGGCTGTGTCTTCGTCGGTGGTCCTGAAGGGTCGGCGCCGGATCGGGTGGTCACCGCGGCGGGGGAGTGGAGCCTGCCGCGCTCTCCAGATCGTACGCCGATCCTCCCTGAGCCTGTCGCGGGTCCCCCGGTCGCGCTCTCGACGATCCTGCGCGGGCTGCGCGCCGCAGAGACCGGGGCGGTCCGTGAGGCGCTGACCGCGCTGAGACGACCGGCTGGCCTGACGGCTCTGCGGGCGCTGGTGAGCGACTCCTCCCTGCGACCGCCTGCGCGTGATCCGCACGGGCTCCGGCCTGCGGTGCGGCTGGCGGTGTCCCTGCTGGCGGGGCAGGCCCGCGGGAGCCTCCGTCGCCTGACCAGCCTGGACCTGTCACACTGCGGGCTGGAGGCGCTCCCGAAGGAGATCGGCCTGGCGACTGCGCTGGAGGAGCTCCGTCTGTCGGGCAACGCGCTGACGAGCCTGCCGGTGGAGGTGGCCTCCCTGCGGCGTCTGCGCACCCTCGATCTGTCGGACAACGCGCTCTCTGCGGTGCCGGACGCCGCGCTGTCCCTGCCGGAGCTGGAGCACCTGCACCTGACGGGCAACGCGCTGATCGAGCTGCCGATGGAGATCGCGCGCCTCACCACGCTGCGGGTGCTGCGGGTCGGGCGCAACGCGCTGACCTCCCTGCCAGATGCCCTCGGCGGTCTGTCGCGGCTGGAGGTGCTGGCAGCGGAGGAGAACCGCCTCACCGCGCTGCCGGCGACCATCTCGCAGGCGACGGTGCTGCGGGAGCTGCTGCTCGACGCCAATGGCCTGTCCGTGTTCCCGATGGTCGCGGCGCGTCTGTCAGGGCTGGAGCGGCTCTCGCTCGCCGACAACCGCCTGGCGACGATCCCGCTGCTCGGTCTCGCGCGGGTGCTGGTCGAAGACGGCGCGCGCCTGGGGCGACTTACGCCGACCGCGCACGCTCTGGCGAGCGCGGCCCTGGAGGACGGGCGTCTCCCGGAGGAGGTGGGGCTTGAGTGGGTGGCGGAGCTCACGGTCTGGGGCAATCCGCTCCCGCAGCGGAGCATCGACGGTCTGCGGCTGTTGCTGCCCGCCGCAGACATCGAAGACTGACAGCGGTGAGCATTCAGGCTGGGACGATCCACGACGGTACGATCTCCACGACGTGTCCGGTGATCGACGAAATGTCGTCGCCCGGTCGGGCGCGCGCGCGGAGTGGCGGGAATCGCTCAGTGCGGTAGCGCGTGTGCTGGACGGCGCCGGCCCAACGCGACAGCACCAGAAACCGGTCGCCGCCTCGGGCGAAGACGCCGCCCAGCATCCCCGGGGCGTCACCCATTCCCGGATTCCAGATCGTCTGCTGGGCTGTGGTGAAGGGCGCCTGGCGTGACGGGGGCACCTGGCAATCCGCCACTCGCAGCACGCCCGGACCCGCGCAGAGGCCGGGGCCGATGTCCATCACCGCGCCGAGCAGCGCGACAGACGAGCGGGTGTAGGTCCCCTCCTGGGCGTTGCGGTCCGTGACGGCGTCGTGCAGGTGTTCCATGAAGTGCCGGTAGGCGCTCGCGTCGGTCCACAGCCCGGCGATGCAGGCGCGCCCCTGTGCGTCCCAGCCGCCGAGCTGCCCGCGAAAGCCTGGCGCTCCGTGAAGCGCGGACCACGCGGTCTGGGCAGCCGCGAAGGCAGCGCGCTGCTCCGAGCGCACCTCGCAGACGATCCACTTGATCAACATCGGAGCCCCTTGATCAAGAAGGGGGGTCAACCTCGGGGGTCCCGGATGACGAGCAGGCGCGGCTCCGTCATGTCCTCGATGGCCCAGCGGATCCCCTCGCGCCCGATGCCGCTGGCCTTGACACCGCCGTAGGGCATGTGGTCGACGCGCCATGAAGGGATGTCGCCGATGACTACTCCGCCGACCTCGAGCTCGTCCCAGGCGCGCTGGATTCGGTAGATGTCGCGGGTGAACAGGCCCGCCTGCAGGCCGTAGACGCTGTCGTTGATCTCGGCGAGGGCTTCGTCGAAGTCCGACCACGGCTGCAGCACAGCCACCGGGCCGAACGCCTCCTTCGCGCAGATGGCCTGATCGCGCGGCACGTCTTCGAGCAGCGTGGCCTCCAGCATGGAGCCCTGACGTCCGCCGCCGCACAGCACGCGCCCGCCGGCCGCTACGGCGTCGGCGATCCAGGTCTCCAGCCGGATGGCCTCCTTCTCGGTGATCATGGGGCCGATGAAGGTCTCGGGATCTCGGGGATCGCCCATCTTGAGCGCGCGGGTCGCCGCCACCAGCCGCGCGCGCGTCTCGTCGTAGAGCGCCTCGTGGATGAGGATGCGCTGGACGCCGATGCAGCTCTGGCCGGACTGGTAGAACGCGCCGATGACGATGCGCGTCACGGCGTCGTCGAGATCGGTGCCCTCGTCGATGAGCACCGCGGCGTTGCCGCCCAGCTCCAGGATCACGCGCTTGCGTCCGGCCTGCGACTTCAGGGCCCAGCCCACCTCCGGCGAGCCCGTGAACGACAGCAGCTTGAGCCGGGGGTCGGTGGTGAACTGCCCAGCGGTGTGGCGGCGGCAGGGCAGCACGCTGAACGCGCCCCGCGGGAGATCCGTCTCGGCGAGGATCTCCGCGATGATGATGGCTCCTACAGGCGTGAGCGATGCGGGCTTGAGCACGAAGGGGCAGCCGGCGGCGATGGCCGGGGCGGCCTTGTGGGCCACCAGATTGAGGGGGAAGTTGAACGGCGAGATGAACGAGCAGGGTCCGATCGGCACGCGCTTCCACATGCCCGAGCGCCCCCGCGCGCGTGGGCTGATCTCGAGGTTCATCACCTCGCCGTGGATGCGCACGGCCTCCTCGGCGGCGACCTGGAAGGTGTCGATCAGGCGGGTCACCTCGCCGCGGGCGTCGCGGATGGGCTTGCCGGCTTCGACGCACAGGCTCTCGGCCAGCTCGTCGAAACGCTCCCGGAACCGCTGCACGCAGTGGCTCAGCACCGCCTGACGCTCGTAGGGGCGCATGCGCCGCATGGGCCCAGCGGCCTCGACGGCGGCGGCGATGGCCGCGTCGATGGCGGCGGGATCAGCCTTCGACACGCGGGAGGCTGTCTCGCCCGTGTATTTGTCGGTGACGACGATCTCCGCGTCGGCGGTGATCGGCTCGCCGGCAAGGTAGTAGGGGTAGCGTGCGCGCAGCATGGGGTCCTCGAATCCCACATGTGTAATTATGCGTTGTTCCTGGCGCTCTCTCTGATCCGCCTGGTGAGACGGGAGGTCCAATCGTGTTCGACCCCATGAGCGTCGCGGTCGTGTCTCGCGAGACAGTGCCCTCTGGGCTCTCTGGCTTGTACATCAAGGCAGACCAGGGAGTCTGGTCGAAGCGGCGCTGAGTCCGCGTGGTCCTCGCGGCTCTCCTCGCCTGCGGATCTGCACCGCCCGCGCAGAGCGGAATCTCCGCTGCGCAGACGCAGCAGCGCGCGGTGATCGTCGTCGTCGACGGCGCTCGGGTGGACGAGGCCCGCGATGAGCCGGTGTTGATGCCGCGCATGCACGATGAGCTGGCCCCCTCGGGGGCGCTGGCGCAGGGGGCGCTGAACACGGGCGTGCCGATCACCGTGGAGGCCCACGCAGAGCTGCTGACAGGGCGCCGGAGTCCGCTGGGGACCTTCTCGCCGGGTGACTTCGGCGCGTGGCGGAGCGACGTGCCCACCCTGTTCGAGGCGCTGTCGCAGGCTCGCGGACTGGAGACCGAGCAGATGGCCGCGATGGGCAACACCATCCTGCTCGGCGAGGCCATCGCCAGCCGGTACCCCGGCCTGGGGCACGGCCACGGACCGGAGTTCGAGTTCGTCCTGGTGGGCGACCGCATGGCGCGAGACGGAGAGGTGCTGGAGGAGGCGCGCCGCACACTCGCCGACGGGGACATCCACCTGCTGCTGGTCAATCTGCACCTGACCGACGCGGTGGCGCATGCCGGCGGAGACTACCCGGCGCAGCTCACGGCGGTGGACGGCCCCATCGCGACGCTGTGGGGGTGGCTGGAGAGTCACCCGACCTACGCGGGGCAGACCACCCTGCTCGTGGTGTCTGATCATGGGCGCCATCGCTGGGACGAGGCGGACGACTGGTGGAGCCACGGCGATCAGTGCGCGGGCTGTCGGGAGCTCCTGCTGCTGGCGCTGGGTCCCGGAGTCGACGCGGGAGCGCGGCCCGCGGCGCCGATCACCCTCGCGGACGTGGCGATCACGCTGGCCGATCGGCTGGGGGTGGTCTTGCCTCACGCCGAGGGGAACATCGCGGTGGAGCTGCTGGCGGAGCCGCCACAGAGCCTCGATCGGGGGACCCGCGCAGGAGCACACGCCGCCTCGGTGAGCGCGCGCTGGAGCGCTGGCCCGGACGGTCGCGGGGAGGTCTGGGCGAACGCGACGCGGCTGTCGTCCCCCGACGCGATCCACGCGGAGGCGCCGGTCATCGCGCCGGGCTGCGACGTGGTGTGCTGGCGGGAGCTGGTGATGGCGCCGGGCGAGCTCGAACACTCGGAGTGGACGGGCCGCTGCGCACAGCGCGGGGACCACCAGTGGTCGGAGCTGAAGTTCCCGGTGCGGGCGGGGTCGCCGTTCTGGGCCCCGGCGCTGGCCTGCGAGCGCGACGGCGCTCTGTGGCTGGCCGACACCAGCAATTTCGAGGGCTACACGGGCGCGGCGGCGGTGCGTCCGCGGCTGCTGCGCCGGAGCGCGTCCGGCGAGTGGAGCGAGGACGTCCTGTCCGGACCGGAGGTGAGCTACCCGCTGGGGGTGTCGCTGGCGCTCGGGGAGCCCTCCTGGATCGCCGCGGCGATCAGCGCGGACGAGAGCGACGGCCGCGACACCCGGCAGATCGCACTGTGGGCGGTGGACTGGCCCGACGCCGCCGCGCAGGGCTGGCGCGCCCTGGCCTCCCTGCCGCCGCCCGAAGACGCCGGGCGGATCGAATCACCCGCGCTGCTGCGGGAGGCGGAAGGCGCGCGCCTCGCGGCGCTGAGCTGGCCGCTGGCCGGGGGGATCACCGTCGTCGTAGCCGCAGCGGGAGCTGACGGAGAAGGCTGGGGCGGTTGGGTGGCTGTTGAGCCGGGCGCAGAGGTGCAGGGGCATATCCCGCCGCGCTGGGACGACGCCCGCTGGGATGGTGAGCGCGGGCTGTGGTACGCCCGCGGCGCAGATCCGATCGAGATCTGCAGGTGGACCAGCGGCCCCCCCGCGTGCCTGGCGATCGACGCGGACGCCATCCTGTCGCTGGAGCCCCGCGAGGGCGGGGCGTGGCTCACCCGCGCCGACGGATGGACCGGCGCGGAGCAGTGGGTGGCGGCGCCGTGAGGCGCGCTACCAGTCGGTGTCCCCGATCAAGAGCGGCGCGACCCAGGCCCCTCGCCCATCACCGAAGGCGGTGATCTCGTCGTCCGAATACCCATCTTCGCTGCCCCAGAAGATCAGCGCCTCGGGTGAAGACTCATAGCCGGCCCAGCCGTAGGGCGCTGGGAAGACCAATTCGGGCCAGCCGTCGGCGTTCATGTCACCGATGGAGACCTCCCCCGGGTACGGCGTGGTCAGCTCGGTGGACACACACTGCGACAGCCCGTCGCTGTGTCCCCAGTAGACCCGCGAGGTGGTCGTCGCCCCGAGGACGTCATTCCCCATCCCAGGCAGCACCAGATCGTCGATGCCGTCGTTGTTCAGGTCTGCCGCGCCCAGGCTGTAGGTCGCGTCACCGTCCAGCTCGTCTACGTCGAGTGGATCAAACGTGCCGGCGTCGCTGTAGTAGACGTAGCTCGGTCCGTCGTAGCCGTCCTCGTTCCAGCCGCTGCTGAACGCGACGTCGTCCCAGCCGTCGCCGTTGAAGTCGCCGATGACCGCGCCCCAGGTGTAGCTGGTGGGCAGTCCGGTGGATGCCGCCTCCGAGTATCCGCTCGGCCCGCCCCAGTAGATTGTCGAGTCGATCTTCCAGTCGCCGGAGTTATCGAATGTGTTGGCAATCACCAACTCGGGGTAGCCGTCTGCGTCGAGATCTGCGGTCTTGACGTCTCTGCATCCTGCCGTGGCGAGCTCGGTGACGTTGCCAGTGGAGAAGTCCGAGCCATCGCCCCAATAGACCAGAGACGGCGGCTCATAGTAGTCGCCGCTCTCGTCGTCGTAGTAGGAGCAGAACACCAGATCGAGGTTGCCGTCGACGTCGAAGTCGCCGGTGGCGATGTCCCAGGCGCCGGTGGTGGGCAGCGCGGTGCGGTCCTTGTCGGAGTAGCCGGCCTTCGATCCCCAGTAGACATACGAGTCGCCGACATAGCCTGTGGCCGCGTTGTTCCCGACCCGGAACGTCGCGAACACCAGATCGGGCCAGCCGTCGGCGTCGAAGTCTGCGATGGCCACCCGGTTGGAGCCGGGGGCTTCCAGCGCCGTCGCGTCGGCGGTGGAGTAGCCCGCCGCCGAGCCCCAGTAGACCACGCCGGCGTCGCCGGGGAAGGCCGTGCCGCTGCTGGATACCACGACCAGATCGACGTAGCCGTCGCCGTCCAGATCGTCGGCGGCATGCCACCAGGTCCCGCCTTCGTCGAGCGTGGTGGTCGTGGCGGAGGACATGTCCCCGCCGTCTCCCCAGTAGACGACGTCGTCTTCTGTGTAGCCGCTGACCGCTCCCCAGTAGCCGGAGTGCAGCATGTCGACGTTCCCGTCACAGTTTGCGTCGATACAGGCGATGGTTCCGTCACAGTCTCCGTCGGTGCTGGTCGCCGGGTCGTCGGAGCGGGCAGATCCGGGGAAGACCTCCGGGTCCGAGTCATCGCAGTCGGTGTCGTCTTCGACGGTGGAAGATGACGACTCACAGGAGACAGTCGTTACGGCGGAGTCTCCGTAGCCGTCGCCGTCCGAGTCTGCGTACCAGATCGCCGCGTCTGTGGCGTCGTCTTCGTCGGTGTCGCCGTCGCAGTCGTCGTCGATCCCGTTGCAGACCTCCGCGGCGTCCGGGGAGACCTCCGCGTCGAGATCGTCGCAGTCCCCTGGGGTCAGCGTAGCGTACTCGGGCACCTCGCAGCCTGCGACCGAGCGCTCCTCATCGCCCCAGCCGTCGCTGTCGGCGTCCAGGTAGAGCGGGCCGACGATGTCCTCGTCGATCTCTTCATCACAGTCGTCGTCGAGGCCGTTGCAGCGCTCCTCGGCGCCGGGGAAGATCTCAGCGTCTGTGTCGTCGCAGTCCTCAGAGGCGAGCACCCCGTCCCCGTCCGCGTCCGGATCGGTGTCCACCGTGCTGGTGCTGGTAGTGCTGGTGGGTGTGCTGGTGGTACTGGTTGTGGGCGTGCTGGTGACGCTGGTCGTGGCGGTGCTGGTCACCGTGCTCGTGGAGCCGGTGGTCCTGTCATCTCCACCCGTGTCGTCGCTCTTATCGGTGCAAGCCGCCAGGCTCGAAATCAGAAAGAAAAATACGCGCATGTCACCACCCCCTCCCGAGGAAAAGATAGGCGGCGCCCGCGCGGGAGCCGCCGGTGTACTCCTCCTGAGCGCCCACCAGGAAGTCCACCAGTCCGTCGTCGTCAGCGTCGGCCGGACGCCCGACCTCGAACGAGAACCAGTCACCGCCGTTGTCGCCTTCCAGTGTCAGCGCCGCGTCGGTTGCCTCAGACGTGCCCGCGAGCGGGCCGTAGAACACGTGTAGATAGCCCGGCCCCGAGCCGGTGATCTGCGGCCGACCCACCAGGAACTCCGCGCTCCCGTCGCCGTCGATGTCACCGCCGATGTTGCCGGTGTATCCGGTGTAGTCACCTTCGCTCAGGCCCTCGACCCGCGCCACGGCGTCGGCGGGCGTGAGCGTG
>CAYXGP010000050.1:0-37925 GCA_964464515.1 uncultured Enterobacterales bacterium
GGTTGGGGTCTCGGCTCTGGTCACGGCGCGATCCCCCCGATGGTGTAGAGTCGGTCGTCGCCCAACCCAGGCATCCCCGGCAGCGTCTCCAACCTCCAGGTGTACGGTCGCAGCGTCCGCTCTACCCGCTGCACCAGCCCGGTCGCCGGTCCGTGCTCGTAGAGCACCACATGGATCGCGGCGCCGCGATCCAGCGCCTCCGCGGCGACGTGATCAAACACCGCGTCGTCCAGCTCCGTGCTGGTGTGCACCGTCCGCCCCCGCCAGGTGCGAGGCTGACCGTAGCGCCAGTCGGTGTACTCGAACGCCACCGGGCGGGCGATGGGCATGGCCTCCCACGGGCGCAGGCGCCAGAGCACCGCGGAGGTGTCGGTCTTGTCATCGTCGGCGGTGAGCGCGGGGGCCACCAGCCACAGCAGGTCTCCAGGGACCGAGCCCGCGATGGCCCGGTCGATCGCCCGCTCACGCTGCTGGTCGTTCGCCAGCTCCGAGACCTGCAGCGCTCCCTGGTGAGCCCGCTGCGCGCCTTGCAGCAGGCAGAGCCCGACGGCCAGCCCGGTGAGCGTGCGCCGACCCCGGAGCGCGTGGGCCACCCCCACCGCCAGCGGCACCCCCAGGATCGCCAGGTAGGGTCGCTGGTGGGTCGCCGCAGCGCCGCTGAGCAGCGAGAACCCGAGCGTGATCGCCATCGGCGCCCAGGCCGCGAGCGCGGCGCCTCGCAGCCCCGCCAGCCCCACGACGCCCAGCACCAGCCCCACCGGTCCCACCGCCTCTGCGATCATCGCGATCCACGCAGCGGCGTCGGTGGGGGGCTGCACGAACGTGGTGTCGGCACCCACCAGCCGAAGCGCGCCCGCGGCGATCGGCAGCAGCCCCAGCGCGACGGCCGCCAGCAGGCGCCATCCTCGTCGCGGGGCGCCGGCGAATCGCCAGAGCACCACGCCCACCGCGGCGGCCCCCGCCAGCACATGGCTCCATCCAGCGAGCACCGCGGCGATCGCCAGCAGGTGCCAGCGGGCGCCGGCTGTCGCGAGCACCACCGCCACGGCGGCTGCGGCCAGCGGGTAGTTGTTCACCTCCGCGGCGTCTGCGAGCTGACCGGGCGCAGTGGCGAGGACGAGCGCGGCGAGCGGGCCCGCAGCCCTGCCGACCCCGGCGACCGCGGCGGTGGACAGCGCGGCGCCGAGCACCAGCCACGTGAGGGGGGCGGGCCACAGAAGAGAGGATAGCCCGTGCAGCAGACCGAACAGCGGGGGGTGGAGCCCGATCCAGATGGTGGCGGCGGTCAGGAGATCGCCCGCAGCCAGCGCACGCACCGCCGGCTCGGCGTAGGCTGCATAGGCCAGGGCCAGCTCGTCCCAGCGCGCGATCACCCGGAGCGCTCGGAGGGTCACGGCGAGCGCGAGGACCGCCAGCAGGGATCGAGTCACCGGGGGCTCGCTGGGAGGATGATCCGCACGCTCGCGCCGCCGCCCGCGCGATGGCCGATGGTGATCTGGCCGCCGGCCCCCTCGATCACCTGCAGGCAGGTCGCCAGCCCAAGGCCGGTGCCGGTGTCGCGGGTGGTGAAGAACGGCTCGAACGCGCGATCCATGGCGACGGTGTCGAAGCCCGGCCCGGTGTCTTCGCAGCGGATCTCCACCCCTGTGTTGCCCTCCTGTGTGGGGTGAGCGCGCAGCCACACCCGTGGATCATCGCCGTGTCGCGCGGCGTCCGCGGCGTTCAGCAGCAGGTTCACCAGCACCTGATGGAGCTTGTCGGGCTCGATGCGCACCCGCGGGAGATCCGGCGGGTGCTCGACGGAGAGCGTCAGCGCCCGGAACGCCGGCTGGAGTCCGACGGTGCGCGCGGCCTCGGCCAGGCTGTCGCCGATGGCCACCGCCTCAGGGCGGCCCGTCCCCGGGCGCGCGTAGTCCAGCAGGTGTCGGATGATCAGGTGGATCCGCTCCAGCTCCGCCTGCGAGCGGTCGAGCAGGTCATGCTCCAGATCCGGATCGCCGAGGCCCTGCTGCAGCAGCTCCACGTTGCCGAGGAGAACCGAGAGGGGGTTGCCGATCTCGTGGGCGAGCCCGGCGGCGAGGCGGCCCACGCCCGCCAGCTTCTCCGAGCGCACGAGGGCTTCCTGCGCTTGACGGAGCTCGTGGTTGGCGGCCTCCAGTGAGTCTACCTGTGTGGCCATCTGCTCGCGGTACGCCGCCAGAGATGTGGACATCGCGTTGAGCGCGCCGCACAGCTCCTGGAGCTCCCGCGCGGCGTCAACCTCGACCTGGTAACCGAAGCCCCCGCCGGCGATTCGGCTGGTGCCCGATTGCAGGCGCGCGATGGGGGCGATGAGGCGTCGGCGGAACAGGCTGAAGCCGAAGACCGCGATGGCCAGGCCGGAGAAGCCCGTGTAGACCAGCACGAAGACCGCGGGGCCGCCGGGGAGGACGTCTGCGCGAAGCGGAAAGCGCACGCGGAGCGCTGCCACCGGGCGACCGCGCGGGGGAACCGGCGTGGTGACGGCGACCCAGCGCAGTGACCACAGACCGCCGATGATGTCGCTGTGTTGTTCGCGGCCGTAGAGCGCCGCGCGGAACCCCGCGTCGAGGGTGTCCGGTGGCTGTCCGACAACATGGGCCAGGGGATCAAGAGCGGCGTCGACGACATACAGCTCATCGAAGTCCAGCTCGCCACCCCGATAGGCGCTGAGCACGCGCCGGTAACCCTGTGCGGGATCACGGCTGCGCGCCTCGATGTCGAGCTGAGCCGCGAGGGCCGTGCTCAGGGAGAGCGCCAGATCTGTGCGACGACGGGCTTCTGACTCCTTCAGGAGGATCCAGAACACCCCCGCGTTCAGGAGGATGGTGGTCAGCGTGATGATCGCCAGGGTGAGGGCGATCTCCACCCACAGACCGGGCCGGCGAAGTCCCACGCTGGACGAATAGCCCGCGAGACTCGCACCGGCCCCCTGATCGGCCCCCGATTCGGCCCCCGAATCGGCCCCGAAGATCAGCGCTCTCCGCGATCAGCAGCTCTTCGCGGCCTGTAGTTCTCCGCGATCGGCGATCTCCGCGATCAGTAGTTCTCCGCGATCAGTAGTTCTCCGCGATCAGTAGTTCTCCGCGATCAGTGGTTCTCTGTGATCAGCAGTTCTCTGTGATCAGTAGTTCTCTGTGATCAGTAGTTCTCTGTGATCAGGGAGAGACGCTGTACCGCCGGAAGATTCCGACCACGACACCCTGAATCACGCCCTGCTCCTCTGGCTGGATGTAGATGGGTGGCATGGTGGGGTGCGCCGGCTGGAGGCGAATTCGGGATCCCTCGCGGAAGTAGAACTTGACCGTCGCCTCATCTCCGACCAGCGCCACGACGATGTCGCCGTTGGAGGCGGTGCTCTGCTGGCGCACGATGAGGTAGTCACCCTCGAAGATGCCCTCCTCGATCATGGAGTCTCCCCGGACCTCCAGCGAGAAGAACGAGCCGGTACCGCCGATCAGATCGCGATCGAAGTGGAAGGTGCGTTCGTAGTTCTCCACGGCCAGCACCGGCACCCCTGCCGCCACCGTGCCCACCAACGGGATGCTCATCGTGCCTCCCCTCTCGATCGGGCCGGCCTTCTCCGTCAGCCGAATCCCTCTCGCGGCGCCACTCTCTGCTTTGATCAGGTATCCCTTCCTGACCAGCGCCTTGACATGATCAGCGACCCCGTTGGTGG
Organism: uncultured Enterobacterales bacterium; assembly: GCA_964464515.1. Classification (GTDB taxonomy): domain Bacteria; phylum Myxococcota_A; class UBA796; order UBA796; family UBA2385; genus CAYXGP01. Next base: position 3,698 of record CAYXGP010000050.1, read on the forward strand.
ACGAGATCCCCAGCGCGTCTCCGATCTCCCGATAGGTGGGTGGGAACCCCCGTTGTTCGATGGTCGCGGAGATGAAGTCGATTACATCCCGCTGTCGGGGGGCGAGTTCGTGCATGGGAACCTCCGTGGTGATGTGCTTTGAGCCGGTTCTCCCTACCGTCCCAGAGCCTACTGAACGCATATTCGCCTGTCAACCAGGCGCAAGGAAAATGGTAAACAAGGCTGTTTAACGGACAAGAACAGACCGCTATTGGGCGGGCTGCTTGCGCTCAGCCGGCGAACAGGTTGGACGCCCCCCGCCAGGTGAGGGCGACCCCGAGCAGCATCACCAGCGCGATGCCCACCCCTGACAGCACTGCGCCCCAGCCTCTTCGCTCTCCTGCGCGCGCTCCGAGCCGCACCAGGAGCACCCCGAGCGCGGAGATCAGGATCGCGAGGCCGGCGGAGAACGCCGCCACCAGGGCGAGTCCATACGCGAGCCGATCCACATGCAGCGCCACCAGGAGGAGCACCAGCGCCCCCGGGCAGGGGATGAGACCGCCGGCGATCCCCATCGCCAGCAGCGTCCGACGCCCCGAGGTGGGGGCGTGGGTGTGGTCATGGGGGTGGTGACGCGCGCGGATCAGCCACAGGCCCAGCGCCAGCACCGCTGCCCCGCTGATCAGCTCCATCCACGGCACGAGCACCGACTCGGGGAGCAGGCCCCGCGCGGCCCACGCGAGGCCCGCCAGCAGGTACACGCCGAGGGTGTGCGAGACCGCTACGACCCCCCCCAGCCACAGCGCATGCGTCACGGTCTGTCGCGCCCCCAGAAGGTACGCGGCGATGAGCGCCTGGCCGTGACCGGGCGCGACCGCATGCGCGGCCCCCAGCAGCGCCGCCAGGAGCAGACCGGCGGTCATCACCGACGCCGCGCGCTCGCCTTCCAGCAGCGCGGAGAGGGAAGCGTCGGGGTCGAGGGCCGTCGCCGCGGGCGCCAGCGGCTCTCCGCCGGACAGCGCGCGCAGCCGCCGCTGCACCGCTGCGTTCAGCGCGCCGCGCGTGCGGAAGGCCATCCGCAGCTCCCGGCTCTCCTCGTCCATTCGCCAGCGTCCGGCGTGATCGGCGCGCACATGCCCATCTGCGGTCTCCACCAGCGTGCAGGCCGACAGGTCGATCGCCGGCCCCACGTCGAGGGTGCTCACGAACGCCGCGCGGTCGCCGGGGTAGTTGTTGTTGATGACGTTCAGCGTGGCGGTGCCTGCGGGGAGCGCCGCCCGCGCCGCCAGCCGGTACTTGATGAAGCGGGTGTCGCCCACGCCGCTCCCGTCCAGCGGGGGCTGCATCTCCAGCGGCAGCTCCAGCGCGCTCTCGGCGCCGTCCGCCACCACGCGCAGCCCTCCCAGAAGCTCCTCCAGCTTGGACGCGGTGAACGCCTGCTGGTCGACGTCGGTGGGGGTCGGGGTGCCCGCCAGGTGCTCCCGCAGCTCGCCGAGGAGCGCGCGCGTGGGGATCTCGACCTCGTAGATGAGCTCCACCTGCGCGGCGGTGACGTCCACGTCCAGGCGGTGTCCGACCAGCTCCGCGGTGAAGGGGTGTGCTTGGGCCACGCCGGCCCACAGGATCCAGGCGGGCCATGGCATGCCGGGTGCCTATCCCGCGGCCTTGAGGGCGGCGCGCCGAGGCCGCGTTACGTCGAAGGTGACGTGAGGGAGGTCAAACGGTGCGGGGTGGACCGGCAAGGATTGACTTCGGATCGGGGATGACCCCGCTGACGAAGCAGGTGTTGATCATCCTGTTCTCGTTGTACGTCGCGCAGCTCCTCGCCGAGAGCTGGCTGGGGCTGCCGGTCACCTCGTGGTTGGCCTGGTGGCCCATCAGCAGCGGGAGGTTCCAGCCATGGCAGCCGCTGACGTGCTGGCTGCTCGGCGCAGCAGAACCCCTGCGCCAGCTGTTCGCATGGATCGTCCTGTACTTCTTCCTCCCTCCCGCAGAGCGCGCGCTGGGCCGGACGGGTCTCAAGCGGCTGACCATCGCGGTGGTCGTCGCCTGCGCGGTCCTGGGCATGGCGATGGACGCGCTGGGCGTCACCCGGGGCGCGGGGGCCCAGCTCGGCATCGAGCCGCTGCTCTCCGCCTACCTGGTGGTGTTCGGCCTGGCGCACCCCGGCGCGAGCATCCTGCTGTTCTTCGTCCTCCCCGTCCGCGCCATCTGGATCGTCTGGGGCTCGGGCGTCATCGCGCTGCTGTCGTTCCTCGCGACGCGCGGCTTCCCGTCCGCGCTGGTCGTCATCGGCTGGGTGGTGGCCTGGGCGTGGATGAACCGCTCCCGTCTCCGGCGCTCCGGCTTGAGTTTGGGGCAGCGCAGCAGCCACGCACGCACGCAGCGGAAACTCCGACGGTTCGAGGTGCTGGAGGGCGGCCGCGAGGACGGCGCACCCCGCACGAGCGGCAACGGCAGCGGGCGCCCGCTGTGGCCGCTCCCGCGCGATGACGACGACGATCCCATCGTTCACTGAGCCCGACTCTCGGTTCCCGGGCGTCCTCTCGCTACAGGTCTCGTATGCAGCATCGAGGTCGAGAGCTGCGGTACAGTCTGCCGCTCACCTCCCCGCACCGGGGTGGCGGATGCGCCGGCCAGAGCGACTCAGCGGATACGCCACACCACCCGATCCTCGATCTGCTCCGGAACCCCGAACAGCTCGCTGAGCAGACGCCGGTGCGCCTCGTCCTTCCGTGCATTCGCCATCAGCTCCGGATGCAGAACCACATAGCCGAACCCCTGCTCAGCGAGTCTCCGCGCCGCGGCCTGTAGATCTGCGTCTTCGCGCGGAACGCCCGCCCCCTGCGCCGGCGGCCGAAGCGCAGACAGCAGCACCAATCTCCGCAGCGCGGGGTTCATCGATGCGGTCCCCATGCTGCCCACCTTGTTGACCCACGGGACCGGGTGATCGTGCACCGCCTGCCAATACAGGTAGCGGTTGGTGCGGTTGCTCGGTCCGGCGTCGGCGGGCAGATCGATGATCGCCTTTCGGTCGGCGGGCTGCGGGTGGGGCGGCGGGGGGGGTGCGGCGGGAGTGGTCGCGGTGGGCCAGCAATTGGGCCCCACGGCGAGGTTCTCGAAGACGATGAGCGCGGCCAGCGCGGGGGCGAGCCGACCGGCGGCGCGATCGGCCAGCGCGGCCAGCATCACGCTTACGGTGGCGGCGAACCGCATGTGATGCGACAGCGAGATCTGCAGCGTGTCGCAGATCCAATACAACGGGAGCGCGTACCGACCGCCGTCGGGCGTGGGCAGCCAGCCGCCCTCCCACCAGACGAAGAACCCGAGGCTCAGCGTGAGCATGACCGCCGCGGGGGCCAACACCCAGGCCAGGCGCTCGCGGCGCGCCCCCAGGAGCGCCAGGACGGTCACGCACCAGCCCAGGTAGGGCGTGTGTCTCCACGGCGGAGAGAGCGGAGAGTCTGCCGGGTGGTGCGACCAGAAGTCCCCCCAGTGCAGGTAGGCCCGCGGGTCCACCGCGTTCACTGTAAGGTTGGGAGAGTCGAAGCTGGTGAACAGCGGGCGATGCACGAACGACTGGAGGGCCTGGAAGCTGGCCTTCATCAGCATGTACTGTGGGATCGCCAGCACCAGGCTCACCGCCGCACACAGCAGCACATCGCGCAGCCGTCGCGACAGGCGGGGGAGGGGACGGCCGGCCTGCGCGCGACCGATCCGCGTGCCGCCCGCCAGCAGCACCGTCCCGGCGAACAGCGCGCTGCCCAGGCCCAGGTAGGGGGTGGCGATGGCGGAGATCCCCACGGCGACGCCGGTCCACGGCGATCGCCGCGCGGCCAGCCAGCCCGAGATCCCCACCGGTGCCACCCAGCACGCCTCCACAACGCCGTTCCAGATCTCCGACTGCAGGATGGGCATCGTGCCCATCGCCGCCGCCGCCACCAGGCCCCGCCCGCCAAAGGCCCGCCCCATCAGCCAGCCGGCGAGGCCGGCGCTCGTCACCTGCAGAATCTGCAATCCGTTGTAGGCCCACGCGGCCGAGATGAACTGCAGCGGGAGGGTGAGCAGCGCGCCGAGTGGATCGGCGTACCAGAGCACGCGGCGCATCGGGAACGCCGCCCCGGTGATCTCCCAGGGCAGCTCCCCGCGCAGCAGACTCATCGAGAACCAGCGCATCCCCCACGCATGTGACCAGTTGTCCAGGTTCTCGTGGCCCAGCAGCCTCCCGGGCGACAGCGACGGGTACAGGAGCAGCGCCGCGATCGCCGCGGCGAGCAGAAGGCCCACCAGCGGGCGGCTGCGGATCATGGCTGTTTTTTCGCCTGCAGTGTCTCTGCCTGCAGTGTCTCTGCCTGCAGTGTCTCTACCTGCAGTGTCTCTGCCTGCAGTGTCTCTGCCTGCAGTGGGACCACCTTCCGTAGCTGGGGCAGGAGCGGCGCGGTCTCCTGGACGTCGGGCCGGTAGCCCAGCACCGCCATCTCCGCGGAGAAGCGCTGACACAGCGCGGAGCGCACCGGAGCTGGCAGTCCCATCCCCGCGCCGAGCCCTCCGGCCCGCACGAAGCGCAGGCCCACCCGGTACCCGGCCTGGTGGTCGGGGTTGTAGAACCGCCCGCGCTCTCCCGCCGCGATCTCGCGCTCCTGCTGGCCGCGCATCGCGCCGACGTCGGTGGCAGCGATCACCTCGGTGAGTCGGTCGTCGGTGACCGGACGGCCGAGGAAGGCGCACAGCCGGCGCAGCTCTGGCAGGGGGGCGCGCTTGAGATCCTCGAAGCGCAGCAGCAGGCCGGGGCGCGCGCCCAGCAGCCCCAGCCAGGAGCCTACGTTCTCGCCCCAGCTTCCGTACCCGAGCTTGCTGTGGGCGGGCAGGGTCCCGGTGCGGAGCACATGCTGGAGCGCCGCGTTCGCGAGCTGATCGGCGTGCTCGGGGCGGGCATCCTCGGGGCGCAGGCCGCCTCTCTCCAGCGCGCCGCCGAGCTGGGTCAGCGCGAAGAACGACATCGCCGACGCCATCACGTCCAGCGGGTGCCTCGTGAGGATGATCAGCGCGTCGCCGTCAGGCAGCATCTTGCGGTGCGTCGGCCGGCGCAGGTGGGTGAGCACGACGCCGCCAGCGCCGCCCACCGCCGGTCGCCACAGGGAGGCGTCGTCATCGTGGACGCTGGGCAGGCGAGCGTTCACGTCGGCCGATCGGGCGGGCGGGCCGTGCAGAAGATGGTGGAGGATGAAACGCAGCCAGGTGGAGCCGGACTTGGGGAAGGCGGCGAGCCAGGTGAGCTCCCGGAGGGGGCGGGGGTCGGTCATCGGGGTCCTTCGGCTGGCTGCGCGGCCACCGAGTATAGACCGGCGGGAGGGGGCCGGCATCGGAACCATCGAGGTGCTGCCGTCCTCGCCCTCGATGATCCTGCGCAGCCGATCCCCAGGACGGGCGCTTCCCTCGCTGGTGGAGGGATAGTCATCGAAGATGCGGCTCCAGGAAATCTCCGTCCTCGTCCTCCTCATCACCGCCTGCGGTGGTGGGACAACAAAAGCAACCGAGGTCACGCCCGAGCGGACCCTCGAGGTCGATGAGGTGAAGGTCGAACGAACGATCGTGATCGACGAGGTGAAGGTCGATCTGGCTCTCGACGAGGCCGGAACCAAGCTCGAACCGCCGGTCGATCCAGCTGAGCTTCCCAGCGGCGCCTGGTACTGCGACATGGGAACCGTCCACTTCGCGCGGACCGTGAAGGGAGACGGGGAGTGCGGCCTGTGCGGGATGAAGTTGAAACAGAAGCAGGCCGACTCCACCCCGTCGGAGTGATCCCTCAGCGCGACTCTCCATACACCGTCACCGCCCACGGTAGCCCCCGCGCGGCGTCCGCTCGCAGCGCCGCCTCACACCCCGGCGGACCGGCTTGCCTGTCCAACCCGCCCGCCTCGATCGCGCGCAGTACCTCTGCGCTGGACGAGTCCGGCCCCGACCACACCCGCCGCCACTCGGCGTTCGGTGACGCCGCCGACGGAACGGCTCCCAGGACTATCGCCAGCAGCCCCCCGATCGCGAGCGCGGCCGCCAGCAGCCCCCCGAGTCTGCGAGGAAGCCACCGGCCGAACCCCCGGCTGGGAACCAATCCATGCAGTCCGGCGAATCCCACTCCACACAAGACGGCCACCGCGGGCAGCGCCTGGGTGAAGAACCGCGCGTTGTGTTGGAGGCGAACGTCCATCCCGCGGAACGCCGCCAGAAACGGCACGCAGGTCACCAGCAGCGCGAGGAGCGCCCGGGGCCGGCGCGCCAACCCCAGCACGGCCAGCCCGCCAGCGAGCGCGACCAGCATTCGCCACGGACGCAGGCGGACGTCGTGCCGCTCGCGGACGTCCGCGAACACCCGCGCCGCGTGCTTCGACAAGGTGGCCTGCCCAGCGAGGAACCGCAGGGTGTCGGAGACGTCGGTGATGGGAGTGCGGCCCCAGATGTAGCTGCTCTCGATGTCGTAGGGTGGGCCGCCCTCCACGCGCACCCCCATGTCGAACAGCCGCGGGCGCAGATCGGCCTGCATCTCCAGATCGTGTCGAATCGACGCGTAGGCCGTCGCGCCCTGCTGCCACGAGGCGCGCAGCGGGAGCAGCAGGAGCCCCAGGACGAGGGCCCAGCGCAGCCACGCGGTCGGTCGCAGGCCTCGCCGGGGCGGGATCAGCGCCAGCGCGAGGGCCGGCAGGTACGACAGGGCCCACAGCAGCCCCCGCAGATCGACCAGCAGGCTCAGCCCGATGCCCGCGGCCGCGGTCAGCAGCGCCAGCGGGTGCCCCCACCGGATCGCCATCGCCGTCGCCGCTGCGGTCGCCGTGAAGGCTGCCGCGATCTCGGGTGTGAACGAGATCATCTTGGGGATCATCACCAGCGGCCCCATCGCCAGCGCCGCCGTCGCAGCGGCCAGCCCCGCCAACCGGCCGGAGATCGCCCGCCCCCACAGGTAGAGGGAGCCGCCGATCACGCCCGCGCACAGCAGCGACGCCAGCGCGAACGCGTCGAACAGACCCCAGCCCGCGCCGTCGCCGCCACCCCACAGCGCCAGCGGGAGCTCCGCGCAGAGCTGCGAGCGCTTGCTGGAGGCGCCCGGCACGCGCAGCCCCGCCTCTCCGAGCGCTCCGCAGTAGTCGATGAAGTCCGGGGAGATGTGGGGGGCGTGGAGGTGGAAGCGGCTCACCCAGAAGGCTGAGATCGCCGCGAAGGCCGCTCCGCATGTGACCGCCAGGAGGGCGTCGATCCACACGCGGCCGCCCGCCGCCACCGGTCCGGTGAGCAGCCGCGCCGTCAGCGGCAGCAGCAGCAGGGGGAGCAGCGAGGCCACCGGCTACCCGTCGGACAGCCAGGGGGGCGGCGTCACCACGGGGTGCAGCCCCGTCGACAGCGCCTCGACGCCCTGCTCGCGCGAGATGTACGACAGCAGGCGGTTGATCAGCTTGCGCAGGATCTGGGGGTGATCGTCCACCATCAGGTCGAAGATGGGGGCGTCGAGCAGCAACAGCTCCCCGTCGGACTCGCAGGTGCCCGTCGCCGAGCAGGTGTCTCCCGACAGCAGCGATATCTCCCCGAAGAAGTCTCCGCGTTGGAGCTGCGCGAGCCGGCGCCGATCCCGGTAGATGCCCACCTTGCCGCTGGCGATGATGAAGAAGCTCCGGGCCTGCAAGCCCTGCTGCACGATGTGCTCGCCGCAGACCATCTCCCGCGGCTCGCAGCGCTCGGCGATGCTCATCAGCACCTCTCCGGGTAGATCGCAGAACAGCGCCACCCGGCGCAGGAGCAGCGAGCGTTGCACCAGATCCATCGGGGTCGCCTCCCAGGGCGGGTGCGCGACGAGCTGGTTCAACCACGGGTCGTCCAGCTCTCGCAGCGTAGTGGTGGTCGGCTGTGCGCCGGTGGCTTCGAGGGCGCTCACGGTCGCCGCGAGCTGTCGATCGCCCAGCTCGCTCTCCAGCAGCTCGATCGCCGCGGCGCGCTCCGGGGTGCCGGGGTCCGCGCGTCGGATGCTCGCGCCGGCCTCCAGCGCCATCCGAGGCTGCTCGCAGATCGCCAGCAGCCCCAGCAGCCGCGCCTCGATCAGCGCGCGCCGCACCCGCAGCTCCCGCGCCACCACCTCCGCCCATCGCCGCAGCGTGCGCAGGCTCGGTCCGTGGTCGCTCTCCGACAGCCCCAGCACCATCGCGAGCCGCTGGTCGGTGGAGCGGAGCGCCTCGAGCAGGAGTGTCTGCATCCCCACGGTGCGTCGGAGCTGTCCCGCCTCCTCTTCGGCGAGCCGCAGCGCGCCCCTGCGGAATTCCAGGGGCCATGGGCTCTCCACCGCGAGGTCCGCGGCGTCGCGGATGAGCACCGCGCGCGTGAACGGATCGGCGGCGGTGAGCAGCGACAGCAGGAGCGGGACCGGCAGCGGGGGCCGGAACGACAGCAGCAGGCGCGCCGCCGTGCGTCGCTCGGACAGCTCCCCCTCGCTGATCATCTTGAGGAGCGGCGGGAGGGCGGGCGTGCCCAGGCGCACCAGCGCCTGACCGGCCGTGAAGGCGATCGGACGAAGCCCGAGCTGGGAGACGACCTCCTCGCAGAGCGCGTCGACGCGCTGCGCCCCGACCGCTCGCAGGGCCGCGCGGCGCACTGCAGGGTCGCGGTCACGCACCAGGCGCTCCAGGATGATCACGACTTCGGGGGCGGGGCGGGGGCCCGGCTGCTCGGCGATGATCTCCGCGGCGGCGCGGCGGGCCCTGGCCTTGCGCTCCTCGGAGAGCCGCTTCAGGGCGCCGCGGGCGGCGCCGGCGTCGCAGGCCATGAGCAGCCGCACCGCGCCGGACCGCACGCTCAGGTGGGGGCTGTCCAGGTGCTGGCGCGCGGCCGCCGCTGAGGGGTCGGGATCGAGGCGGGCCAGCGTCGTGAGGAGGAGTCCCAGCACCTCGGGGTCCTGCTCGTGGGGGAGGTGCGCCGACAGCGCGGGGACCGCCAGGATGTCCTGGAGATCGAGGACCAGTCGGAGCACGTCTGCGCGCACCGACGCCTCGCGGGCGTTCAGGAGCGCCAGGAGGCTGTCCGGGATCTGCGTAGGCGGGCGGGCGCGGAGCAGGCCGATGCCGAAGCGGATGCGCTCCGGATCCTCGTTCTCTCCCACGATCTGCAGGGCGGTCTCGTTGACCAGCTCGTCCCAGCGGCTGTCTGACATCGCCAGGCGCTGCCCCCGCAGGGAGTCCAGGAGGGCCTCGCGGTACCGCCGGGCGATCACCACGTTCACCGCCAGCCACACCACGCCCAGCGCGGCGACGGTCAGGGGCAGGCCCGGACCCTCGCCGATGATCGGGACCAGCAGGAGTCCCGACGCAGCGATGACCCCCAGCGGCGTGATCATGCCCTTGAGGTAGGCCTTCCCCGCGCGCCGTACGCTGGACGGCAGCGGGCTGCCTGCGCACTCGCGGCCCACGCTCCCGAAGGCGTAGTGACCCAGCTGCTCGCCGAAGCGCAGGGCCTCCGCCGCCAGCAGCGAGGGGGCGAGTATCAGCGCGGGGGTGCCCAGCAGGCACAGGACCGGCCCCACCGAGAGCAGCCCCAGCAGCCCGGTGCGGCGGAGCACGCGCTGGGTGAGGAGGGTCTGCGCGGCCAGGGTCGCCGCCGTGGAGACCGCGTAGAACGGCCCGATCACCCGGCTGATCGCCACCGGATCCGACAGCAGCGACAGCTCGCGCTTGAGCGCGAAGTCGGTGAGGGTGCTCATGCAGGCCAGCAGGAACGCGCCAGCGGCCAGCGCGACGAACAGCGGGTAGCGCTCCGGGCGGTGCTCATCGCGGGTGGGCGCGGGGTGGCGCACGGCCTCCATGCTCGCCGCCAGCACCCCCGCGACGGCCGCCACGCCCGCCACCCCCGCGGTCAGCGCCGTCACCGAGCGCTCCACCGCGAGGGGGGTCACCAGGCCCATCGCCATCGCGCCCACGGTGCCCGCGGCCGCGAGCTGCGGCGCGACCGCCTTGAACTCCCGAATGTCGAAGGCGTCCGCGGCGGCGTTCCAGGAGACGACGCCCAGCAGCGTGCTCAGCCCGGTCAGCCACAAGCTCACCGCCAGCGGGCCGAGCGCGCCGGACACCATGGACGTCGCCGGCCAGCCCAGCAGCGCCACGGCGGCGACGGTCATCCCCGCGCGGCGCGTGCCCGCGCGGATCTGCGGCAGCAGCAGGCGCAGCACGAGCGCCCCCACCGCGGCCTGCGCCAGGAAGAACCCCGGAAGCCACTCCGCCGGCCAGGCCGACAGCAGTACGACGTCGATGCTGGCCCGTCCGCCGATGATCGCGCCGACCGCGCAGCCGTGCATCAGCAGTGACCGACGGATTCGCGGCGTGCTCATGCTTCGCCAGGGTCACAGCGGTGAGCATTCAGGTAGATGACAAGATCGCGCAGCAATCGTGGTTCCTGACCGACGACGAGGAGCCGACGCCGTGGCAGCGTCACAGCAAGGTGACGAAGCTCTGTAAGGGGCCGCGAGGGCAAGCGAGGGGTTATCGACCTGATTGCTCACCGCTGTCAAAACGCGACGACCATATCCGTCGTGAGGCGGTTTTCCCACCGGGGCAGGTATCGTAGATCAGCCGGGGCGTAGTCCCAGATGCGCTCGCCGCGAACATCGACGAACCACAGGCGGGTAAGCTGCAGCCGACCCTGGGCTGTCACCCGATCGGCGCCCTCCGTGGCCCCGAGCTCCTCGAGGGTGTCCCAGCCGATCCGCCCCCAGCTCGCCGCGAGGCGCAGGCGCTCACCAGCGGAGACCTCCGCGGAGAGAGCGATCTCGCCGTCGTCGGGACCCGAGGCCGCGCCCAGCGCGGTCCCCACCGCGATGCGCTCGGCCCAGGAGAGCTGCAGCTCGCCGTACCCGCCGGTCCGCGGCGGCCCCGTGCGGGCCTTCACCGCCGCCAGCCGCGGGGCTCCGTCGTCTGCGGGGCGCAGGCTGGAGACCCGCTCGATCGCGTAGAAGGCGTCGAAGTACGCCGGCTGGTAGTCGGGATCGTAGAGCCGCACCTCGGCTCGGCTGCGGATCGCCAGGTGCGCCCGCTCGCCGACGTTGAAGCGACCCAGCGCGCCCAGCGTCCCGCCGTTTCCCGCCTCCAGCAGGCGCGAGCCGTCGATGTAGGCCTTGATGTCCGCGCGCGAGCGGTCGATCACGTCGACCTGGACATCCAGCCCGATCAGCGAAGCGATCCCCGTCTGGTAGCCATCGCGCGGATCGGTGTGATCGTCCGGCGGGTCGTCCAGCACCGCTACCGGCGCGAGGCGATCGGTCATCGCGGTGAGCCCCAGGGAGAGCGAGCGGACCCGCTCCCCGACGTCGAGGTTGTCGAGGGGCTTGACGAACAGCAGCCCGCCTACGACCTCCCAGGTCACCACGTCGCTGGTCAGCAGCTCGAAGCCGCCGTCATCGCCGCGGGCGTCCAGCGCCAGGCTCAGCCGGTGGTGGTCGTTGCCCAGGTCGGGCCGGTAGCCCCGCGTGATGGTGCCGTGGCCGATCGAGGCGATCAGCTCGTCGTCGGCGCTCAGGTAGAACCGCTCCTCCTTGCGGCCCACCCGGAAGTACCGCACGACCCGCGTGGCGTCGGACCACTCGTCCCACTCCTCGGAGCGCAGGCGCCAGGCGTTGTCCAGGCCGTCGACCACGGGGACGCCGGAGTCGAAGACCTCCACAGCCAGCGGCGCGCCCAGTCCGAGCAGCACCCTGCGGGTGGGGCCCAACGCCAGCCCGACGATCGGGGAGATGAGCGCGTAGTGGACGTCGTCGAGGCTCTGATAGCCCCAGCGGAGCCCCGCGGTGCCGGTCTCCGACGGCCGATCGAGCGGGAGCGTGCCGACCAGCTCTCCCTTGGCGATGCGCCCGCCGAAGCCCTGGAGCTCTCCCGCGGCTGTCCGCTCTGGGCGGGGCGCGGGGCCGGCGGGATCACAGGCCGCCTGGTACCGCCACGCCCGCTGCACGCCCAGGTACACCGGCCACCAGTCGCCGTGGGTCGCCGCGACGGCCTTCGCCGCCGTCCACGCCTCGGTCGGACCCGCCGGGGGAGTCGCCGTGCGCTGGCGGACCGCCTCCAGCGCGTCCTCGACCCGCGAGACCTCCGCGCGCGCCGTTGCCAGCTCGGCCTCCCCGTCCCCCTGCTCCCAGGAGGGGCGGTTGCGGGCCTCCGCGAGCTGATCTCGCTGCGTATTGTTGAGCGCGATGCGCGCGTCGCGGGCCTGCGCGGTGAGGGTCTTCTCGGCGAAGGCCCAGCCGTCGGCGTCCTCCATCCGCTTCCGCGAGCAGGGACCGGTGGGCGCAGCGGCAGAGCGCTCGTCTCGCACGCCGCGGCCCAGGCTGTGCGGCGCGGAGATCTCCAGGCCCACGTTGAAGTCGTGGATCTGCTGCAGCGAGGTGTCGTCGGCGAAGCCGATGGGCCGGAAGTACTCGACGTCCAGGTGAACCGAAGGGGTGACGCGGGCGCGCGGACAGCAGCATCAGGGTGTTGCGATCGATGTCGAACAGATCGGACGCAGCGAGCGCCGTGCGGTACACCGACGCGTAGATCGCGATCGGCTGCGCGCGGGGCACCGCCACGTGGAAGAACAGGCTGCCGTCCGGGGCGCCCGCCGCCAGGCCCATCCCGCTGGCGACCTCGAATTGCTCGGCGAACCCGTAGCGCACTTCGCCGTAGCCGCCCCAGATGGGCGCGTCGCCGGTGCGCTCCAGCACCGCGCGCAGCTTGGTCCGACCCGCGATGTCGTCGCCCGGGGTCACCCCGGAGGGAGCGTAATGGATGCGCTCCACGGCGTAGAATGTGTCGAAGTACGACGGCAGGTAATTGGGCTCGTAGACACGGGCCTCCAGACGCGTGCGGAGCGCGTGCCGGTGGAAGCTGCCCAGGGTGTGCCGGGTGACGCCTCCGAAGGTGAGGCCGCGTGCGGTGACGTCGCGCGTCTCCAGCTCCACCGGCTGCTCGTCGAGGGCGATGGGATCGTCGTCGAACAGCGCGGGACACAGCAGGCGCTGCTCGGCGTCCGTCCACTCCGCGCAGGACGCGGGCACCTCGGCGAGCAGCTCGGAGACGTCGGCGAACAGCTTGTAGTCGGAGGTGCCGCGCCGCGAGCGGAAGACCTTCATCTCGACGTCCACGCCGCGGCCCAACAGGGGGGTGGTGAAGCTCGACACCTCGCCGTGCCCGGTCAGCAGCAGCTCATCTCGGCGCCCGTCGGCGTCGGTGTCGTACAGGTCGAGGTGGTTCACCAGGGGCGCCGCGGGGTCGAGCGCGCCGGTCAGGCCGATGGAGAACGAGCGCAGCCGGTAGTTGTCGCGGTCGATCAGGCTCAGGGGCTTGATGAACACCAGGGCGCCCAGCAGCGCGGGGTCCACGATGTCGCCGACGTAGCTCTGCGCGCCGAGCCAGTCGGTGTAGCCGTCCAGCTCCAGGCTCACCCGCTGCCCCTGGCGGGTGATGTTGGGGTTGTACCGACGCAGCAGCGTGCCGTGGCCGATGGTGCCGGTGTGGAACGCGCTCAGGTTGAAGTACAGCGGGTCGTGCTTGTGGCCGTAGGTGAGGTAGCGGATCAGCCGCGCGAAGTCGGTGGGCTCGTCCCAGTCGGCGGTGCGGAACTCCATCAGGCCGTCGAGCCGCTCGTCGAGATCGCTGCCGCGGGCGTCGAGGAGCTGGAAGCGCAGCGGCGCGCCGAGGCTCAGCAGCAGGTCCTCGCCGCGCAGGTCGAAGGTGGCGTTGAAGGTCGGCGTGGTGGTCAGGTAGAACCGCTGGCCGTACCGCTGGACCCCCAGCAGAGCGCCGACGCGGTTCTCCCAGGGCACCAGCCCCGTGGCGCCGATCGTCGACAGGTCGCTCTTGATGAACCAGTCGGGGTGGCTCTGGGTGACCACGTGGAACCGCTCACGATCCTCCTCGATCTCCTGCGCGAGCCCGCGGGTCGCGAACGCGGAGAGCAGCGCCCCGCTGATCCAGGCGGGCCACGAGCGGCGAGCGGGCATCACAGCAGGGAGAGCTTCACAACGGGGAGAGCTTCACAACAGGGAGAGGGTATCCAGGACCACCTCGGGCTGGGTCACCATATCGAGCGAAGTCCCCGAGAGGCGTCGGTCCTCGATGCCTTCTCGCTCGAACAGCAGGTCCAGCTCCAGGCGGAAGACCTGCTCGGTGTCCAGATCGAGGAGGGTGCGGCGGAAGCTCTCGGTCACGGCGGAGTCGGCGTCCAGCTCGAAGCGCTGCGGGGTCTCGCGGGAGATCGTCTCCAGCAGGAAGTACGGGACGATCTCCAGGGTGCCGTCGTCCCAGGGAGTGTTCGGATCGTCGGGGATGTCCGGGTCGATCAGGGCCATCCTGAAGTCGGTGAGCCCCACGTTGAAGTCGACGGCGTCCTCGTCATCGGAGAAGCGCACGTGCAGCACCTGGAACGCGAACCGGATCTGCTCCAGCGCGTTCACCAGCTCCTCTCCCAGCTCGGCGTAGACCTCCGTGAGCCGCTCGGCGGTGGCGTCGCTGATCAGCACGAACTCCACCTCGGTGGAGATGCGCAGGTCCGCGGTGTGGCACGGAGAGGCCTCGGGCACGAACACCGGGGCCTCAGGGGGATCGTCCAGCGTCGTGCCGTCCGGGTGGAGCTGGAAGATCACCTGGCTGTCCAGCGCGAGCTGGCCGGTGCCCTGGATGTTGCGACCCAGCCCCTCAAGGACCCCACCCGGCGCCGCGGTGCCGCCCCACGGGGTCGAGAACAGCCCGACGAGATCGAAGACGCCCGCGACGCTGCCGCCGGAGGGGGCTCCCTCGACCAGGATGGTCGTCGTGCCCTCCCAGTCGCCGCTGAAGGTGCAGGTCCCCTCGCCCTGGAGCGGGGGATCGGCGGCGCTGTCGATCACCACGTCCAGGGTGCCGGCGCACACGTCGGCCCCGAGGGGACCCGCGTCGACGACCACAGCCACCTCGCCGCTCCAGGCGCCGTCCAGATCCTGCGGGTTGTCGCCGTCCACGCCGTCGCAGTTGGCGTCGATGCCGTCGGCGGTGAGATCGTCCGCGCCCGGATTGATGGCGCCGACGGCGTCATCGCAGTCGGCTCCGCCCACGCCGTCGGCGTCGATGTGCTCGAAGCCGTCGCGATCCGCGTCGAAGTCGCTCGCGCCGTCGCAGTCGGTGTCGACGCCGTCGTACCAGATCTCCGTGGCGCCGGGGTGCGCCGAGGGGTCGGTGTCGTCGCACTCCTCGCGGGCCGCGAAGCCGTCCCGATCGCGATCGACCAGCCGCGCGGTGGACGGGAGCAGCTCGAGGTGCAGCGCGACCGAGCGCACGTCGGCGTCTTCGGAGGTCTGCTCGCGCGAGAAGCGCGGGCCGGGCAGCAGCCCGGCGTCGGAGAGCACGCAGATCTGCTCCAGCGCGTCTCCCCAGGGAGAGTCCACGTCGAGCAGGATGTTGCGCGTCACCGAGGCCTCGAAGACGTCCCAGAAGTCCTCGGGGGGGAGGTTGCCGCGGGCGGTGGTGTAGGCCAGGCGGAGCGCCAGGAGCGCCCCCTCGAGCCCGTCGGAGACCGGCTGGTTCAGCGACTGGATGTCGAGACGGAAGTGCTGCTCCAGCGGGGTGAAGGTGCCCTCGCCGAGCACGGTCCGCGCGGCGCTGCTGGCGAGCGCGCAGCCAGTCAGCGGCAGCAGGCCCAGCGGCAGCAGGCCCAGCGGCAGCAGGCCCAGCGGCAGCAGGCCCAGCGGCAGCAGGCCCAGCGACAGAAGACCCTGCGAAAGAAGACCCTGCGGCAGCAGGCCCAGCAGCGGCGGTCGCGCTCTGACCGACGAGCGGTCTACCACCCGGACATGTCCAACATGGGCTCGGCGTGATCGGCGCCCTGCCCGGAGTAGCCGTCGGTGGCGGTGCCGGTGAGGGCGTCGCGTACCGCGGGCCAGTCAGCGTTGTTGTTCAGCGCCAGGTACGCGGCCGCCGCGCCGGCGACGTGCGGCGACGCCATGGAGGTGCCGTCGAGCGTGGCGTAGCCCCCGCCCGGCCAGGTGGACTCGATGGCGACCCCGGGCGCGGCCAGGTCGACCTCTCCTCCGAAGTTCGAGAACCACGCGAATTCCTGCGCGCCCACGTCATAGGCGCTGACCACCAGGCCTCGATCGAGGCCGGCCGGCACGACGTTCGCGACGTCCTGCGACTCGTTTCCAGCGGCGATCGCCATCACCACGCCGGCGTCTTCGAGGCGGATCAGCGCCTCCTCCATCTCGGCGTCGAGCCCGGTGCCGGCGCTGCCGCCCAGCGACATGTTCACCACGCGGATGGGAGTGTTCGCGGGATCTGCGTTGTGATCGAGGATGTACTCCACGCCTGCCATGATGTCGGACCAGTAGCCGGAGCCGCTGCTGTCGAGCACGCGGACGGCGTGCAGCGGGACGCCGGGGGCCACGCCCACCACGCCCGCGTCGTCTACCAGGGCGCCGATTGTGCCCGCGACGTGGGTGCCGTGCCCCTGGGGATCGCTGCCGTCGGCGCAGTCGCTGGGGGTGCTGTCGCAGACGATGTCGCGCTCGCCCACCACGTTGAGGTCGGGGTGGGTGGCGTCGATCCCGGTGTCGATGACCGCCACCGCGAACGACCAGCTCACGCCGGTGATGGGACCGCCGATGTACGCGATGCCGGTGGGGATCTCATCGGCGCCGATGGTGATCTCCTCGGGGATCTCCTCCGGGGGCAGCGCCTCGTCGCCCTCGTCGCGCGTGACGTAGTCGACGATGTCGATCGCCTCGAGGTCTTCGCTGATGTCCAGGGGGATGCGGACGCTGAAGCCCTCCGAGGCGGCGTCGTAGATGTGGATCGGCTCGAAGCCGAATTCTGCGCTCAGCTCGGTGGCGGCGCTCGCGACCTCGGCGGCGTCGGAGGTGAGCTTGATGAAGTAGATGTCGCCGAACTCAGCGAGATCGGAGGCTTCACAGCCGGTCAGCCCCCCCACGCCGAGGAGGGACATCCCGAAGAGGCGCAGCCTGTTGTGGTGGTGGCTGTTGCGGGTGTGGGGGCAGGAAGAGCGCGGCATGGATACCTCGGTGTCGGGCCGATCCTATCCAGCCACTCACGGTCGGGCAGGAGCGGAGCTTCAGTGGAAGAGATGAACCATACGCGCATCTGGCCCCATTCTATGCCCGGACCTGTGCTGATCTGCGCGGACGATCCGCCGGGCGACCTCGACGGCGACCGGGGCGCGGTTCCCAGACCGCGGATACTCCCTTATGGGTTCCCCGGCATGTTCCTTCGAAATGCCGCTCAGATCGACCCATCCTGGTGCCGATCTCTGGAGCAGCGAGCGCACGCATAGAGGAGCTGGCATGGCGAGCAAGAAGAACAGGCGTCGGCACTACCGGGTGAGCTCGGAGATTCAGACGCGGGTCAGCGCCCGCCTCGTGGTGTCGGATCAGACGACTCCGCTGGCGGTGGAGATCCTCGACGTGGCCGTCGGCGGGGTGGGCCTGGCGGTGCGCGAGCAGACGGCGGCTGCGATGAAGATCGGGGGGCGGGTGACGGTGCAGTTTCGGAGCTCCGAGTCCTCGCTCGACATGGATCTGCGCGCGCAGATCATGCACAAGGCGGTCACCGGACAGTGGGTGCGTGTCAGCGTGGCGTTCGACGACTGGGGGACCGCGCGCGAGCGGATCGAGCGTCGGCTGCTCCGGCTGTTCAATGAGCGGCGCCTGTACCGGGTGCAGACCACCCCGCGGATCCCGGTGCTGCTCAGCGCGCCCGGGTCGCGGGAGCCCATCGCCGCCACGACGGAGGACGCCTCGTTTCTCGGGCTGGGGCTCCGCGTCGCAGCCAGGTATGCGGAGCAGCTTCCGCGAGGCACGCAGGTGGTGTGTCGGCTTCGGCTCCCGGCCACGCCCGGACCGATCGAGCTGGTCGGGGAGGTGCGCAGCATCCGCGACGTCTCCGATACCTCGCAGGCCATCTGCGGGCTCCAGCTCGCGCTGTCGCCGCGGACCCACCCGCGGGAGGCGCAGCTCCTGGTCGAGTACGTCATGCAGCGTCAGCAGGAGGAGCAGTCGCGGATGCTGCGGGTGCGCGAGGAGGCCAAGGTGCGTGCGCTGCTGGAGCGCTGACTCAGCAGGCCGGGTGACTCAGCAGGCCGAGTGACTCAGCAGGCCGGGTGACTCAGCAGGCCGGGTGACTCAATAGTCTGGATACGACGCTGCGAGGCTGTCACAGCGACCGGTGATCCAACTCGCGACGGCCTCCTGCTCCGAGAAGATGGTCTCCTCGCTGCGCTCTCGGCGCGGATCGGCCAGGACCCAGGGTCGGATCAGGTCGCGCGTGCGGTTCAACTCGTCCATCATCTCGCCCGTGGAGACGGTCTCGCAGATGAGCGACAACGCGGCCGTCATCCGGGCGTGGCATGTGGCGTCTGCTCGGCAGCACGAGGCCAGGCGACCGTAGGGCGACGTGATCGGGACGCTCGGGTAGAACGACCAGTCGTGGTCCCAGGGCATGAGCGTAGCGAGGCCGTCAGTGGGGTCGAAGTACACCCGGTAGTTGTTGGTGTAGTAGGTGTAGCCGTCGTATTGCCCGACCCAGGCCTCGACGGCGGTGAAGCGGGCGAAGGCGTCGACGTCGACCACCGCGCCGATGGCGTCGTCGAACCCGTCGGTGCCGCAGGTGGCGTCGATGGCGGCGGTGATCTGCCGGATGTCGGCCAGCCCGACGTCCTCGCCGAGGTCGAGATCGAAGTACTCCTGCTGGGACTGTGAAAAGTCGATCAGGATGTAGCTGCTCCAGTCGGAGTAGAGCCAGTAGTCGCCGTCGTAGAGGTTGCCGCTGTCGTCGCCGAAGCGCATCTGCACGAAGCGGCTGTCGTACTCCTCGACGTTGGCGTACAGCCCGTACTCGACGTCGTTGACGGTCACCCAGAGGTAGCCCACGCGCGGGGCCGGCAGGCCGATCGCGTCGTACAGCCAGTAGGCCATGTGGTCGTGGAGCTGCGCGGAGTCCTGCACCATGTTGTTGACGTTGAGGTGCTCGAGGTCGAACAGCCCCTGCCCCTGCACGAAGGTGTCCAGCTCTATCTTGAAGCCGGACTTGCCACTCAGAGAGCGGTACGAGCCGAGCCGGCCCTTGAGGCGCAGCCCGACCTGCTCCAGCGTGTGGCCGTCGATGGTGATGTCGGCCGGCACGAAGGTGTAGGGATCGGCGTTCAGCGAGGCGATCGCCGCGTCGGACAGGCTGATCTCCAGCCACTGCACGGCGTCGAGCGAGAACAGGTACCCGGCGGGATCGTCGGGGCCGGCGCCCACCGACTCCACGGCGTCGGTCGAGGTCGTCGGTGCGGACGTGGGGCTGGTGGTTGTCGTCGCCGCGGTCGTGGTCATCGGCGGGGTGGGCAGCCCGCCGCCGTCGTCATCATCGGCCATCAGGAGCGGCTCTGCCGGCGCGCAGGCGATGAGGAGCAGGAGTGCGGTCATGGGATCACCGTGCCGCAGTTTCAGGTCGAGCAGATCACGTTCCTGTATCATAGCTCCTCAAGGGGAACCGCGATGCTGCTCCTGGTCGCCTGCACTGGACTGCCGGCCCGCTCTCTACCCGAAGCCACTCGGCCGGACCATGCCGTGGACACCGCGCACGTCAGCGTCGACACATCCTCCGGAGAGACCGGTGAGGGGACCGCCGGGGACACCGCTGAAGAGACGACAGAGGAGACGACGACGCCGGTCACGTCTGAGACCGGGGACACGGGCACGAACCCCTGTCCGACCGGCGCGGCGCACATCGACTCTTTCTGCATCGACCTCTACGAAGCGCCGAACAAGCCCGGGGCGGCGCCCCTCATCATGTACACGCTCGATGAGTCTGCGGATTGGTGCGCGGCGCGCGGTCGCCGACTCTGTACGGACGTCGAGTGGGAGCGCGCCTGCGACGGCGGCGCGGGCCGCGACTACCCGTATGGAGACGAGCATGACCCGGGTGTCTGCAACGACGAAGAGACGTGGATCGTCTACGACCAGTCTCTGCTGAATGGATGGCCGAGCAGCGCGTCGACGGCCGATGTAGAGAGCCTGGATGCGCTGCTGGCGGCGGTCCGGGTTGTGTCGCCGTACACGGCGGATCACGTCGAGGCGCTGTATCAGGGAGAAGGCAGCGGAGACAACACCGGCTGCGTCTCGGAGGGCGTCTATGATCTGACGGGGAACGTCGAGGAGTGGACCCGCAGAGCGGACGGCGGGACGTCCGGGTTCACCGGCAACCTGAAGGGACGCTACTGGTCCGAGACGCGCACATGCGGGAGCGACATCACGTCGCACGGGGACAGCTTTCGGTTCTATGAGATCGGGTTTCGGTGCTGCGTGGACGCCCGGAGTCTGTGAGGTTTCGGGCGCCCTCACCATGCCCCCCCTCACCATGGCTGCTGCCTGCGGCGAACGCGGGGCGATACGTACCTCCTCCGATCGCCATGATCCCCGGAGCCCCGCATGCCGCCGAAGTCCCCCCGCGACGACAAGCCGTGGAGCAAGCACCAACCCGACGGCCCCTGGGACGCCATCGTCATCGGCTCCGGCATGGGCGGCATGACCACCGCGGCGCTGCTGTCGGCCGTGGGCAAGCGGGTGCTGGTGCTTGAGCAGCACTACGTCCCGGGGGGCTTCACCCACACCTTCAATCGCCCCGGGTTCACCTGGGATGTCGGGGTGCATGCCGTGGGCGAGGTGACGACGCGCAGCATGCCTGGGCGCATCCTGCACCGGCTCACCGACGGTCAGCTCCGCTGGGCCTCGCTGGGGTCGCACTACGAGGAGTTCTACTTCCCCGACGGCTTCCGCATCGACTTCCCGGACAACCCCGAGCAGTTCCGCGCCAACCTGCTGGCGGCGTTCCCGAACGAGGCGGCGGCCATCGACGCCTACCTGTCGCAGGTGCGCGACGTCGCGCGGGCGATGCGGGGGTACTACCTGTCGCGGTTCACGCCGAAGGGGCTGGCCTCGGCCTCGGAGCTGATCTTCGGCCGCGCGGCCCGGCGGTACCTCGCGCAGCGCACGTCGGAGGTCATCGGCGCGCTCACCGACGATCCCCAACTCAAGACGGTCCTCACCGCCCAGTGGGCCTACTACGGCTCGCTGCTCGAGGACTCCTCCTTCGCGATGCAGGCGCTCGTCACCAAGCACTTCTGGTACGGCGGGTACTACCCGGAGGGCGGCTCCGGAGAGATCGCCCGCCAGCTCCTCGGCGCGGTGGCGAAGGCCGGCGGCTGGACCCGCATCCGGGCCGACGTCGAGGAGATCATGGTGGAGCGCGGCCGCGCGGTGGGCGTGCGGATGGCGGGCGGCGAGGAGATCCGCGCCCCGCAGGTGATCAGCGCGGCGGGGGTGCTGTCCACCCTCAAGCGCCTGCTGCCGCCCGACGTGGAGCGGGCCCGGTGGGTGGCGAAGGCCCAGGAGAACATCCGCCCGGCGCCGGCCCACGTCTGCCTGTACCTGGGCTTCAAGGGCGACGTCGCGGCGGCAGGGGCCACCGCGGCCAACCAGTGGTTCTGGACGGTCTGGCACTCCGACGCCAAGAACTGGGAGATCTCCCCCGACGGTCCCCTCGAAGACGCGCCGGTGCTGTACTGCTCGTTTCCCAGCCTCAAGGACCCTCACCACGACCCCGGCCCCGAGCAGCGCCACACGGGCGAGGTGGTCACCTTCGTGCCGTGGTCGGTCTTCGAGCCGTGGCAGGGCTCGCGGTGGAAGAAGCGGGGGGCCGAGTACGACGCCTTCAAGGACCGCATCAAGGACCGACTGCTGGAGCAGTTCTTCGCGCTGCGGCCCGCGCTCAGGCCTCTGCTGGCCTACGCTGAGCTGTCCACGCCGCTGTCCACCGACACGTTCTGCCGGCCCGTGGCGGGGTCGATCTACGGCATCGAGCCCACCCCTGAGCGCTTCGACAACCCCTGGCTGCGGCCGCGCTCACCCATCCCGGGGCTGTTCTTCTCGGGGAGCGAGGTGGGCACCGTCGGCGTCATCGGCGCCATGATGGGCGGGGTGCTGGCGGCGGCGGCGGCCGAGCCGCGCGCGATGTTCTCGTACCTGCGGGGGTGCGGAAGAGACGCCTTCGAGCAGGCGGGGTGAACGACCCGCGTCACTCCTCGGCGATCTCCGCATGCGCCCACCCAGCAGGCGTGCCCGCGGCGACCCGCTCGTAGACCTCTCGAACCGGACGGGCGGTCAGCACGATCGCGCCGGTGATCGCCATGAACGGCCCGGTCGGCAGCACGCCGCAGGTCAAGGGCACGGCGAGCCCCAGCAGGCAGCAGACCAGCGACAGTCCCCGTCGCTGCAGCGCCTGGAGCTGGTGGGCGCCGATCAGCGTGATGACGCCGAGCACAGCGCTGGCGACGCCTGCCAGCCGCAGCGCGGGCACGTCTGCGCGGCGCGCGGCGCGGTCGTCGATCGTCGGCAGGATCGCTGGGAGCACCTCGATCAGCGCCAGCAGCCCCAGGCCCGACACGATCGAGAGCACGCCGTGCAGGATCATCAACCGCAGCAGCACCGGGAGAGCGCGCCGGAGGGTGGGCTCCGGCGGTGGGGGCAGCCCTCGGGTCACCTGTCTCCGCTCGCCTGTGCCAGCTGAGCGTTCTCTTCGAGGAGGCGATCGAGCAGCCCCTCCAGCTCGGCGAGACGGATGGGCTTGGTCATGAAGTCGTTCATCCCGGCGCTGAGGCAGCGCTGTCGAGCCACCTCGGTGGCGTGCCCGGAGAGCCCGATGATCGGAACCTCGGCGCAGGGACCGCCGCCGCTCCGCAAGTGGAGGGTGGCCTCGACGCCGTCCATATCCGGCATGTCGAGATCCATGAAGATGAGATCCCAGTGGCGCTCAGAGCCGGAGGCCACCGCGGCGGCGCCGCCGGAGACGCTCTCTGCTACGCACCCCAGGGCCTCCAGCAGCTCCCCGAGGATCTGTCGATTCAGGGCGTTGTCATCGACGATGAGGATGTCGAGACCGAGGGTGCGCAGCGGAGGGGGCTTGGCGGCGGCGGGTTCGGGGGCGGGAGGCGCCGCGATCGGCTCGGGCTTTGCGAGGACGGGCCGGAGCACCCGCCGCAGCTCCGCGGGTCGCACCGGCTCGATGCAGATCAGGGGATGATCGGCGCGCTCGATGCTGTCATCGCTGAACGGCACCACCGGCACGAGGAGCGTGGCGCGCGCGGCCTCTCGGAGCTCGCGGTTCACACGGAACCCGATGATCATGCGCTCGGGTGGGTCGGAGCTCCGGAGCGCGGCGAGCGTGGCGCGGCGTGTGGGGATGCGCTGAAAGGAGAGCGACCAGGCGCTGAGCTGCGCGGCGATCGCGCTGATCGCGGGGCTGTGGCCGGCGAGCGTCAGGCCGGATGGGCCGATCGGTCGAAGCTGGGGCTGCTCACCAGGGAGCGAGACGTTGACGCGGAACGTGCTCCCCTCGCCCATCTCGCTGTCTACGGTGAGCTCACCGCCCATCGCGTCTACCAGACGGCGGCTGATGGTGAGGCCGAGTCCGGTCCCTGAGTGCTTGCGGGTGGTGGAGCCGTCGAGCTGCCGGAACGCGCTGAAGATCTGCCGCTCAGCGTCGGCGGGGATCCCCGGTCCGGTGTCACGGATCTCGACCTGCACCTGATCGGTCTCTGGACACGACACAGTGACATGCACCTCACCCTGCTCGGTGAACTTGAGGGCGTTCCCCACCAGGTTGACGAGCACCTGCCGCAGACGCTTGGGATCACCGGTGACCACCCGGCAGACGTCTGCCCGGCACACCAGGGTGAACCCGATCCCCCAGCTCTCTGCCTTGCGGGCGAACAGCAGCATCACCTCATCGAGGAGAGCCAACAGATCGAAGCTCTGCTGACCGAGCGCGAATTCGCCGGCCTCTACCTGCGACAGGTCGAGGACGTCGCCTATCAGGGACACCAGCGCCTCGCCGTTGCTCAGGATGATCGACAGGTACTCCTTCTGGCGATCGGTCGTGGTCGTGCGCGTCAGGAGCTCTGCGGAGCCGGTGATCGCCGTCATCGGCGTGCGGATCTCGTGGCTGATGGTCGCGAGGAAGTGGGACTTGGCCTTGTCCGCCTTCTCAGCGCGTAGCCGGGAGCGCTCGGCCGCCTCCTGATCTCGTCGGGCGCTGTCCAGCGCGCGGGCGCGCTGATCGCTGAATTCTCGGGCCAGCCGACCGCGGCGGCGAGCGAGGATCATGAGCGTCAACGAGAGCGCGCCGAGGACCAGCCCCACGAGTGCGATGAGCTGAACCGCGAGCCAGCTGAACTCCCGCTCCTCTGCGAGGCGCGCTTCTTCGGTGTAGACGGCGTTGGAGAGCCACTGGAGCGAGGTGAGGGTGGCCCGTCGGGCCTCGACGCGCGCGCCGGGATCGTTCAGGACGCCTCGCAGGCGGGTGGTCTGGGCCTGGAGTCGGAGTGATACGCCGGCGAGGTTCGGGTCCGCGGCGGTCTGCTGGCTGATGGCCTCGAGCGTATCCAGGGTGGCGGGGATCGCGGGATCGTCGGGGTGAGCGTTCCCGAGCACCTGCTGGGCCTGGTGCAGCGCGTAGACGATCTCCATGTGGCGGCGGGTCACCGACAGCAGCCCGCGGTGTTCGTTGAGCACCTGCGCGGCCCACGCGCCGAGCGCGAACAGCAGGGCGACACCGATCAGCGCCGGCAGGTCGAGCGCGCGGCGATCGGTCAGAGCTGCCCCCGCACGGCGTCGGGACGCGCCGCGACGAAGTCTCGCAGGCAGTCCACCTCTCGCTCGAACCAGATGTCATCGTACCAACGCCGCGCGTCCGCGCGCACGGAGTCGGAGATCATGGCGTGCAGTCGATCGACCTCCTCGCCCATCTCCGCGTCCTCGAAGGCGTCGGCTGCGGTCTCCAGCGCCGCATACAGCTCGGCCCGGCAGGTGGTGTCCCCGGCGCAGCGTCCCAGGAGATATCCGCCGCCATAGTCGGCGATACGGCCGGCGACCTCTCCGCAGTGAGGGTCGCCCGACCAGGGGTACCAACCGAAGGCCAGATCGGTCGACCAGGGGGTGAAGTACCAGCGGTCGCGCTCGCGCTCGTGGTAGACCCGGAAGTTGTTCTTGTTGTAGCCGTAGTTGTCGTAGTGCGACGCCACCATCTCGGTCGCCATCGAATGCACGAACGCCGGCATGTCGACCACCGCAGTCGCCGAGTCGTACCACTCATGCGGCGCGGCGCTCGCGCCCTCACACAGACGCTCGATGGCTGTCGGGTCGTCGTCGTTCAGATCGTCCAGCTCAAAGCAGTCGCAGGGGGACGCCCCGCCGTCGTCGAGGTCGCAGCCCCAGTTGAACGAGCCGGTCTCGTACACCGCGCCGCTGGTGTCGTCCCACCACTCCGCGAGGTACACGCGGTTCTGTTTCTCGACGAACAGGTAGAGACCGTAGTCTTCACCGTTGATGGTGAGGTGGGCGTAGGTCGTCCGCGCCGCCGGAGCCCCCGCCATCCGGAAGTACCGGTAGGCGAGGTGTTCGTGCATCATCGTCGGATCGTACGTCATGTTGTGCAGGTACACCGACGGCATGCCGTGAAATTCCTGATCCTCGATGAATCGATTGAAGTCGATGACGAGTGAGGGCTTGTCGTCCAGCTCGCGGTACTGGGTGTTGCCCTTCAGGCGGATCGCGACGGAGAGCGGCGGGCCGTCGTCGGCGGTGAACGTGACCGCGGCGTACTCCCGCGGCAGGTACGTCAGCGATCCCCACGACGCATCGCTGATGTCGATGACGATCTCGTGGATGACGTCGTCGCGGAAGAAGGCGTCGGGGTCTCCGTCGTCCTCAACCACCTCGGTGGAGCCGGCGTCCTCCAGGGGGGCGCTCACCGCGGGCCAGGTGGTCTCGACCGTCGTGGGCGGGGTGACCGACGCAGACCCCAGGTCGAGCGGCTCGTCTCCCACCGGCAGCGCGGGGGCGCACCCCACCGCCAGCGCGAAGCTCAGACCCGGGAGCGGCCGGTGAATTGTCGGCGGTAGCGGGCGCGGGGGCATGGACTGGTCTCCCACCCAAAGGTACCACCCTGCCTGCGATCAACCCCAAGGACCGCGATGGATCATGAGCTGCGGGATGGCCAGCGCGCGCAGCGCCGCGGACCAGCCGGGGTGCTCAGGGGCGTGCGGGGGGCGCGGCGGGTGCACGTCGGCGTACTCGAGATCGGGCGGGTCCAGCTCGAGGCGCTCATAGACGGGAGCCAGCGTCGCCCGAGGGTCGAGGGCGAAGTCCTGGTATCGGATGGTGAGGTCGGGGGACTGGGCCGCCGCCACGCCGTACATCAGCTTCCACAGGCGCAGCAGCGCGACGTGGGCGGGGCCACTGAAGCCGAGCTGCTGGCACACACGGTGGTACTGCCAGAAATCAAAGGAGCCGCGGTAGTCGAAGAAGCGCTCGGGGAGCGCGGGGGACATCCAGCGTCCCTTCGGGCGCAGGTGGCTGGTGACGAAACACCGTGGATCGCGCACGAGGTGGATGATCAGTGCGTCTGGTATCGCGCGGCGGATCTGTTGGATTCGCGCGTGTCCGCGGACCATGTCGATGCAGGTTCGCGGGGCGGACGTCGTGAGCGCCTGCAGCCAGCGTCGCTGGGGGCCGGTGAGCCGGTCGAGGAGGACGTCGAACGGCTCGCTCATCGGCACCCAGGTGTCGAAGACCAGCTCCGGGCGCGCGAGGTACTCGGTGTAGTTTGCTTCGGGGTCTCTGCCCGCCGCGACGAAGAAGGCGATGTCTGGTCGAAACGGTTCATCGTACCCGGTGAGGCGGGGGTCCCGGCTCAGCGAGCGCCAGAAGATGGTGGTTCCGCTGCGCTTCAAGCCGAAGATCAGCACATGTCGGGGGGGCAAGTGGCCTCCGGTGCGCGGGATGCTGTATGCTAACGCTGCGCCGCTGGGCCCCTGGAGCGATATCGTGTCGAACATCGGTGTGTTGGGCGCGATGGCTGTGGCTGCGGTGCTGGGCGCGCTTCTCGGGGTGCTCGTCGGCCGTCGGACCGGCCCACGCGCACCGGCTGACTCGACAGGCCCGACAGGCCCGACAGACCAGACAGGCCCGACAGGCCCGGCAGGCGACGGCGTGAGCGCTGCGGCGACGCTCACGGCGGCGCGGATGGCGCTCACCGCGCGGCTGTCGCGCGGGCTCGCCCACGATCTCAACAACGCGCTGGCGGCGGTGGTGGGCCAGCTCGAGCTGATGTCTCTGCGCGCAACGGGGACGGAGGCCGAGCGGGTCTCCGAGCTCATCGACGTGGTCGTGGGGGCCGCGGCGACCACCCGGCGACTGCAGGAGGCCCTGAGCGCGGGGGACGCTGCGGGTCCGCCGGTCCACATCGATCCGGTGGATGCCGCCGAGAGGGCGCTGGAGCGCGCAGACCGCCTGTTCAGCGAGGAGGTCACGGTCGAGCTGGACGCGGGGCTGCACCTGCCGGAGATCTCGGCGCGCAAGGTCGAGCTGGAGCTGGCGTTGGTGGCGCTCCTGGCCAACGCCTGCGACGCGGTGGGGTCACGTGGCCACGTGCGGCTGGAGGTGCGGGCGACCGACAGCGGTGTGGGGTTTCGGGTCCACGACGACGGGCCGGGTGTCGCCGAACCGGAGCGCATCTGGACGCCCGGATTCAGCACCCGGACCGGCGGGCAGGGACTGGGGCTCGCGCTGGTGGCGGGGGTCGCCGAGGACCACGGCGGAGAGGCACGCCTGCTGCCGAATGCGGCGGGGGCCACCTTCGAGCTGGAGATCCCCGCGGCGGGGTGATCACTCCTCCTCGCGCCCCGCTCGCTTCGCCTTCAAGGCTGCCAGGCGGGCGCGGGCTCGCGCGGCGCGCGCGGCGGCGGGATCGGTCTCCTCCGCGGGCTCGGGTCGGGCGGCCTGGCGGCGCTCTCGGCTCTCTCTCTCCAGCGCTGCGGCCTCGGCGATCAGGGCGTCCGCAGACGACTCCTGCTCGGAGGCAGCGGGGAGGTACTCCGAGCGGGGCGCATGCCGCGACTCAGCGTCGGCCAGCTCCTGCTCGGCGGCGCTGACCAGATCGTCTCCGATCGCCCGGGCGCCCTTCACCACCCCGGACAGCGCGCTGCGGGCCGCCTGTCGGGCCGCCTCCGTCTGCGCGCGGCTCCGCTGGTCATCAACTCGCTTCTTCAGATCTTCCCACCATGACATTCCGTGTCTCCGGCTCGCGAAACAGGGTGCATTCCCACCAATGGACCGGTAATGGGGTGCGGATGTCTGTGAGAAGAACCCAGATCCCGATCAAGGTCCGGGTGAGTCCCGCAGGGCCGCTTGAGTGGTGCGATCGGGGCGGCACGCATCGCCTGTCGGTGCAGATCGAGAACCTCGAGCCCACCCGGGTGATCTTGATCTCCCTGGCCGGGCACCGCTTCGGCCCGCCGGACTTCGAGCGGCTGACCCGGATGAAGGCGCCGCCTGCGCCGAGCTGGGACTGGTGGCGGAATGTGCTGGCGCCCGGCCAGCGGACGACCGTGCGTCTGCCCGCGGAGCGCCTGGTGCCGGGGCTGTACCATCGGGTGCTGGCCCTCACGGTGATGCTCCCGACCGGTCCGTGGGCTGCCTCGCACATCCACCATCTCGGGGCGTCGCACGCTTTCGTGACCGATCAGGCGCAGCCCCTCCTGGTCACGTGGCGGCACCAGGGGCGAGCCTGCACCCACACCGAGCGGTGGCGGCTGCGTGTGGCTCCCAATCCGGTGGTGGCACGCATCGCCCCCCCGGTGGACGACTTCCGGCTCGACGTTCCGATCCTGGGCGCGCTGGCGGTCAAGGACGACCTCATCCTCTCCGTCCGCGAGGGGCAGGCGCGGCCGCTGGGGCGGGGCACGCTTGAGGCGTTCAGCCGACTGGGGGAGACGCTCGAGCGCGACGCCGCCGCGGAGATCCTCGCAGCGCCGCCCACCCCGTCGGTGATCGAGGCGTTCGCTCTCGAGCGGATGGCCCTGCCCATCGTCGCCACCGATCGGGTGACCACGCTCCCCGCGGAGGTCGGCCGGGTTCGGCTCACCGCCGATCACCTCGCCGCGCTGTGGGCCGCCATGAGCGCCGATGAGCTTCGCCTGATCTGCGATCCCGTCCATGGGCTCGCGCTCCGCCCGATCCGCGACGGCGCGCTGCTGCCGGTGGCGTTGTTTTGAGCGCGCTCACCATTCGGCGCTGGGTAGAGACCGACACCGGCCATCGCGTGCCGGCGCATGCCAGCAAGTGCCGCAACTTCCACGGGCATCGCTACCGCTGGGAGGCCGAGGTGGCCGGCGATCCGGTCCAGGTCTCGGGGGTCAGCTCCGAGGGCATGCTGATGGACTTCGGGGAGCTGTCGACCATCCTCCGCGAGCACATCCACGACGTCGTCGATCATGCGTTCCTCGTCTACGAGGGAGACGCCACGGGCCGCGCTGCGCTGGAGCTGCTGGGGCCCGAGCACCGCACGGTGGTGCTCCCCTTCATCCCCACCGCGGAGAACCTCGCGCGCTGGGCGTATGAGCAGGTGGCTCCCCGCATCCGGAGCGTTTACGGCAACGCCCTCCGGCTGCACGCGCTGACCGTTCGCGAGACGCCGAAGTCCTGGGCACGCTGGCAGCCGCTCCCCGAATCACCCTGCGAAACACCGCACAGGGACGAGGGGGGCATGGGGTAGGCTGGTCGGAGCTGAATGACACCTCCTGTCACCACCACCCCGAAGCGCCTCGGTCGCTACGAGATCCTGCGGCGCCTGGCGACGGGAGGGATGGCCGAGATCCTCCTCGCCACCGAGACGGGGATCGGCGGTCTGGAGCGGCTCGTCGTGGTCAAACGGCTGCTGCCCCACGTCGGCGCACACGCGGCGTTCGTCGACATGTTCCTGCAGGAGGCGCGCATCATCGCGCCGCTGCGGCATCCCGGCGTGGTGCAGATCTTCGACCTCGGTGAGCAGGACGGCGCGTACTACATCGTGATGGAGTACGTGGAGGGCAGCAGCGTGCGAGAGCTGCTCGTCGCCGCCCACAGAGCCGAGCAGGCGATCTCCGTCAGCGCGGCCTGCAGCATCGCCGCGCAGGCCTGCTCTGCCGCCCACGCCGCCCACGAGCTGTGCGATCTGAACGGCGCGCACCTGGGCATCGTGCATCGCGACATCTCCCCGCACAACCTGATGCTGACGGTGACAGGGCACGTGAAGCTGCTGGACTTCGGCATCGCGAAGGCCACCGAGAAGGCGCTGGGCCACACCCGCACCGGCACGCTCCGCGGAAAATTCCGCTACCTGTCCCCCGAGCAGTGTGAGGGGGCGCAGCTCGATCGCCGCTCCGACGTCTACTCGCTGGGGGTGGTGCTGTGGGAGGTGCTGTCGGGGAAGATGGCGTTCCGCGGCGACAGCGAATTCGCGACGATGCAGTCCATCGTGAAGGGCGAGATCCCGACGCTGGGCGAGATCCGCCCCGAGGTCCCTGCGGAGATCGCGGCGGTGGTCTCGCGCGCGATGATCACCGATCGCGACGCGCGCTATCCCACGGCCGAGGCCTTCCGTCGGGCGCTGCTGGATGCCTGCCAGGCGACGGGTGTGGCGGCCACCCAGGACCACGTCGCCGCAGAGCTGGTTCGCTTGTGCGGCGCGGCGCACCTCACCCGGCGCGCGGAGGTGCAGGAGCTGGTGTTGGCGAGCACGCGCGAGCTCGACACCCAGCCGCTCATCTCGATGCCCGAGCCCACGCGGACGATGGCGTTGGCGCCGCTGGAGCCCACCCCCATCGACGGTCCCACGGTGGAGACCAGGCCCATCACGCCCACGCCTCCGCCGGCTGACGAGGAGCGTCCCCTGCGGGTCGCTCCCGTCGCTATCGCCGCGACGGTGCTGTTCTTGATCGGGCTGGTGGTGTGGCGGCTGTCCACCCCGACGCTGGAGGGGCCGCCCGTCCGACTGGGGTTCGCGCCGGTGAGCGATCCTGAGCGCATGCTCTCCGAGTTCGCTCCGCTGAAGCCCTACCTTGAGGGGATCACCGGGCGTCCGGTGGAGCTGAAGGTCGGCCGCAACTACGACGACGTGGCGGCGCGGCTGCTGGCCGGGGAGTTCGAGTTCGCGGTGCTCCCGCCGGCGCTGTACGTGAAGACACGGGGGGTCGCGCCAGATCTCTCCATCGGCGCGCAGCTCCTGCACGAGGGGGCCGACGGCAGCCAGGGGATCGTGCTGGTCAAGGCGTCGAGCGGCCTGACGAAGGCCGAGGAGCTCAAGGGGAAGCGGTTCTGCTTCACCGACCGCTCATCGACCACTGGCTATCGGCTGCCCCGGGCGTGGCTTCGGCGGCAGGGGATCGAGCCGGCGACCGATCTGGTAGAGATCCTGTCGGGCAACCACCTGCAGGTGCTCCGCGATCTGGTGGACGATCGCTGCGACGCGGGCGCCACCTACAGCTTCAACTACATGACCGCTGGAGACGCGGGGATCCGGGTCGCCAGCCTGCGCATCCTCGACGAGACGGGGTGGGTACCGAACGACGCAGTCTGCGCATCGCCAAAGACCGACCCCGATCTGCAAGATGTTGTGTTCGGCGCGCTCCGCGCTCTCGACCCGCAGGAGCACCTGGGGACCCCCATGCTCGGCGAGAGTCAACACATCACGGGCTTCGGCGCGGTGGACGACGCGGTGTTCGACGATCTGCGCGCCCTGCTCGCCCAGGAAGTGCCCGATCCTTGAGATCGCCGCCATGAGATCGCAGTCTTGAGATCGCTGCCATGCAGACCGCAGTCTTGAGGTCACTGTCATGCAGACCGCTGTCATGAGATCCGCTGTCATGAGATCGGCGCCGTGAGCCCGCTGGCGCGCGAGGCGCTGATCTGGATCGGCGGGGCGATCGCGCTGGCGCTGGTGATCGCCGGCCTGTTCGCGTGGTTCCTGCCGGAGCTGGACCTGCTGGGGCGGGTGTACGCGGTGCTGTGACCGCTCATCTGGATGGGGCGGACACCTTCACCACGTAGGTCCCCACGACGACCAGATCGCCGGGGCGCATGGAGACGGCCTGACGGACCACGTGCAGCGCTCCGTCGCGGTACATCCCGGTGGGCAGGCGCTGGTGCAGGGGCTGCACCGAGAAGGTGTCGGCGTCCTGAATCGTGATGGCGGCATGCTGACGACCGGTGAGCGCGCGATCGAGCGTGAACCCGCGCTGGCGGACCGTCTCAACCCGCCGGCCTGTACACCACTGCAGGATCTGCTCCTGCCCCGCGCGCTGGAGGAGCCGCAGGCCGGGGTGTGGGGGGATGCGGCCCAGCGTCGCCATGCCGCCGATGCTGATCTCCAGGCTTGGGCTGACCCCTCCCAGGACCAGGCCGGTGAGGCTTCCGGAAGGGATCGGCAGGAAGCGGAAGGTGCCGACACCGGCGACGGTGAACCGCACGTGGGCTTCGAGCAGATGGTTGCCGCTGATCGCGCGGCCATCGACCTGGATCCCGCGGGAGCGCTTTATCAGGTGGATCCCCCGCGCGTCCACAAGAACGCGCGCGGTCGCGGTGTCGGGGGCCCAGCCCCACGAGCCGTCGGCGAGGAGGTCGTAGGCGTACTCCGCGACGAAGCCCTGGAAGGGCGCCCTCGGCAGGGCGAGGCCGGCGATGGACACCACCACGCTGTCGTCGGGCTCGGCGTCGAACATCATGGTGTGCTCGCCACCGCCCACGGGGGTGGCCGGCGCTTGATACGCCCGGATCGCCGCGTCGACGGCGGAGGGCTCTCCCACCACCAGGCCCCGGCCGCTGTCGAGCCAGCGACGGCGCTGCTCGGTGGGGAGGGTCTGAACCGCGAGCCAGATCCGATCCTTGGGCAGTCGCTCCAGACCCGACAGGACCGGGCCCATCTCGGCCGAGTCGATGCTGAATCCCGACAGCAGCACCACGTTGTGGGGACCTACGTCGGGGGTGGTTGTGTGGGGTTCGATGCGGGTCAGCAGGCCCATTCGGGTGGCGGTGATGAGTGGATCGGGCAGGATGCACTGACCCGGGAGAACCGCCCGGAAGCAGGGGACCTTCTCGGAGATGCCCTTGAAGTCGAAGGTCTTGATGCGCTCCCAGGGCAGCTCGGCCTGCTTGATCGACAGGCGGGTGCTGCCCGCGAACCACACCTCGCCGGCCGGCACCTTGGAATTGATGCGCGCCGACAGGTTCACGGCCTCGCCGAACACGTCTCCGTCGATCTCCTCGACGTCGCCGGTCGCTGCGCTGGCCCGGATCTGGAAATCGGTGCCGGGCAGGCCCGACTTGATCAGCTTGGTGCTGGCCCGAACGGCCTCGGTCGCCGACGCGAACAGGATCAGGAAGCTGTCACCCAGGTTCTTGATGAGGCGTCCGCCGTGGGGCTCGACCATCGTCCTCGTGTGGGTCTCGTGCAGCACGAGCAGGTCGCGCAGCTGCTCGCGGCTGAAGCCGGCGGTCTTCTTGGTATAGCTACCGAGGTCGGTGAAGACGACAGTCTGGGTGGAGGTCGACATTCCGAGGCCGGGGTGGAGGGGTGGATCCGCTTTGGTGCGGAGGGCGTAACCCGTCGGTGCCACTCCCTTCGCCCGACGAGGATGCGCTCGTCACTCTCAGTCGTGCATGCTCCCAGGGAGCCGAGTACCACTGCGCCGGAGGCGCCTCGGCCCAGATTGGTGAGTTCGTATAGATTGGTGTGTTCAGAAACCCGTGCTGAGTAGGAGATAGGCCGCACCGGCCTCCGAACCACCGGAGCCTTCTGCGTAGGCTCCTATGATGAGATCGGCGCGTCCATCGCCATCTACGTCTCCAGCGCCGGAGAGCGCCGAGTAGCTTATGTGGTCACCGCTGTTTTCTCCGGTGAGCTTGGCATCGGAAGTCGACAGTTCGATGCTACCTGAGATGGGACCAAGCAATACATAGGCGGCGCCAGCTTCGGAACCAGCGGAGTCGTCTCCGTGGGCCCCCACAACGATATCAGGGTGCCCATCGCCGTCTATGTCTCCGGCGTCGGAGACCGATTCGCCCGCGTAGTCACCGCTGTTTTCGCCGATAAGCTTGGCATCGGCGGCCGACAGGTCGATGTTTCCCGATACAGGGCCTAGCAACAGGTAGGCTGCACCGGCATCGGAACCACCGGAGTCTTCATAGACGGCCCCTACGATGACATCAGCGAGCCCGTCCCCATCCATATCTCCGGCGCTGGAGATCGAAACGCCCGCTCTGTCACCGCTGTTTTCGCCGATGAGCTTGGCATCGGCGGCCGACAGGTCGATGTTTCCCGATACAGGGCCTAGCAACAGATACGCTGCACCGGCA
>CAYXGP010000050.1:38025-42214 GCA_964464515.1 uncultured Enterobacterales bacterium
CGACAGGTCGATGTTTCCCGATACAGGGCCTAGCAACAGATACGCTGCACCGGCACCGGAGTCGTTGTCGTGGGTCCCCACCATGATATCAGCGCGTCCATCGCCGTCTACATCTCCAGCGTCGGAGACCGTACGGCCCGCATAGTCACTGCCGTTCTCTCCGATGAGCTTGGCATCGGCGGCCGACAGGTCGATGTTTCCCGACACAGGGCCTAGCAACAGATACGCTGCACCGGCATCGGAACCACCGGAGTCGTCTCCACGGGCCCCCACCATGACGTCAAGGCGTCCATCGCCGTTTACGTCTCCGGCGTTGGAGACCGACTCGCCGGCGTGGTCAAAACCGTCTTCCCCGATGAGCATGGCGGCGGCAGCGGTCGACAGGTTCGTGCCACCCGAGAAGGGACCAAGCAACAGGTAGGCTGCACCGGCATCGGAACCACCAGAGTCTTCATATATGGCTCCCACGATAATGTCGTCGGACCCGCTTGAATCCATGTCTCCCGCGCTGGAGACGGAGAATCCTGCGTGGTCGTCACCATTTGCCCCGGTGAACTTGGCGTCGGCGGCCGACAGGTCGATACTGTCGGAAATGGGACCCAACACCAGGTAGGCAGCCCCGGCAGTAGAGCTCCCTTCATATTCGGCTCCGACGATGATATCATCGAATCCGTTGCCATCTACGTCTCCGGCATTGGAGACCGAGCCTCCCGCATAGTCGCCGACGTTCTCTCCAACGAACTTGATTTCTGCATTTGATAGGGGGTATTCGAAGCCATCGATGGTTCCATCGCAGTCGTTATCTACTCCATCCAAGACCTCGGCGGCCACCGGGCTGACCGACGCATCATCATCATCGCAATCCTCCCCGCCGTACGTTTCATCGAAATAGCCATCCCCATCTCCGTCCGAGATGACGTTGTAGGCCACGATATCATCGACATACCCCTGGGTCCCGTCATCGACGAACTGCACGGCGTAGAACGTCGTCCCGCTGAACGATACCGCCTCTGAGCAGTCGTCATCGATGCATCCCTGCACCGTGCCGCTGTCGGTCGAGTCATAGTCCACCGCGAGCCAGGCGCGGTGCCAGCCAGCGCTCCGGTCGCTGAGCGGGTAGGAGTCGCTGCGATCAAAGAGGCAATATACCCCGTCACAGTCGGAGTAATAGAGGTCTCCAGTGCTGACCAATCCCAAAAAGTGTGTGTCGCTGTCGCTGCTGTCGAGCAGGCGAAGAAAGAAGTTCGATGTCGACGTCGCATCCGGCTCGTAGAACCAGTACTCGATGACGAAGTCCCCGCCGAACGCGGTCCCCTCCTGGCCGATGTCGCCGCCGTCGGTGCTCATGTACGCTGATTGGTCGCCGGAGTAGGTCACCGTGTCGCTGTACGTAGCATCGCAGGTGCTCGTGCTCGGGCAGACCCATGTGTCGACGTTCTCCAGTTCGGAACCGGCGGAGCCCGACTCGAAGTCGTCTGAGAAGATCTCGGCGGTCGCGGCGTAGCTGTCGCAGTTGTCGTCGATGATCTCCGCCCAGGTCTCCGTGGCGGTTGGATAGCGGTCGGAGTCGCTATCGTCACAGTCCCAGCCGGCGGCCATGTCGTCAGGGCTGATGTATCCCCCGGGCTGCCACCACGAGGCGTAGCCATCGCCGTCGAGATCCCACAGGTCGGCGCCATCGCCGCCGAAGGCGCCGATGTCGCTGGTGCTGTCGTCGGGGTCGAGGATGCTGGTGTCACCGATGTCGATCAGCGCAGAGTTCTCTGAGAGGCGGAGATCCCAGTCCAGAGGGTCAGAAGCCGCGATGTTGCGATAATCAGGATCGACAGAGAGGAGTGAGGTGGACGCTGTCGGGCCAGAAAAGCCCTGTGACCCGTCGTAGTCGTTCGGGGTGTTCTCGTACACATTGCTGTACGAAAGTTCGAGCGAAGGAGACGAATCTGGCGAGTAAAATCCCCCGCCCGTGCCCGCTTCATTACCTGAGAAATCAGAGTTCGTCACGCTGATTGTGGCTCCTGAAGAGCTTGTAGAAGAGAAATAGAGTCCACCTCCGTAGTACGAACTCGAAGCAGTGTTAGCTATGATTGAAACGTTGTTGAGATCCGCTGTGCTCGCGGTGAAGCACATGCCCCCGCCGTAAGCGGAGGCGGCGTTGCGTGCGACGATCACATTCTCCATCTTGATGTAGGATCCATCAAAGGCGAATATTCCCGCACCGGAACTGGAGTCATTATCGACCACCAGAGCATTGGAGATCTCTAAATCTCCGCTTTGGAGGGAGATTCCACCTCCCTCACTGGATGCACTGTTGTTGGATATGATTACATTGGATACCGTTGCAGCGGCATTCCAGATCCGAAGGCCGCCGCCGCGGGCTCCGCCGTCATCCGTGGAGCCGTTTGTGATGGTGAAGCCCTCGATAATCGTATCGAGGGTCTCACCACTACTCAGAGTGAACACGGGCGCTGTTCCAGAGCCATCGATGATTGTGGAGTGAGCGCCTTCGATCCCGTACAGGTGAATCAGCTTCCCTTCTATGTCGATGTTCTCGTAGTAGGTTCCCGAATCGACGCAGATCAGCCCACCGTCCGATGCATTGGAGACCGCTGCCTGGATCGTGTCGTGGTGACCGGGGACGGTAGCTTCCTGCGTTCCATCGCAGTTGCTGTCGTAGCTGTCGCCACAGGACTCTTCGGCGCTCGGGTTCACATCGGCGTTGCCATCATCGCAGTCAGTACCGCCCGCGGCCATGTCGATATAACCATCTCCGTCGAGATCGACGTCCCCAGTAGTTGTATAGGCAATGATGTCATCAAAGTAACCTGCTGTACCATCATCGTTGAAGTAGAAATAGGTCGCTTCCGTACACACCGAAGACAGGACATCTCCGGAATGGGAGAGGCATGAACCATCGATGCATACATCGGTCTCAGACCCTGCGCTGGTGAAACTGGCATGGAACCGAACTTCATGCCATCCTTCCTTGATAGGGATCAATGCAGAGTTCCCGGTGCATGAACTGGCAAAACTATCGGAATCACAAGATGCGACATAGTGGGTAGACGAGTCGCTAGCGATCCAGCCGGCCTCAGCGATCACGCAGTCTGAGCCCGGATCGGTGATCCGCATCATCAAGTTGGACCCACCCACGCCGGTATCGTAGAACCAGCCTATCAGAGTGAAATCACTGGAGAGTGCCTCACCTGTATATCCAATCTCGCCTCCCCCCTGATCGGTGAACGCCGACATGACACCGTCATGGGCCTGTTCTGTGCTGTATGTAGTGGTGCACCCACCGTGCGGGCAGGACCAACCGTTGTTCGACACTATCTCTGCTCCATGGGTTCCGCCTTCGAAGTCATCCTCGAAGATGATGGTGATACCCTCACAGTCAGCGTATTGAGTCGCATCCGTGTCGTCGCAATCCTCGCCGCCAGCGTCCTCGGCGTCGTACCCATCTCCGTCAGCGTCATAGTCGTTGGCCTGATCACAGTCAGAGTCATCGCCGTCGTACCAGATCTCGGTCGCCCCCGGATTGATGCTGTTGTCTTCGTCGTGACAGTCTCCAGACACGGTCGCTGTGTATGTAGAGCTTTCATCGCACGTGGTCACCGTGCCGTCGTCAT
Organism: uncultured Enterobacterales bacterium; assembly: GCA_964464515.1. Classification (GTDB taxonomy): domain Bacteria; phylum Myxococcota_A; class UBA796; order UBA796; family UBA2385; genus CAYXGP01. The sequence goes on from CAYXGP010000050.1 coordinate 41,652, forward strand.
CTCCGTAGGCCAGATAGGCATCGGTCCCGGTGTTCTCTCCGTAGCCGTCGCCGTCCTCGTCGTGGTACCAGATCGTCGCCCCATCGGCGCTCTCCGGATCGTTATCATCGGCGTAGCCGTCGCAGTCCTCATCGGTGTCGAGGTCGTCACACTCCTCGGTCTCACCTGGGTTGACGCCGTCGTCGTTGTCGTCGCAGTCGGTGTCATCTTAGCCCTAGCCGGCAGCTGCGTCGCAGGCCTCTACCGTAGCCCTGCTGTCGCCGTATCCGTCGCTGTCGCTGTCGAGATACCAGGTCGCTGGATCTACCGCGCCGCTTTCATCAACATCGCCGTCGCAGTCATCATCCTCGGAGTCGCAGTACTCGGGGGCGTCGGGGTACATCTCCGGGTCGGTGTCGCGGCAGTCGTCGCCGCCGTGTTCCTCGGCGTCATAGCCGTCGCCGTCGTAGTCGTAGTCTGAAGCGCCGTCACAGTCGGCGTCTGTGCCGTCGTACCAGACATCAGTCGCGTCCGGGTTGGTCGTACTCACTGCATCATCGCAGTCGGTCCCACCGTAAACGTCG
>CAYXGP010000051.1:0-40072 GCA_964464515.1 uncultured Enterobacterales bacterium
GCACCGGCGGTTTGTCGGTCGCGGCCGTTCCGCGACCAGGACGACCCTTCAGGCGCCGACATCGCGGAGGGCGACCGGCCTTGGCCACCTCATCGGGCTGGCCCTTGTGGCCCGCAACGATGTAGACCTCATCCAACTCAACCTCACCCGTCAAGACGGTGGCGCTCTTTTTTTCAGCACGCCTTCCCGAAGCTGACGGGTCATGCCCTGAACATCGCTGACATGAAGGTCCAGCTCCTTCGCGATCTGAGAATTCGACAGGTTCAAGCCCATGAAGTAAAGGGCCAGCATCCAGATCTTCAACGGCTGGTGGTGTCCGGCGAAGACAGTGCCTGTGAGGTCGTCGAAACGCCCACCACAGTCTTTGCATTGATAACGCTGTCGTGCTGGATGTTGATCGTCGAATCCCCGACGGATCACCCGATGGCTTTCGCAGCCGGGGCACTGACGACCCTCAGGCCATCTCAGTTCTCGGAGTTGATCGTAGCACTGCCCCTCGTCCATCAAGTCCTGGATCCGCAACCTCATCACCACACCTCCCTGAGATGTGGCATCTAACCTGCTGAAATCCCGCGCCCGCCAGGAGCCAGCGTCAAGACCCCAAAACGCCTCATGAGCCCACCCGCTCCAGAGCGCAGTTTGGAGTGAACCCGGTCGCGTCGGCACTCTCCCGCTTCCGCGGCAGGGAGTCCCATGGCCCCCCGACATCGGCTGTTCTGCCCCGGTCGGAGTCGGACTTCGGGGCTCCCGGATATGACCCGGGTCCAACGCGGCAGTGGTGGCAACGGGGAAGAGGGATGCACTGGACGAGAGAAGCGCTGGCCAGTCTGAAGCGGGTGCCCTTCTTCGTGCGACCGCTGGTACGGCGGCGAGCGGAGAAGCGCGCGAAGGAGAAGGGAAGGTCCGAGGTCGACGGGGCGCTCATGCGCGAACTCCGGGAGCGGGAGCACACCGGACCCGGCTGATCATCAACGAGCAGCGCCGCGGGCGCGCCGCCAGACATCTTCCAACCTCAGTTCAGATGCCGAGAACGACACGACAGCATCTCCCAGACCAATGCGGCCGACGAAACACAACCTCACCGAGCGAGGCGTCTGGTCGTACCGGCCCGCGAACAAGCCCCGGGACGTCGCGCGCTATCTCGCCGACAGATCGGGCGCAGGTAGACATCGACTGTCTGCTGAGCCGGCGGCGCTGCAGGCCCCGGGCCACGACGAGCTCAAGGCGCGCACGCCGGTCAACCGTCGGAGTGTTCCAGGCGGCCACGTCGTCGCGGCTGCCGTGTGCGCCCAGGTCCGTGCTCCAGCCTGTCTCCGTGAAGAAGACCGCCGGCTCCTCGACCAGGGCGCGGGTGTGCCACCGCTCAGCGCACCACCGCCCGGCCACGCGTCGCGTCCGCCAGCGCGGTCGTGACAGCTTCGACCTGGTCGTAGGGCACCGGCACCTGCATGCACACCGCCTCTCCCCAATCGGTGTCGCCAGGAGTGAGCCCGCGCGCGCCGAGGACTGCCTGCACCGCGCCGATGTCCGCATAGGCGATCCGCACGGCGATCGACACCGTCGAAACCACCTCGACCAGCGCGCCGCGGTCCAGGGTCCTCCCCGCGCAGCCTCCGTAGGCCCGGATCAACCCGCCCACGCCGAGCTTCGTGCCGCCGAACCACCGGGTGACCACCACGATCACGTCGTGCAGACCGTGCCCCTCGATCTGCGCGAGGATGGGCCGGCCGGCCGATCCGCCAGGCTCCCCGTCGTCCGATGAGCGGAAGCGGCCGTCGGCGAGGCGCCAGGCCCAGCAGTGGTGTCGGGCGTCCGACCACCGCTGGCGGACGTCGCGCAGCGCGGCGGCTGCCAGGTCGGGAGCAGCGGTCCGTGTGGCGAACCCGACGAAGCGTGAGCCCTTGATGGGATCGAGCCGGTGCTCCACCGGCGCGGCGAGGGTCTGAAAGCGCATCGGGCCGTCCCGCTCCGGGAGCAGCTAAGCCGGTTCAGGAGTGCGCGGCACCTGGGAATCGCTCGGGCTGATCGCACCGACGGACCGGAACCCCATGCCCCCCTCAAGCTCTCGTGACCGCCTGGAGCGGCGCTTCGACGCCCTCATTCTGGCGCCCTGCGGCCCGGTACGGGCGCTCTACTGGACGACACGCGGCGTCGTGACCGCGACCGCGCGCGGCGTCCAGACCTGGTGTCCGCAGACCGGCGCGGAGCTGGACTTCGAGGGTCGCGCGGAGGCCCCGCCGCGGACGACGACCGTCGAGGCCGCGGGCGGTGAGCTGAGCGTGGAGCCCGACGGCACCGAGGACATGGCCCTCGTCTTGCGGCGGCCTGGCGACTCTGCGCCGCGTTGGCACGTGACGCTGCCGGCGTTCTGGACGGTCGATGAGGAGCTCTTGTACGCGGACGTGCCGGCGCGGATCAGCGTCTCTCCCGACGGGGATCGCGTCGCCGTTGCCGGCTGGGGCGCGCTGACGATTTGCCGCCTCCGAGACGGCGCGCTCTGTCACCCCCCGCTCGATCGCGACCACCTGATGGGGATGTCAGACATCCACCTCGGTCTGGGCGAGCGGCTGGTCTGCTACCGGAACCGGGCCATGGACGCGTGGTCGGAGGTGCGCGCCTACCAGCGCGACAGCGGCGCGCTGCGTCTGCGTCGTGCGGCGGACGGCGTGATGGGCGCGGCGCTCTCCCCAGACGGCGTCCGCGTTTTGGAACACGGGCGGTCCTACCTCCGGCTCAAGTCCGTGGCGGATGACCGGGTCCTCCACCCGGCTATTGGATGCGAGCTGGAGCGCCGGGGGGTCGGCGACGCGGTGGCCTGGTTCAGCGACGCCGAGCGGGTGCTGGTGGCGGTCGCCGCCAGCGTCGTGCGGGATGGCTTCGCGCGGGTGGAGGCGCGGCTGAGCGTGCTGAGCCTGGCTTCGGGGCGGGAGATCCAGTGCCTGGCGCGCCAGGACATCCCCGCAGACTACCAGACCGGGCTGCTCGCGCGGGCCGTCCGGCTGTCGTCGGACGAGCGGGTGGCGCTGGGGTGGCCCTTCGGCGCGCGTTCGCTGCGGCGCTGGTGCCTGGAGACGTGCCAGGAGCTGGCCCCGGTGGGCGCGCACGACGCGGACGTGGTGGGGGCCTCGGCTGTCGCGGCGCCGGACGGGCTTCGGGTGATCTCCTGGGACCGCTCCGGGCAGGTCATCGTGAACCTCTGCGCGGGGGACCGCGTGGACGAGCAATTCCGGCTGCCGCTGCGCGGCGTGCGATCTGCGGCGCTGTCGCGCTGCGGGCGCTGCCTGGCGATCGGCTTCGCGGACGGGCGGATCATCCTGCATGACGCCAGCACCGGCGCAGCGCTGGAGATCCTGGATGGCCACAGCCGGGCGGTGGCAGGGCTACGGTTCCTGCTGGACGGCCGGCTGCTGTCGGGGGCCGAAGACGGCACCTGCGCATGCTGGCGGGTCCACCCGTACGCGAGGCCGGTCACTGTTGCTGCGGGCTTGCAGGCGCCGTTCGTCGCCGCCCACAGTCTGCACCCCGCACGGGCCAACTTCGTGGAGCGCTTCAGGGAGATTCGCCAGCGCCTGCTGCGGGAGGAGCACGCCGAGGGGGTCGGGGAAGCGCACCGCGACGCCACCCGGGCCGTCGCCGCGTTCGCGCGCTCGGCGGACACCCGTCCACGCTTGATCCATGGACGCAGCTCACAAGGCCCACTCACGTGGGTCGCGGTCTCACCCGACGGCTGCTACCTGGCGGCGTCGGAGCAGGCGCCGCTGGCCCGGCTGGACGAGGAGGGCGGCCGTATCCACATCTGGGAGGTCGACAGCGGCCGCTGCGTCGCCCTGCTCGACCAGCTCTCGTACGGCGTCGCGCACGTCAACGGGTACTACAAGTCGGAGCTGCTGCAGTGGCGACCGGACAGCCGCGCGCTGGCGTTCCTGCGCTGCACCGGGCTGCTCGAGGTGTGGTCGCCGTTCGGCGAGGCGGCGGGCGGTGGATTCCACAACCCCGACCGGACCGTCAGCTTCTGCTGGGCGCCGGATGGGTCGCGGCTGGCGGTGGCGACCTGGGAGGAGGGCCTGAGCGTGGGCACATGCGACGCCGGGGATTTCTCCGACATGGCGGAGACCCACTGGCTCGCGCGCGGGCAGGAGGCCGAGCAGCACATGCGGTGGCTGTGGAGCACAGACGGCGACCTCCTCATCGGCCACGGGAGCGCACGCTACGGCTGCGACGTCTGGGACGCCCGCGACGGCACGCGGCTCCAGCACCGACGCCACCAGGTCATCCCCAGCCCTGACGGGCGGGCGCTGTTCGACAGCGGCGAGCGGGCGGTGATCAGGACGCGCAGCGGCGCGGTGATCTGGCGTCTGCCGGCCGACGCCCCCCCGGTGCGCACCGTCGCCTGGTCTGCAGATAGCCGGATCCTGGCGATCGCCCACCCCCGGTCGGTGTTCGTCGTCTCGGCAGAAGACGGGTCCCCGGTCTGCACGATCTCCTGCGTGTCCAGCGCGCCCGTCCGTGACGACAGCGACTTCGGCCGAACATCTCCGCTGGCCTTCAGCAGAGACGGCGCGCGGCTGGCGGTCCTCACGGGCGACGGCGTCTCGATCCACCTGCTGGCCACTCCGACGGCGGCAGAGGCCCTGCTCGCCATGGACGGGGCGGCCCCGAAGGGGCTGGCCTTCGGCGCGGGGGATCGCACGCTGGTCACGTGGTCAGAGCGCTGTCTGGTGTTCTGGGACCTCCCCACCGGGCATCCGATCAACGCCCTGGACCTGCGGGACACCCCCGGCTTCCAGCCCTGCGGGGAGATCGGGCACCCGCTGGCGCTGGACGGGATCCGGCTGGGGCGGGCGACGGTGCCGGATCGGGCGTTCGCCACCCCAGGCCAGGGGCGCTGGGCGTGGGTGACCGCCTTCACGACAGGCCTGATCGTCTGCCCCGAAGAAGCCGACGACGCGCTGCGCAGCGGGCTGAGCCTGGTCTTTCCCGGGGAGCGACCGTTCGCCTGGCCGGCGCACTGGGCGCTGGGCACCGAGCTCCTCGAGCTTCATCGAGATTGGCCCGCTGCGTTGGAGAGCGACCGCTGCCCAGCGCTACCGGCGATCCTGCGGAGGCGCCTCTCCGCGGGTCTGCGGCCAGCGCCGAAGCGGCGGTGCATCCTCGAAGAGCACGTCGCCCACCCCGCGTACCGGCCCGATCAGCTCACGCCGGAGCGGCTCGCCGCGCTGGAGGGAACGCGCGTGGCGTGGAAGGCGCGCTACGGCAGCGAGGGGGTCTCGACGCTGGCGCTCGGAGCGCCCGATGTGCTGGTGCTGGAGGAGCGCGGGCGTCCGCGCGAGGTCTCGCTGGACCAGATCGTGTGGCTGGGACCGGCCCATCCGATTCCAGACGCTTCGGCGATGGGCACCGAGCCGGTATCGCTGCTCGCCACCTTCAGAAGGTCCAGGTCAAAATCACGCTGAAGATCCTCTATGGCCCGCCTGGAACCGGGAAGGCCTGGCGCGCTGCCCGCGAAGCGGTCGTGGTGGTCCTGCGCCGCTGCGCTGACAGAACAGGTCAGAGCAGTCCTGGCTGAACGCTGCTCGACGGCCGGCTGAGGCTCACGCTCCTATCTGCGTCCGCCTCGCTGGCGCGGGGAACCGAAGCGAGCAGAACCGCGACCCGCAGCGCGAGCTGGGTGCTGAGGAGCGGCGGCACAGCGTTGCCGATGATCCGATAGCCGTCGACGAGCCCGACGCTGCCGAACGCAAACCAGTCGGGGAAGCTCTGGACGCGGGCGGCCTCGCGGACGGAGATGGTGCGGTCCGATGACGGATGAATGTAGGCGTAGGTGTCCTTGCCCATGTGCGAGACCATCGTCTTCGAGGGGGCCTCCGGGTTGAGGCGAGCGAGCCAGTCGCCGTGGTTGCCCTCGCGCTTCTTGAGGTAGTTCGGCGCGCACAGGTGATGCAGGACCTCCCCCGGCGGCAGGGGGATGCGATCGAGCAGCAGCCGAATCGACAGTGATCCGTCGAGGGCCTTGAGGAGTTCGTTGAGTCGCTGTTGAGAGAGCCCCGCGCCGCCCGCGGACTCCACCGTCAGCGCCCACCGCACCAGGCTCGCGAGGTCTGTGACCACGGGATTGTCATCACAGCGGTAGTCCATCCAGCGCTTGCCCGGACCGAGCATCGCAAAGAACGCCCGATCGTCCGGCCGGGAGTCCCGCGTGCAGTGTGCATCCACCGAGCTGGGACCACGCTCCAGATCGGCTCCGGGCTCCGGCTGACGTACCCACTTCAAGTACTCCCCCGTCGGGCCGTCTCCGCTGATCTCCTCGACATCGAGGACCGTGCTGGTGCGTCCGAGCGGGTTGGAGCGGGAGGCATAGACCGGCTCCGGCAGGCCGGTCAACGCCACCTTCAGGGGGATCGGAGGGTGCACGGGGAGCGTGAGACACCAGGCCGGGGCGTTCGCGCGGCCCGAGGCGGTCACAACGTTCGGATGGACCCCAGCCATGAAGAACCGCTCCCGTGTCTGCGGGACGAGGTGGTTCGAGGCCGTGAGGATGGCAGAGGTGATGGCGTAATCGAGGCCGTCGTGGGAGATGGAGTGGATCGCCTCCGCCAACACATCGGTGGCCTGAAAGGTCCCCTCGGGGGTCGTGACCCGCGCCTGGAAGTGGCGAACATTCTCGAACAGGAACACCTCAGGGGCCAACGCAGCCACGAACAACACGTATTGGTGCATCAGCCGGTTTCGGCGGTCACCAGCGCGGGCATCGGCCTGGACATGCACGCTCTGCTCGCGAAGACTTCGGATCTTCCCGCGACCGATCCTACTGAACCCCTGGCAGGGCGGCCCGCCGAGCAACACATGGGCCTGCCGACCGCGGCTGTAGATGGCCCGGAGCTGTCTGAGTACGCTCTCATCATCGAAGAACTGCCGCCGCAGGGCGTCCCGGGTCGCTCGCCAGGTCAGCCACGCGCCCTTGACCGCAGAGTAGGCTCTCTTGTCGAGCAGGGTGAGCGCCGCCTTGATCTTCTGCGCCGAGGACACGAGCTGGCCGGATCCGGAGCCCATGACTCGGTCCCTGAGCTTCTGGATCTCGACGTCCCAGAGCAGCTCCGCCTGCCCGCGGGCATCGGCGATGGTCTTTGGATCCGGGACGAGGGTGGAGCTGGTGGGCGCTTCAGCCGGACGCGTGGTGCGCCCCCACAGCGGCGGGCTGAAGGAGGGCGCGCCGGTGCCGGGCTGAGGGAGCTTCAGAGCGACGTGGAACCCCAGCACGGAGGTCTGCCCGAGCTGCTGTCGGGACACCTTCGCGTAGGCGTTCAGGTAGGCGCGGCCGGCTCGGGCCTGGGTGAGAGCGGCCACGAAGCGCTCGTCAGTCGCCTGGATCAGCGCCACCAGCCGGCCGAGACCGACAGGTCTCATGGTGTCCAGCTCCCGCGAGAGGGCGTCGTCGCCCTCGAACGCCGCGAGATGGTCGAGGAAGTAGGCGAGCACCTCGGCCTCGTTGAAGAACTCCGCGAGATCGGCCTGCCTGGCGACGGGCGCCCGCCCTGCGGGCACGGGATGATTGTCATTGAAGACCCGAACCATCGGCTCTTCGAGATCAACGGAGAGCACCGTCTGGAAGAGCCCGCGGCCGTCGGCGAGGTCAAACCCCAACGACAGCCCGCCGCAGCCGCCGAACAGATCGACCACCCGGTGCGGTCGAGCCGGCCTCTGAGCGGGCGGACGGATCGGGTCGGCGTTGTCGCGCCGCGCATGCAGCGGGAGCTGCGCGGGCTTCGGGGCAGCTCTGCGCGGCTTCGCGATGCCCGCGAGCCAGCGGCGGTACTTGGCCAGTGAGTCGCTGCGGACATATGCGCCGGAGAGGTGCCGCGAGAGAGTGCCGGAGCCGACCTCGATTTGCCGGGCGGCTTCAGCCTCGGTGATCGCCAGGTTGTCGATCTTCTCTCGAACCTTGCGCATCACCATCGAGGAATCTGTCACATCGTCTCCATCGCGCGTCGGGCAACCTGCCCCTGGGTATCCCAAACGGGGAGATGGTTCAGCCCAGCCCGGTGGCCCTGGTGTGGATGGTGCGCTGCGATCCGCGGCGCGCTCAGATCCCCCGCTCCCCTCCTCTGAAGACGCGAGCTTCCCGGCAGCCACGGTCCCTACCTGGGGCAGCGCTCGGAGACCGGTCGAGGACTCTGGTGCTTCCGTGGCGAGCGCCGAGGACCGGGCGTGTCTGCGTCAGCGGGCCGATGCCGGAGTTCGTGATAGTCCCCATTCCATGTCTGTAAACGCCGGGTGCGGCGTCACACACGGCCCCCTCACCGGACCAGAAGGGCCGATGACTCGGCGGGCCATGAAATGGAGAGCGCATGGACTTCATCACCGACCTGATTCACAAGGGTGGGCCCCTCATGTTCCCGCTGATCATCACCGCGATGGTGGCGCTCGCCCTCGCTGCTACACAGGCCTGGCAGAGGCGACACGCGCGGGACGCGAACCTCGCCCTGGGGTTGCTCTTCGTGGTCACCGGGATCCTGGGTTCGCTTCAAGGAGGTGTGCTCATCCTGGACGCGGTCGCGCATGCCTCGGCTGAGCACAAGGGAGTGCTGATGGCCGCCGGCTGGTCGGTCGCGCTCGTCACCACCCAGACGGGCCTGATCCTCGCAGCAGCCCTGATGGTGATCGATCTGATCCTGGGGCTCGCAGGTCGACCAGCGCCGTCGTCGAAGCTGACCCACACGCTCCTGACGATCGGGGCGGGGTGCGGGGCCGGCGCGACGCTCGCGCTGGTGACCGTGGGGACGCTCCTGCTGGAGGCGATCGCCCACAGCGGGGCGGGCGTGGAGGGCGCGACCGGACTGCCGAGCGCGCTGAGCGTGGGCGGCGGGCTGGCTTGCCTTGGCTGGCTCCTGGGAGTGGCGGCGACGGTGGCGGGGTGGAGGAGCCGCGCGGACCCACAGGAGGCTTGACGCCTCCGCCCCGATCGATGAGGGCACCCTGGCTGTGGGCCAGACGGAGAGCCCGACGCGTGCGGATGAGCGGCTCGGTGAGGTGAATCGGGGCTGCTTGTTCGGGGGCGGTGGGGACGGTCAATCGAATATGGATCAGGCATGATCAACACCCTGACCATCTCCAACTTCGCGATCATCGAGCACCAGCGCATCACCTTCTCGGGAGGCTACACGGCGATCACCGGCGAGACCGGCGCGGGAAAGTCGATCCTGATCAAGGCGCTGGCGCTGGCGCTGGGCAGCAGGGCCAGCACGGACATCATCCGCGTCGGTGCCCGGGAGGCGGTCATCGAGGCAGAGTTCGCCCTGTCCGATTCGCAGCTCGCGGCGCTGACGCCTCGCCTGGCAGAGCGCGGACTCGCGGATGGAGAGCGTTTCGTCGTCCGGCGAACCATCGCCGCCAGCGGCCGCAGCCGCGTCCTGGTCAACGACTGCCCCACCCGACTCACGATTCTCCGAGAGCTCACCGCCGGGCTGGCGGACGTCGTCGGCCAGCACGCCAGCCACGTTCTGCTGGAGAGAGAGCGCCACGTCGAAATACTCGATGTGTTCGCGGCGACCACGGCGGCGGCTCGCCAGGTCGCCTCGCAGGTGACCCGCCTCCGCGCGCTGCAGCGCGAGCTGGCCCAGCTTCGGGAGTCCACTTCCAACAGAGACGCCCGCACGGCTACGCTGCGCTCTCAGCTCCAGGAGATCGATCTGGCCGGGCTGACCCCCGGAGAGGATGAGCGACTCGCCCAGGAGCTTGATCGGCTGCAGCATGCCGAGCAGCTCCAGGAGACGACGAAGATGGCCTTCTACGCCCTGAGTGAGTCGAATGAGTCCGTCCTGGACCTGCTCTCGAGCAGCATCGACCAGCTCCTGCGCGTCAGCCACCTAGACGAAGAGCTGACCGCCATGGTCGACGCCCTCAGCAACGCGCAGGTCGAGATCCAGGAGACGGCCCGGGAGCTGGGAAGGTACGCGGACTGCGTCTCGTTCTCGCCAGAAGAGATCGCCGAGCGGCAGGAGCGTCAGATCCTCATCGATCACCTCAAGGCGCTCCACGGCGGGGAGGAGGGAGGCATCGAGGACGTCCTGGAGGCGATCCATTCGCTGCGGGAGGAGCTGGACGGTCTGGCCTGGGAGGATGAGCGCTCAGATGAAGCCGCCGCAGAGGCTGCGGAGCTGGAGGCCGAGGTGATGGCTGCTTCGATCGCGCTGAGTCGCGCCCGGCAGGAGGCCGCGGAGCGCCTGAGGACCCTCGTCGAAGCCGAGCTGGGCCAGCTCGGGATGCCCGCGTGCCGGTTCACCGTACGCTTTCAGCATCGCGGGGGAGCGATCGATTCAGTCGAACAGTGCGCCGCTCCAGACCTCACGCTCAACGGACTGGACGAGCTCGAGTTCCTCATCTCTCCCAACCCTGGAGAGGGGTTCAAGTCTGTAGCGAAGATCGCATCGGGCGGTGAGCTGTCGCGGACCACCCTCGCGCTGAAAGGCGCGCTGATCCAGACCGATCCAGTGGGCACGTACATCTTCGACGAGATCGACTCGGGCATCGGCGGCGGCGTGGCAGAGACCGTCGGACGCAAGCTCCAGGGCATCGGCGAGGCCCGGCAGGTCATCTGCATCACCCACCTCGCCCAGGTCGCCTCCTGCGCACACCAGCACCTCAAGGTGCTCAAGCTGGTCGAGGACGAGCGGACGTTCTCGGTGGTCCGCTCTCTCTGCCGCGAGGAGCGCATCGCAGAGACGTCTCGGATGTTGGGAGGGGCGGAGATCACCGCCAAGACCCGAGAACACGCAGAGGAGATGATCACGAGAGCCCGTCTGCCGGCCGACGCGATCGTCCAGACGCCCGCTGGAGAGCTACCGCTGGTGTGGGGCGGTCCGCCAGCGGTCGGGTAGCGCCTCAAGTGTCGAGAGCATCCTCCGGCGTCTGACAGCGGTGAGCGTTCAGGTTGACCACCCCTCGCTTGCCCTCGGGCCCGGTCTGGAGGATCCCTGACCGCGTCTCGTCTCCTCGCTGTGACGCTTCCCCCCGGTGTGGAGCACAGCTGTGGAGCAGAGCGGTGGTTCCTCACCGGCAGCCAGGAACCACGAGTTCGGCGCAATCTTGTTGTCCACCTGAACGCTCACCGCTGTGACCCGCGCCCTCCGCGAGAGTCTTCAGCAGGCCGGCCCGTGCCACCGCGGCACCGAACAGAAAAATCTGCGCCGAGTAGTACACCCAGAGCAGCACCACGAAGACCGAGCCGGCCGCCCCATACGTCGAGTCCGACTTCGCCGCCAGGTACGCGCCGAGCGCATACCGCCCGCCGATGAACAGACCCGACGCCAACATGGCCCCCCGCCAGGTCGCGCGCAGCGGCGGTCCCTGCGCGGGCAGCCAGGCGTAGAGCACCGCGAACAGCGCTGTCAGCAGCAAGAACCCCCCGCCGTCGGTGAGCACCCGGAGCAGCAGATGGGGGATGGGCCAGTCCAGCTGGAAGTGCCCGCCGACGGCGCTGATCGACGTACTCAGCAGGAGCGAGGTGACCAGCAGCGCCCCCACCGCCATCACCAGGGAGAACGCCAGCAGACGAGTCTGCACCTTGCGAGCGAGTCCGCCGCGCTGCTCCGGAGGGATCTCCCACATCACGTCGAGGGAACGCCGGAGGTAGGCGAAGAACCGGGTGGAGCCATAGATGAGGGCGGCCAGACCGGCCCCGGAGGCCCACAACCCCATCCGGGGCCGATCGCCGCCCCGCACGAGCTGCTCGACCAGGGCCGCCGCATGCGGACTCATGAACCCCGCCAGCCGCTCCGCTATCTCGCCGGCCGCGGCCGCGTCTCCGTACACCAGGCCGGCCAGGTACGTCGCGATGAGCAGCGTAGGCGCCAGCGACATGATCGCATAGAACGCCAGCGCCGCCGCCATCTGCCGCGCTCCCAGCCGGCGCCATGCGCTGAAGGCTGACCTCAGGGTGGTCCACCCCTGCGTCCCGCGCCCGCCCGAGGGCCAGCGCCGGCTGCGGATGGTTGTGGAGATTCGCCGGGTCCAGCTCACGCCTCCGGGATAGCCCGCCGCAGGTCGGCCTGAGCCGAATCTCTCAGGCAGCGGGCGAGCTCCACCACGTCTCTGATGCCAGCGTCGAGCCGGTCCACCATCCTCCCGGGCCCGCGCAAGCGCACCACCCGGTCTTCCACGGTGGACCCCGGCCAGCCCTGAATGACGGTGAGGAGCGCTCCCCGGACGCTGTCCTGGCACAGCAGCCGACGCACGACTCCCTGCGAAAAGCTCCCCCCGTAGCTCTCAACGAACACCGTCCCATCGAGGATCAGATCCGACAGGTCCATCCCGCCCCCCTCGGCGCCCTCCCTCGCGCGGATGGAGAGGAAGCGAGGCAGCTTTGGGACCTGCGCGACCACCGTCGTGTCGTCATCCGGCGCGCGCTGCCACGCCTCCACTGTGATCCCCTCGATCGTGCCGCGCAGGCGCGGTCCACGCCCGGGCTTCAGGGGCTCATGCTCCAGGCGCCAGCGGCGCGCTGCATCGGCCCACTCTGCGGGCTCCGTGCCGAACAGCTCCACAAGCGCGAGCACCGGATCGACGAACCCCGCGAGATCCGCGCCCAGGATGCGGGCGACGTTGACGGTCAGCTCGCGCCCCTCCAGGGTGATCTGCCAGCAGTCGCCCAGTATCTGCACGAGCAGCTCGCGGGGGCGCTCGTCTCTGAGCAGCGCCCACACCCGCGGGGGGTCGGTGCTCCGAATGAGGAGCTTCCGGTCCAGGAGCTCGTGCCCGATCTGGACGACTTCTCCGTAGGGTTTGAACCAACGGGAGCTCAGCAGCCCCCGGCCCAATCGACCGTCCCCGACGGTGCGGCGCCGGATCTGCATCGCTCCCTCCATGTGGAGCGCCAGGGTCGCCTGTACGCGGGTGCAGTCGACGCGGGAGCTGCCGATGTCCTCCTTGTAGACGTCCACCACCACAGGGACATCGCCGACAAAGCCCTCGAGTCGGGGGCGCAGCTCGTCCGCCTCCACAGCGACGAGGCCGTGGGCTGCGGCGCACACGGGCCAGTGGTCCATCCGAGTCAGCAGCTTGCGCTTGTCTCTCCCGGCAGCCCAGGAAAATGCGCGGAGCCACGCAGCAATTGTCACACCGGCGAGGATGATCCACTCCAGCTCCACTGTCTCCTCCCATGAACCGCTAACGTCGCTGGAGCTCAACAGGGATCGTCCTCCCGTCGGGGAGCCGCCTCACCGGGTACGATGTCTGCGCCTCAGGCGATCTGGAGAACACATGGGCCCGACCACCTCCCTGCTCATCCTCGCCCTGGTGTCCGCACCGGCGAGCGCTCTGGATGCAGCACCCGCGAGAGCCGATGTGCCGGCGCGTCCGCGCAGCGAGCGGAAGACGAAGAAGAAGAAGACAACGAAGAAGAAGACGACGAAGTCAAAGAAGACAGACAAGAAGAAGACAGACAAGAAGCCCGCAGCGTCAAAGCCAGCGGCGTCAAAGCCAGCGGCGTCGAAGCCGGCAGCGTCAAAGCCAGCGGCGTCCAAGCCTCCCGCCGCGAACCCCTCGACCTCGAAGCCGCCGAAGAACCAGCAGCAGGGGCTGGGGGTTCCGCACCAGAAGACGCCATCGCAGCACAAGCCCGCCCAGAAACCGGTCCACAAGCCGGTGCAGAAACGCCCCCCGGATCCCCGGGCAGCCCCGAAGGGCACCCACCGCCCCTACGACGGCAAGCCCAGCCGGGCGCGGCCCTGGCACAGCAAGGATCACCGGTACGCGCGCCCGTGGCACCGGTCCGTGCACCACCACCCGAGGGCCAGCCACCCGCCGCCCCGGCGCTGGTGGTACCGCTCCTGGTACACGCACTGGTGGGTCCATCCCCACTACCGATACCGGCACGCCTGCCACGTCGCGGTGCTGTTCTCCTTCATGGTCGATCCCTGGGTGGAGGTCTGGGTGCCCCCGGCTCGAGCCGGTTGGACCTGGGTGCCCGGACACCATGAGGGTCCGCTGTGGGTGCCCGGGCACTGGGCACCGGTGGCGGTCGCGCCGACCTTCCACGGCCATCGCTACGTCTATGTGGCCGGCTGGTGGGCGGGCGACGTCTACATCGAAGGTCACTGGCGCCTGGTCAGCCGCTCCGGATGGGTGTGGGTCGACGGCCACTACACCGACGATGTCTACTACGTCCGGGGGAGCTGGCACCCGGTCGATGTGACCCACGAGGGGTACGTCTGGGTGTCGGGCTTCTTCGACGGGGAGACCTGGGTCGAGGGGTTCTGGCGGCCCGAGTACCGCGACGGCTATCGCTGGGTCGAGGGCTGGTTCGACGGCGACGGCATCTTCCACTGCGGCCACTGGGAGCCCATCGAAGAGCGCGTCGGCGAGGTCTGGATCCCCGGCTGGTTCGATGGGAACGAGTGGCAGGCGGGCTACTGGGTCACTGAGGCGGAGTACACCGACACCGACACCGAGAGCTGGACCCCAGAGCCCGGCTACGACAGCGGCTGGGAGGAGTCGGAGGCCGATCTGGAGATCGACGACGAAGAAGACCTGCCCCTTGCCCTACCCGTGGAGTAGGGGCCCGCGGAGCAGGGGCACGATGCCCCATGCCCCGAACGCCGTAGACGCTGACGTCGGTGGAGAAGCTGTCGACCACGACGGGCTGCGGTCGCTGCGAGGCCGACCGCGCGCCGTGACCCTCGCGATAGCAGGCCCAGGACGGATCGATGTAGTCTCCCCAGGGAAAGAAGCGGCCGTCTCATCGTCCCCGCCGGACCAGAACCAACCCGGCGGAACATAGACGTCGTCTTCGCCGAGAGCGCCGCGCCGGGGCAGGACGACTGGTGTAGGCTCGCAGTCGCCTGGCCTCACCCCGTGCCAGTGATCCCGCCGTCCGATGCAGACCGGATACAGTGTCTCCGCTCTATGTGGGAGGAGCGTCGGCATGCGGGTGACGTGCAGGGAGGTGCCGCCCAGCTCCTCGACCAGCGCGATCGCCTCTTAGGCCGCTCCAGAAAAACCCCTATCCACCCTCGACGCGGATGCGCGTCGCCCCTCGGCTCGCCACGCTCTGGAAGTATCCAGATACGACTGCGAGCGAGGCGAGCCAATGGGCTCGCGCCTCCACGCCGATCATTGGATATCTCTTTTCCTGGAGCGGCCTTACCGTGACATCTGACCTCCTCGAATCGAGGAGAATCCTACCGCCCTTCGACGCCCCTTCAGCCAAAGACCGTCCCCGTGCTCTCCACCTGCCTGCGGAGCCGCGACAGAAAGCGGGTGTCGATCGTTCTGCCGATCCGCGGCAACGCGAGCTGCAGGGGATCGGCGTCGGTGTCCCTCCCGCCCTCGTTTGCCTCGATCAGATCAGCCACCAGCCCGCCCAGCACCGGCGCCGTCTTGAACGAGGAGCCGCTGGTACCGGCGCAGATGTAGAAGCCGGGCAGCGACGTGCGATCGACCACCGGGTACCAGTCCCGCACGGTGACGTCGTAGAGCGCAGAGAGCCCGCGGGCGCGGTCCAGCCGCACCTGCGGGAAGCGCTTCATCAGCCGCAGACACTGGCGCTGCCAGTAGCGATCGGTCACGCCCTGCCGGCAGTCGTCGGGGTCCACCCAGTCCTTCTCGTCACAGACGGGATCGGCGGAGCCGACGATCAGGTCGCGGCCGCCCGACTCCGGACGGAAGTAGACGCCGCTGTCGAGGTCGCCCACAACGGGCACCGCGCCCTGCTGCGGCACCGGGTTGGTCACGGCGTGGACCTCCCGCCGCAGCGCGCGGAGCTCCAGCTCAAGCTCCACCCCGGCCATGGCGTTGATGACGGAGCTGTGGGGGCCCGCGATGTTCACCACCGCCCCCGCCTCGAACGTCTCTCCTCCGGCCACGACCTCAAACCCGCCCCGACCGCGGCGGGCCACAGTGCGCCGGATCTCTGTGACCTCGCGGTTGAGCGCGAAGCGAGCGCCCTCGCGTTCTGCGGCCAGCCGCAGGTTGTGGGTCGCCAGCGTGGGGGAGACCACGTAGCCGCCGTCGCGCTCGAAGACCGCCCCCTGGAGGCGCCGGCCGGTGGGCTCAAAGAAGGCGTCATCGTCCACCGGCCGCGCCGGGTGGTGGGAGCTGGTGTCGAGGAAGGGGAAGCGCGCCGCGATCTCGTCTGTGTCCAGAATCGCCGCGTCGACGCCCACGCCCCGCATGCTCTCGACGATGCGGCGCACGCCGTCGTCGATGGCCGGGGGGATGAGCAGCACCCCAGGCCGATGGAACACCGCCAGGTCTTCTCCGACCGGTCCCAGCCACGCGCCCCAGTCCGCCCAGATGGCGGCAGACTCGTGCGCCATCGCGCTCATCCCCGCCTCGGAGTAGAAGCGCCGCACGATCCCGCACGAGGCGGAGGTCGAGCCGTGTCCCACCTCGCCGTGGCGATCCACGACCACCACAGCGTGCCGCCTGCGGGCCAGGGCCAGCGCCGTAGAGCACCCCAGGACACCCGCGCCGATCACCACCACACGCATACGCACCTCCGAAAGCGAGATTCACCCGAAGGCTATAAGAAGCGGCTCCGCCCGCTGGTCGAATCCAGGTCAGGACATGGCAGCCGAGATCGACACCCCGCCCACCGGAGATCCCTGGCTGTTCACGCCCGGGCCGCTGACCACCTCGCGTGAGGCCAAGGCCGTCATGCTGCGCGATCTCGCGTGAGGCCAAGGCCGTCATGCTGCGCGATCTCGGGTCGCGCGACGAGCGCTTCCTCGCCGTGAGTCGCCGGGTCCTGCGCGCGCTGGTCGAGCTCGCCGACGCCACCGAGACCCACGTCTGCGTGCCCATGCAGGGCAGCGGCACCTTCGCCGTCGAGGCCATGATCGGCACCCTCGTTCCGCGAGACGGCGGGCTGCTGGTCCTCATCAACGGCAACTACGGCCACCGGATGGCCGAGATCGCTCGGCGTCACCGCCGCCGCGTGGTGCTGCGGGAGTGGCCCGAGGACCGCCCCGTCTGCCCGATCGTCACAGCGGATGCCCTCGAGAGCGAGCCCGGACTGAGCCACGTCGCTGTCGTCTACTGCGAGACCACCTCCGGGATCCGCAACCCGATCGAGGAGATCGCGTCGGTGGTCGCTCGCCACGGACGGGGGCTGCTCATCGACGCCATGAGCGCCTTCGGGGCACTGCCGCTGGACGCGCGTCGGGTGCCGTTCGAGGCCGCCGCTGCGTCTGCCAACAAGTGCCTGGAGGGCGTGCCGGGGGTCGGGTTCTGCATCGCGCGTCGCGGCGCCCTGGAGCGCGCAGCCGGAAACAGCCTGTCCCTGTCGCTGGATCTACACGACCAACACAAGGCTCTCGCCAGAGACGGCCAGTGGAGGGGTGCGTCCTCGAAAAGGGGGCACTCGCGCTCTCGCGGAGAACTGCCTTACCAAGCACTCTATCAGTGAAATTGCTGACACCATTTCCATTTCGGCTGAGAGCCGTTGAGAGCCGCCGAGGCGTGTCTTCCGGTAGATCTCGGGGGTTCTCCCGGCTTCCCAGCACGAGATTTCAGTGGGTTAGAGGTGGGCGCGCCGCTCAAAGTGCACCCTTTTCACCGACAGGCCCCCAGTGGAGATTCACCCCTCCCATTCAAGTGCTGCTGGCCCTCGACCGCGCCCTCCTGGAGCTGGCAAGCGAAGGCGGGGTGGCCGGACGCCGGGCGCGCTACACAGACAACTGCCGCGTGCTGGTCGATGGGCTGCGGCGTCTCGGGCTCCAGACCCTGCTCGACGACGACCTGCAGGCCCCCATCATCGTGACGGTGCTCTGCCCGGCCGATCCCAACTTCGAGTTCGGCGCGCTGTATCGGCGGCTGGGTGTGCAGGGGTTCGTCATCTACCCAGGCAAGCTCACCCGAGTCGACAGTTTCCGGATCGGATGCATCGGGCGGCTCCATCGCGCTCAGGTGGTCCAGCTTCTGGACGCGCTGAAAGATACACTTCACCACATGGGCGTGCGGGACTGCGCGCCGAACCCGGAGGTCTCATGAGCTTCTCATACAAGCGCAGCTACCGCGGCGGAATCCAGGCCGTTCTTCTCGACTGGGCCGGCACCACGATGGACTTCGGCTGCATGGCGCCGGCCGTCGTCTTCATGGATGTCTTCGAGCGCGAAGGCGTCCCCATCACCATGGAGGAGGCGCGAGCCCCCATGGGCGCCCACAAGCGTGTCCACATCCAACGCATCACCGAGCTTCCGGCCGTCCGGCGCCGGTGGACACATACCCACGGCGCCGCCCCGACCATGGACGACGTGGAGCGCATGTTCCAGAAGTTCATCCCGCTGCAGATCGCGGTGCTGTCACGCTACTCAGACTTGATCCCGGGGGCTCTCGAGGTCATCGAGGCGATGCGCAGCCGAGACTACAAGATCGGCTCGACGACCGGATACAACACCGAGATGATGGCCGTCAATCTGGCCGACGCCGAGCGGCAGGGGTACGTCCCGGACTCGACGGTCTGCGCGTCAGACGTGCCCGCGGGGCGGCCCCACCCCCACATGTGTCTGCAGAACGCCATCAACCTCGCAGTCACCAGCGTCCGCGCCTGCGTCAAGGTCGATGACACGGTGCCGGGCGTCGAGGAGGGGCTCGCGGCCGGGATGTGGACGGTCGGTCTTGCCTGCAGCGGCAACGAGGTCGGCATGATGCAGGCGGACTGGGAGGGACTGGACCCCGAGGAGCGGCGTCGTATCCGGGACCGGGCGTATCGACGGATGCATCAGGCCGGCGCTCACTATGTGATCGACTCCATCGTGGAGCTCATGGGGTGCCTGGATGACATCGAGACGCGGTTGAGGCGGGGAGAGGCTCCTTGACTCAGCGGTCGCATGGCGTGAGCGGGTGTCGGTCGCTCACGCACCACGATCCGCGTGGTCGGGGGGCGGGCGCGAGGTCTCTCGTGGGATCACGATCGACGAGCCACGATCACGACTCCCGCTCAACGATGACCGCACACGTCTCGCGTCCCATCAACCCGGAGGACCGCCCCCCACGCTGATGCCGTCACAGTTGATCTCAGTCGAGCTGTGGATCTCCCCATACAGCGTCGGTCCCATCGTCCAGGGGAACGCCATCGTCACGTGGTAGTGGTACCCGAGATCGTCGTGGTCGTGTCCGTTGTGTTCGTCCAGGTAGCGGCCGCCATGCGCGTGGCAGTCGGCGCTGTAGTAGTGGTCCTGGTAGAACAGCGGATCGGCGCCGCTGAATGAGTTCCCCGAGAGACTGTAGACGATCTCTGACGTGGTGGGTCCGTCCGTCCCGGCCGCCGTGGTGCCCAGCGTCGGGTCGTACTGATCGACCATCAGGCAGGTCCGCTCGCCCGTCCCGCCGCACCCCGTCGAGTCGGTGGGATCATCGTAGTCGCGCGCGACCCAGCAGCTCTCGGCGTAGACACCGTCGGAGAACCAGGGCCCGTAGATGGGATAGCCGTCGCTGGCGACCCCGTACACAGGGGAGTGGCCGCTGCCGTCGTCGCCGACCTCGGACGCGATGCACCGCGAGTAGCTGTGGTGGTGGTACTCGCCAGCGGCGGCGTGGCCGGCGCAGATGTCGAGGTCGAAGATCTCCTGGGCGGCGGCCAGGTTGACCCAGACGCCGTCGTCGTCGTAGGCGAACCCGTCACCCCAGTTGAAGATCGACGTGCCGTTCACCCACAGACCGGAGTTTCCGAGCCCGGTCTCACACTCAGAGCCCTCGGCGGCAGGCGTCGGGATCAGCGGGATGTAGCGATCGTGCGCGATGTCGCTCGGACACTCCGGCCCGGGAGGCCAGTAGCCGTAGCCCGCTCCGGAGGTGCAGCTCGTGTTGGAGCTGAGGCCGATGTCCTGGCCGAATTCGACGGTGTCTCCCGCCGAGATGGTGGTCGCTCCGGTCAGAAAGTCGGTCTCGGCCAGAGGCCGGGTGTTGAGCTCGTCGACCAGGGCTTGATCGGCGCTGTAGCTGTAGCCTGGGATCCCGGTGGCTTGGATGCGCAGAAGATCGACCCCGCCGTCGCTCACGACGGTCGCCGACTGGACGTTCACCAACACAGCGCTGCCGCCGTCCTTGATGTACGCCGCGGTCTCGGTCGTGTTGACCATCCACGATGTACACAGCAATCTGTCTGCATAGCTGCTGGAGGTGCAGTCGATCTCGCTCGCGCTGCCGCTGCTTCCGGTGGTGCTGCCGCTGGTGCCGCCCGAGGTCGTGGCCCCCGATGTTCCTCCGCTGGTTCCGCCTGATGTGGACGTCCCGCCAGAGGTCGATGTCCCAGAAGTCTCCGTCCCCGAGGTCGCTGCCCCGGAGGTGGTGCCAGCGGTAGTGCCGGAGTCTCCCTTCCCGCCGCAGGCGATGAGCAGGGAGAACAGAGACAGGCGCGCGATCATGGAGAGTCCGACGGTGTGAGGGTGACGCGATACGCCGTCTGGTCTATCAGGTTCGTTAGAATACTGCGCAGGATCAGCCCTTCGGACATTGAGTCCAGCGCGATACCGTCGAACATCCTCCCCGGCGCGAGGTGCAGATCGATGCGCGCATGCGTGCCGCTTCCGGTCGTCGTCACCTCCGCCAGATCGGTGACGCGAGAGTTCGAGAGGGTCGATGACCACGAGAACGGCGTCTCCACTCCGTCGCGCGACCAGCGCCCGGCGAGCGCGATGCTGCGCCCATACAGATCGACGCCGTCCGGGATCCCCACCGTCTTGCGATCGGCGCGCGCGAGCAGGACCTCCACGCCGCACTTTCGGATCGACCCGAACCGGTAGGTCGCCAGCTCCACGGGAGCGAGCTTCGCCAGATCCGTGACTCGGGGGTGCGCCAGCGCCTCGGGCCCCCCGGTCGGCCCGTGCGCGGCGACCGCAGCCCCGATCGGACTCCAGCGCAGAGCGGGCTGGGGGCAGTCCCGTAGAGACAGGCTGTAGGTGACCAGGAACCCCGACTCGACGGTGACTCTGAAGCCGAGATCGGTCGTCGTGGTCCAGGCGCGCCCCGCTCCCGTCTCTGCAGAGTTCGCGTCCTCCGTAGAGAGCACAGCGGAGGAGTCCCAGGACTGGGTCCACGTCACGCCGGTCAGCTCCAGGCCGGGCAGCGGGGCGGGCGTGCTGAGACAAGCGCTGAGCGTCCACAGCATGACTCACCGCCCCGGATCGGCGTGCGCGGGATCGGTGAGGAACCCCTGGTCGGTCAGGGAGTGAAGAAACGCGATGACGTCGCTCTTCTCGGACGGAGACAGGATGAACCCCGAGACGAACTCGCTGCGCAGCGGGCTCCCCTCCGCGCGTCCGCCCGCGGCGTAGTGGTCCAGCACGCCGGCGAGATCCGCGACGCTCCCGTCGTGCATATACGGAGAAGTCACCGCGATGTTCCGCAGCGTGGGCGCCTTGAAGCGGCCCATGTCCGCGGGGTCCTCGGTGATCTCGGCCAGCCCCGTCCCGCCCGCGGGATAGGCGCCCGCGCCGTCCAGATCATACAGCCCGGTGTTGTGGTAGGCGATCTCCACCGTCGCCAGGCCGGCGTGATCGAGCGCGTCCGTGAAGTTGAAGCCGCCGTGACAGTGGAAACACTCCAGGCGCTCGCTGAAGAACAGCTCCATCCCGCGCCGCTCGGCCGCCCCCAGCGCGGCGGCGTCGCCCGCGATGTAGCGATCGTAGGGGCTGTCTGCAGAGACGAGGGTGCGCTCGAAGCATGCGATCGCGTCGGTGACGTGCGCCACCGTGATCGGGTCCTCCGGCCAGACCGCCGCGAACGCCCGCGGGTAGTCGGCGTCGGCCTGCAGTCGCGCGATCAGCTCCGTCTCTGCGCCCGACATCCCCATCTCCACTGGCGCCTCTCCGAACATCGGGAGCATCGCCTGCACCTCCAGGCTGGCGATGAGCGGGTTGGCCCAGGCGAGGCGCGGCGCCCACGCGACGTTCGCCAGCGACATGGCCCCCCGCGGGTGAACCTCGCCGGTGGTGCCGACCCCGCGGGGCCGTCCGTCCGTGAACGCGAGCGCCTGCTGATGGCAGGTCGCGCAGGACATCTCCTGGTCGATCGAGAGACGCGGGTCATGGAACAGCCGCCGCCCGAGTCCGATTTTTTCCTCCGTCATGGGGTTGGCTTCTGGCACCCGGGGGGGCGGAAAGTGCGCGGGCAGATCCCAGATGAAGCCGCCGGTCGTGCAGGCCCACAGCAGCGCTATCATCGAAAGGCCGGCGCGGAGGCGACAGACGCTCCAGTGCTGGGTTCCAGCCCGAGGGCCTCGAACACCGCGCGGCACCCTGGCTCCGCCGCGCCCGCCATGCACCCGCCGCTCTCCACGAGCGCCATGACGTCGAGAGTGATCGGGAGTTCTGCCGAGACGCGCGCGCGGTTGCCGCGCCGGCACCCCTCGGGCGCGCCGATCGTCCCAGCGCAGCCGGTGCTGCCCAGGTGCACCCGCGCGGGCACGCCGTCGCGCGTATAGTCGAGACGAAGAAACTTGTATCCCCCCTTCCAGGTCCAGTGCATTGACGTCGCCGAGAGGGGCCCCTCGGCCCGCGTCGGATCCGCGTGGTTCTGCAGCGTGGGCACCCCCAGGGTCATCTCCAGCGATCGCGGACGCCGCACCCGGCTCACGCCCTCCAGGCTGCGGTGAGTCGCGGCGGTGCCGTTGCGGCAGCCGTCCTCGAAGTCCAGCAAGGCGAGGGTGCTGGTCTGGAAAGGTCCCTCCGCGAGGACCAGCGGCGCGCGGGCCCCATCGGCGTCGCGGAGGCGAATGTCATGCACGAAGAGCCGCAGATCGTTGATCACCACCCGGTGTCCGTCGGGAGTGTCGATGTGCTGACCGCAGACGATCGGCTGGTCCCCTGCCATCGCTGAGACAGGGACGGAGACCGGCGCGGCGCACGCGAGCATGAACGAGAGCACCCCGGTAGGCTATCGTGCCCGCCCCGCCATCACCCGCGCCGGTCCGACCATGAAGAAGTGGCTCCTCTACCAGCGCGTGCCGGTCAGCCGGATACGGATCCTCCGTCTGGAGGCCGAGAGCCGGTTCTGGCTGGCCTACACTGCGGCGTACGTGGGCCTGGCGGCGGTGTGCGCGCAGCTCATCCTGGCCTTCCCGATGCCCATCCTCGGGGCGGCGGCGTTCAATCAAGATGTCTGGTACACGGTCTTCTTCAAGATCGGCGCGCTGCTGGTGTTGCCGGTGATGATCCTGGCTCGTATGGGCTACCGCCCCGCGGATCTTCTCCCGGAGTGGCGCCCCCGCAGGCTGGTCTACGTCGCCGCGGCCTTCGCGATGGGGTTGCTGCTCAACGGCTCGTGGTGGCCGCGCATCCACGAGGCAATCGACGCCCGCGGCGCCGAAGCGCTCCCGCTGGTGATGCTCGGCGCGCTCTTGCCGCTGCTCACGGCGGCGCTCCCAGAGGAGATCGTGTTTCGGGGCGTCCTCCAGACCCGCCTCGAGGCGTGGTGGGGTCGGCTCCCGGCCATCGCCGTGACGGCGCTGCTGTTCACGGCCTGGCACCTGCCCACCCGCTACTTCCTGGCGAGCGGGGTGGAGGGCACCGCGGGGGATCTCGGCTCTGTACTGGTCGGCACCGGCCTTCCTGTCTTCATCGTCGGCCTCGTCTTCGGGTTGGTCTGGGACCGCTACCGCGCGCTGCTGCCGCTGATCGCCATCCACTGGTCCATCGACCTGCCCCCGACTGTTGGGTCGATGCTCGGTGTTGGGATGTAGAGAGGCGTGGGCATGTAGAGAGGGAGCGGCCGAGGTATCCTGCCCGACGGTGATCTCCGTCAGGAGTGCAGCACCTGTGGAGACGTAATTCGCTGAGTCGAGCGGCGAGGCGTTCCGCCAACCTCGGGACCTCTCTGCGTCCACGACGGCGATCTCCAGCAACTCGGTGGCAGCCCATGTTTCAGGCCATCTTCCCAGGGGCTTCCTGCCATCTCGATGAGCACATCGGACACCTCGAGGACCCGGTGTTCCCAACCGAACCCGGGGCTGTGTTGGGTGTTCCGGCGGGCGCCGAAGCGCTACCTCGGGGGGGTTCGGCGGCCGTCATGGGCCACGCCGTCGTTCACGAGCACCTACAGGTCCACGCAGGACGCTTCTGATGAGCGTAGTTCCTTCCAACGTCGATGTGCTGATCATCGGCGCGGGCCCGGCCGGTGTCGCCGCGGCCTCCCTCCTTCAGCGCCAGGGGCACGACATCCTCGTGCTCGAAAAAGCGACCTTCCCGCGCTTCGTGATCGGCGAGAGCCTGCTCCCGCACAGCATGGATCTCCTCAAGACGACGGGCCTCATCGAAGCCGCGACATCCCGGGGCTACCTGCGGAAGTACGGCGCGGCGTTCCTGCGCGGCGACGAGCTCGCCTCCTTCGACTTCAGCGAGCAGCACACCGCAGGCTGGAGCTGGACCTGGCAGGTGCCGCGCGACGATTTCGACAAGACCCTCGCTGATGCCGCCGCCGACATGGGCGTCCCGGTGTTGTACGAGCACACCGTCACCGATGTCTCCACCGGCAAGCCCTCGACGGTGCAGGTGGTTGACGCAGACGGCGGTGAGCACACCATCACGGCGCGCTTCGTGGTGGACGCCAGCGGCTACGGGCGCGTGCTCCACTCGCTCCTGGGGCTGTCTCGTCCGTCCACGCTCCCCGTCCGGCACAGCCTCTTCGCGTGGTTCTCCGGCGATGTGCGCGAGGAGGGCGTCGACGAAGGCAGGACCTGGGTGTGCATGCACCCCGAAGGCGCCTGGATCTGGGTGATCCCGTTCTCGAACGGACAGACCTCGATCGGCGTCGTCGCGACGCCCGAGTTCCTGGAGCGCTACCCCGAAGATCTGACCGAGCGGCTGTGGGCCGTCCTGCGCGAAGAGCCGAACGTGGCCCGCCGCCTGGCGAACGCCACGCTGGAGATGGAGCCGGTGCTGATCGGCGGGTACTCCACCTCCGTCTCTGCGCTGCACGGACCGGGCTGGGTCCTGGTCGGCAACTCCGGTGAGTTCCTGGACCCCGTCTTCTCGGCGGGCGTCACGGTCGCGCTGGAGTCTGCGGTCCTCGCGGCCGGTCTCGTCCACCAGGAGCTGTCCGGCGCGCCGCCCGACTGGGACGCCGCCTACGCCCAGCCGCTGTCCGGAGCCATCGCGGTCTACCGCAGCTTCATCGACGGCTGGTACAGCGGAGACCTCCCGGAGATCTTCTTCAACGAGGTCCAGAACCCCGGGGTGAAGTCGCAGATCTGCTCGGTCCTGGCCGGGTACCTGCTCGACTCCAGCAACCCGTTCGTGGCGCAGCATCGCCGCAAGGTGCCCGTCCTCGCGAAGATGCTCCGAGATCAGCGGGCCCGCGCCTGAGCTGTCGGGGAGGCGTCAGCCGAGCCAGGCCGCCGTCTCCTCCCAGAGCCTGCCACCCACGCGCGGTCGGAAGAAGCCGAAGTGACCGATTCGCTCGGCGCCGACCGTGGCGGGATCGACGCGGCGGCGCCGCACCTCCGCGCTCGTGTAGCTCGCGTGGAGGGAGCGGACAGCGCGATGGCTCGCGAGGCGGTCATCAGTGAAGCTGTAGACCAGCAGCCGTCCTCGATACGCGTGCATGTGAGGGCGCATGCCGAACGGCCCGAGCAGGTAGCGCGGGTGGCGTCCCCAGCGGGCCCAGTCGCGCACGAGCGCGGAGCTCACGTCGGGTCCCAGGCCGAGGCGATCGGCGGGGAACTTCGGTATGGCCCTCCCGATGACGGGCACCAGGCAGTACCAGCCGAGGATCCCCAGGTTGGTGGGGAACGGCCAATTGCCCCACCAGGCGGCGGTCGCGGCGACCGTGACGATGCCGGTGAGCTGGTGCACCGCCTCGGAGAGCGCGACGACCTGACCGCCCATGCTGTGTCCCACCACGAAGAGGCGATCGCCCTCGCCGGTCGACCGGGCCCACGCGATGACCGCCGGCAGGTCCCGCTCGCCCCAGTCCCGCAGGCGATGCTCCCAGGGGCGCGTCTCGGCGCGGAGCGACTCTCCCACGCCGCGGTTGTCGTAGATCACCACGCGATGACCGCGTCGCGCCAGATCGGCCGCGAAGCGCGCGTAGTAGTCCCGCGCCACGAAGATCGCAGGGCAGACGATCACTGTCGATCGGCGCTCCCCCCGCGGCTCGAAGACGACCGCCTGCAGCGCGTAACCGTCGTTACATGTGACGACTGTTACGCCCATCCCGGGCGCGCTGGTGGGTGATGGCATCGGTCCACTCGTGGTCACTGTCTCTTATCGCCTGCCATGGGCCGGCCTCAGTCGGCGGGGGTCTCCAGCAGCGACAGCCACTCGTCGGCGGTGATCCGCGCCGCCTGCTCTGCGCCCTCCAACACCCGCTGCGCCAGCGCGCGCTTCTGGGCATGGAGCTGCAGCACCCGCTCCTCGATCGTTCCCTGCGTGACCAGCCGATAGACCGTCACCGGCCGCGTCTGCCCGATCCGGTGCGCCCGATCCGACGCCTGATCCTCGACGGCGGGGTTCCACCACGGGTCCATGTGCAGCACGTAATCCGCCGCCGTGAGGTTGAGCCCGAAGCCCCCGGCGCGCAGGCTGATGAGGAACAGATCTCCCTGACCGGACTGGAACGCCCGGACCGCCCGCTCGCGCGCCCGGGTGGGCGTGGAGCCGTCCAGGTACTGGTAGGGGATCTCCTCGGCGTCCAGCCACTCCCGCAGGATGGTCAGGTGGGCGACGAACTGGCTGAACACCAGCGCCTTGTGCCCGCCCTCCCGGAGCTGACCGACCAGCTCGCGGAACGCCGCCAGCTTGGCCCCGGGCAGCGTCGTCTGCGGGTCGATCAGGCGGGGATGGCAGCAGGCCCGCCGCAGCCGGGTGATCTCCGCAAGCATCTGCATCGTTCCGCCCTCGCGCGCCCGCGCCAGGGCGGTCTGCCGGAGCGCCTCGTAGTGGGCGGCCTCGTCGGCGGGGAGGACCACCGACAGCGCGACGTCCGTCCGGGGGGGCAGTTCGTGGAGCACCTGGCTCTTGCGACGGCGCAGCATGAACGGTCGCAGCAGTCGCCGCAGCGCAGCGCGCGCCCGGGGATCGCTGTCCCGCTCGATGGGATCGGCCCAGGTCTCGCGGAAGCGCCGGTGGGTGCCCAGCAGCCCCGGATTGAGGAAGCGCATCAGGCTCCACAGCTCGCCCAGGTGGTTCTCGATGGGCGTGCCCGTGGTGACCATCCGGAACTCCGCCTGCAGCGCCACGGCGGCCTGGTGGCGGCGGGTCTGGGGGTTCTTGATCGCCTGCGCCTCGTCGAGGACCACCGTGTGCCACTCGATCTCCGTCAGCGCCTCCCGCTCGGAGATCAGCAGCCCGTAGCTGCACACCAGCAGCGACATCGGCCCCAGGCCCGCTAGCGTCTCCGCGCGGTCTCCGGGCCCGAAGCGGACGGCGCGCAGCGTGGGCGCGAACCGTCGGGCCTCTGCCAGCCACGTTCCGCAGACCGACGTGGGCGCCACCACCAGCGCAGGCCCGCCGGCGCCGCGATGCAGCATCAGCGCCAGCGCCTGTACGGTCTTGCCCAGCCCCATGTCGTCGGCCAGGCAGGCCCCGGCCCCCCAGACCGACAGCCGTGCGAGCCAGCGGAACCCCTCCTCCTGGTAGGGCCGCAGCTCCGCGCGCAGCAGCGACGGCACCTCCGGACGGGACTCCGCGGCGGCCCGTATCCGCGCCAGCATGGCGGTCCATGCGCGGGTGGCGCGGACCTGCGCGGCCTCCTCCGTCAGCTCCTCGAGCAGCGGCGCGGCGTAGCCCGGCAGACGCAGGCCTGGCGCCGCGCGTAGCACGGCCTCCAGGCGTCGCCGAAACGCCTCGGTCAGCGCCACAAACCGACCCGGAGCGATCTGCACGAAGCGGGACGGGGAGTCTGCCAGCATGTCTCCGAGGGTGCCCAGCTCCAGCTCCTCGTCGCCCAGCGAGAGCGCCCCGGACAGCGCGAACCCGCCTCCGCGGCCCTTGATCTCCAGCGACAGGGCGCCCCCACCCAGATCCGGCGTGACGCTCCAGGGATCTGTGCGCGACCAACGCAGACACACCTGATCGCCCAGCGCGTCGAGCTGCTGCAGCACCGGGAGCGCGAGGGCCAGAGGCAGCGCGCAGCGACGCTCCGAGGCGCCGGCCATGGCGTCCTCCAGCGCGGGACAGGCGCGCAGGGCAGCGCTCGCCCGCGCGGTCTCCGCCGCGAGGTCTCGCTGCGCCCGCCGCGCGGTGCCGGCCAGCGTCGCCAGCAGCAGCGACTGGCCGCCTCCAGGGGGAAACGCCGGCCCGTCCTCGCCGAGGGGGCGGACCCGCAGCGCAAACGACAGCCCGTCGTCGGCGGGCGTGATTGTGAACCACGGGGTGGGATCGCCCGGCTCCGCGGCGATCTCCGCGGCGGCGGCCCCGGCGATCTGCACCTGCAGGTGGGGGGCGAGGGCCTCCGCGGCGGCGCGAAGCTGCGCCTCCGCGCTGCGGGGTGCCTTCAGTCCGCCGCCCAGGATGTTCCCCAGCTCACGCTGCTTCGGGGTGGCCCGGTAGAAGGTCGCGCGGCTGCCGCTCCACGCCAGCGTCCAGCCGTCCTCGTTGAGGGGAGGCTCCAGCTTGAGCCGCAGCCCCTTGCGATCGGAGGTCATCGACAGACGGACCTCGCCCAGGCTCAGCTCGACCGGGTCGCCCCGGAGGTCGAACAGCAGCGGGTGCCCCACCAGGGCCGCCAGGACAGCCGCGGACTCCAGCTCCCAGGTGGGCTTGCCGCTGTACGGGTCGAGCACCACCCGGAGCGCCTCGGCCGCGCGCCCGTCCTGCGCCGTCAGGAAGGAGAGCACCCCGTCGCCGTCTTCGAGGCGATGGAGCGCCACCCGCCGCCCCCCGGTCCACCCGCCGCCCTTCCGGACCTTCTGGATCCGCGGCTCCACCTCGCCCTCGGGACCGATCCGCCACGCCATGCGCTGCCCGGTGACGCTCGGCGCTGGCTCGGGAAGGCCCAGCGCGGTCAGGGCGTCCAGCTTGATCTGCCACAGCGGACGCGGGACCACCAGGGCGCGCAGCGCGGGCGGGCGGCGCGCAGGTGTCCGGGGTGCCAGGACCGCCTCCAGCTCCGCCGCCAGCCAGGAGTAGTCCGCCGCACTGCATGCCGAGACGCCCCGCTCCAGCGCCTGCCGTCGGGCCGGGGGGAGGGGCGTGCCAGCCCACCGCGCCGCCAGGCTGGCCGCCAGCAGCTCCAAGGGCGTGTGGTTCTCCCAGTTGTCGCCCGCGGTGCTCCGGGTGATCGTGCCGTCTTCGACCCTGAGGAGCGCGTTGTTCAGCTCGTTCACGCCGCGCGGACGAACCGTCGGGAGGAGGCGGTCCCCCCGCTCGATGGCCGCCAGGGCGGTCTGCGCCGCCTGCATCCGGTCCTCCGCCAGAAGGGCTGCGACATGGAACAGCGCGTCCGGCAGCGGGGGATGAACGATTCGCTTGCGGGTCTCCCTGCGACGCGCGGTGTTGGCTGCGTCCCAACGCAACAGCGCCGTCTCGACATCGCCGCGGGCCAGGGCAGCCAGCGCCGATAGAGACCGCCCCCCGCTGTCCGTTCGGCCGGCGAGGAGCTCCTCCGCGACGTCGAAAGCGCCCCGGACGATGTGCTGCCGCGCCCGCGCCTGCACCGCCTCCGCCGACGAGGTGGCGCTCGCGAGCGTCTCCAGCGCCGCGAACGCTGCGGTGCAGGACGCGCCGGTCTCCAGCGCAGCCTCGCAGACCTCTGCCAGCACCAGCGCGCCGTGCGGAGGCAGCAGCGCCGCCGTCCACGCGGGATCCGGGAGCGCGTTCCACAGAGACGCCAGGGGCCGCCGGCCGGTCTCGCCCTCGGTCCGCAGGGCAGCGAGCGCCTCGGCCTCGCCCAGGTAGAGCGCCAGCCGCAGCTCCCGCTCGGCCTGCTCGCGGCAGCGGTAGACCGCCCCACGGGTCACCGTCCGCGTCTCCCAGATGTAGCGGGTTCTCTCGCGGATCGGGATCGCCTTCCGCACGAGGCTCGCCAGGCGCTGCAGGCGCGCGCGGGACAGGCCACGGACCACCTGCTCGGCGATCGCGGGCCTGCAGGCGGTGCGTTGATTGGTGACCACGAGATCCCGGACCGTGAGCTGACGGATGGTGGGAGTCACCACCGATACGGTGAAGCGACCCGCGCGACAGCGCGCTCCCGTCCGGTTGAGGGCGTCGGCGAGCTCGCTCCGGGTGATCGGCTCCCAGGCCACCGCCAGGATCTCGAGGATGGTGCGCTGGCGTGGGGTCAGGTCGGACAGGCTCGACATCGACGCGGTCTTCCGGGTGGGTGGATGCAGGTGGTTGATACAGTGCCGCGGGTTCAGGTTGTCCAGGGGACAACCTGGAGTCGTCGGTGCTGGACGCCGCCGAGAATCGGTGGTCCGCGCGCGAAGCGAGCGGTGATGGGGGCGCGGGGGGCTGTGCCCCCGGATAGGACGTACAGCGCCGCGGGTCTACTTGAACCCGCGGCACTGTATCCTCCGGCCGCTCCGCACGCGGGGTCTGGTCATCGCGTCATCGGGGATGATGGTTGCAGAGACGGGCGACGTCTCTGCACGAGGAACGATGCGAACACCACACCTCCTCCTGGTCGAAGACAGCCAGCCGCGCGTGACGTGGTTCCGGCGACACCTCCGCGCCGGCCTGCGCCTGCTGTGGACTCCCGACGCTGGACGGGCGATCGGCGTGCTGCGACGCGATCGCGGGGACGGCTGCGCAGGGGTCCTGCTGGATCACGACCTGACCGAGCGTCCCTGCACGGTTCAGCCCACGGGGAGCGGCACCGACGTCGCAGAGGCGCTCGCCCGCTACCTCCCCCGGGACGTCCCGATCCTCGTACACTCATCGAACGTCACGCAGGGACCGGCGGTGGCCCGGCGCCTCTCGGGCGCTGGCTTCGACGTGCTGCGCTTGACGTTCATGGGGCTGCAGAGGAGACCCGATCTGTTCGTCGAGTGGCAGGACGAGGTGCTGGAGCAGTGGTCGGATGAGGAGTGAGCTGATGTCGTCCGGTTGCGGCGTCACACAGCAGCTCGTCGGACTCGCCCCGCGGACGGATGGGCGGGCTCGTGGGAACGCGCTACCAGAGGAAGGTCCCCGCTTCTCGCC
This sequence comes from uncultured Enterobacterales bacterium, assembly GCA_964464515.1. GTDB lineage: Bacteria > Myxococcota_A > UBA796 > UBA796 > UBA2385 > CAYXGP01. The sequence continues at coordinate 31,074 of CAYXGP010000051.1, forward strand.
CTTCAACGGGGTGTCTTCATGTGGGCAGCACTCCTGGCTGGCTGCGCGCTCCTCACCGACGCAGACCTGGCACGACGGATGGACCTCGACGGCGACGGCGTGGCCCGTCCGGACGACTGTGACGACGCTGATCCAGCTGTCTCGACAGTTCAGTGGTACCTCGATCAGGACGGCGACGGTTTCGGCACTGCCGCTGGGGCGAGCCAGTGCACGCAGCCCGAGAACCACGCGGCCAGGGACGGCGACTGCGACGACGACGCCCCCGCCATCCACCCCGACGCCGACGAGGTCTGTGACGCTGTAGACAACGACTGTGACGGCGTAACAGACGAGGACGATGCAGCAGACGCGGCGACCTGGTATGGCGACGCGGACGGTGACGGGTACGGCGATCCGGACGCAGCGCTGACCGCCTGCACGGAGCCGTTCGGCGCGACCTCTGAGGCCGGCGACTGCGACGACTCCGACTCGGCGATCCACCCCGGCGCGCGAGAGGCTTGTGACGCTGTGGATCGGGACTGCTCTGGCGCGACGGATGACCCGACGTGGTGGATGGACGCCGACGGTGACGGGTCTGGCGATCCGGCTGCTCCGTGGACGGGCTGCCCGCAGCCGGACGGCGCGGTCGATGACGATCTGGACTGCGACGACGGGGACTTCTCGGTGAACCCGTCCGCCTCGGAGTGGTGCGGTGACCAGATCGACAACGACTGTGACGGGGAGACAGATGAAGGAGCGGCGGCCGACGCCCTCACCTGGTACGCCGACACTGACGCTGACGGCTACGGAGATCTCGCGAAGCCGACGCGGGCCTGCGCGCAGCCCGACGGCTTCGTCTCCAACTTCGATGACTGCGACGACAGCGATCCGGGCTTCAGCCCGGACGCAGACGAGGTCTGGTACGACGGGGTCGATCAGAACTGTGACGGCGAGGACGACGACGACGCCGACGGAGATGGATATACAGGCGTGGGCGGGGCGGACTGCGACGACGGTGACGCGCTGGTGAGCCCCGACGCGCTGGAGGCCTGCGGAGACGACATCGACAACAACTGCGACGGGGAGACAGCAGGAGAGTGCGCCCTGAGCGGAGACGTCTCGCTCGGCGATGCGCATGCAGCGCTCACCGGAGAGGCCGAGAACGCGCAGATGGGACGGCTGCTGTCAGCGCTCGGCGACATCGACGGGGACGGCCTCGACGACTTCGGCGTCGGCGGATCGGGTAACCACGGCGGGTACATCGTCAGCGGCGCGGTCTCGGGCGCGCAGTCTCTCGGCGAAGCCGGGTTCAAGCTGGACGAAGGAAACCTCATGGCCGGAATGGGCGACATGAACGCAGACGGCTTCGGCGATCTGCTGATCACCCGCGAGACCAGCTTCACCGCGTACCTGGTGACCGGGCCTGTGACGGCGGACCTCGCTGTCTCTGCCTCTGCCGACGCGAGCTTGAGCAGCGCGACGGACTCGATCTACCAGGTGACGACGGCGGACTTCGACGACGACGGAGAGATGGACGCCGCAGTCGGCATGCCCATCGCCGAGGGCTCCGCGGGGAGCCTCTCGGTGGCGCTCGGTCCGTTCTCGGGAGCGGTCTCGCTCTCATCGGCAGCCGCGATCGTCGATGGGGTGACGGCCGGCGACTACGCGGGCGAGGCCCTATCCGTCGCTGGCGATGTGGACGGCGACGGCCTCCCCGACCTCGTCATCGGGGCCAGGGGGGTGCAGTCGAACCTCGGCGCGGCCTACCTTTTGTCGGGCGCTTCACTGACGTCCGGCAGTCTCGCGGACGCCCACGCGTCTATACACGGAAGCCACGCGGGGTCGAGCTGCTACATCGGCATCGACGTCTCCTCGGCTGGTGACGTCGACGCGGATGGATACGACGACGTGCTGGTGGGATCTGCGAACTGCGGGGCCTATCTGGTCGCGGGCCCGATCAGCGGGGTCGTCTCTCTGGGACACGTCGCAGCCGCCCACTACACCGCAGAGACAAAGGAGCCGGATTACTACGGGAGCGCCGCGGGGCGCGCCGTGTCTGCAGCCGGCGACGTCGATGGAGATGGTCACGACGATCTGCTGATCGGGGACTATCGCCTGAACCATGACGTCTGGTCGGCCGCGGGGGGCGCGTACCTGGTGCTGGGGCCGGCCAGCGGAACCCACGACCTGTCGGGCGCGGATGCCCGTCTGCTCGGTGTGGAGAGCAACGACTGGGCGGGGGACGGGGTCGCCGGGGTCGGCGACGTCAACGCCGACGGCTTCGCCGACGTCATGGTCGGCGCGTACTACGCCACCGATGCTGAGAGCCACGACGGCGTGGCCTATCTGCTGCTCGGTGGGGCGGAGTAGCTGGGCGCATTCGCCTGGCGGGACTCGCGCTCAACCCGAGCGCACCTCATCGACACTCACCAGTGAGTACAGCTTCGTGTCGCGGGTCTGCCCTCCAACCGACAGCCGCGCCCGCTGCACCCCCTCCAGCACAAAACCGGTCCTCTCAGCCACCTTTCGGGAGCCGATGTTGCCGACGACGTGGAACAGTCGGATACGCCGCAGGCCGACGTGCTCGAAGCCAAACCGGGCGACCAGCCGGGCCGCAGCGGTGCCTACCCCCGCTCCGGTCTCGCCCTCTCGCACCCAATACCCCAGGTTGGCCCGCCCCTCCGACGCGCTCACGCCGTTCAGCCCGCACAGCCCGAGGAACCGACCGTCCTGGACGTCCTCGACCAGGAACTCGAACGCCGCGCCGCTGTCCCACGCCAACCAGGCGTCGGCCGCGAACCAGCAGGCGTCGTCGCGGCTGTAGGCGGGGTGCGCCCAGGGCATCCACTTCGAGAGCGACGCCATCGTGTCGATCACCCCAGCGAAGATCGTATCGACGTCGGTGAGATCGACGCGGCGGATGATGACGCGGCCGTCCGTCAGGGTTCGGACCTCCGGTTTCTTGATCACAGCGGCATTGCTCAAAGCGACTCCTCGTCGAACCCCGGCTACGGGACAGCCTGCTCAGCCGCCTCTGGCTCGGGGGCGGCCATCCCTGCATAGCTGGCTGTGCAACCAGGCGACCACCGCGTCGGGCTCCCGCGAGGGGCGGCCATCAGCTCATCGACGAAGACGCAGTGCTGACCCTCACGGTAGCTGAGCACTGCTTCGATCCGACGCTCGATCTGGAGACGTGCCGACGTCAGGCCTACCAACGGGCACCCACGGTCGGTTTCGGCAGGATCTTCAAGCGCTGCGCGCAGGGCACACTGGATGGCGACACCGGCACCCACGCAGCCATCACCGGGAGCAACCCCGAGGCATCCCAAGGTGGCGTGCCGCAGAGTCTCGCCGAGCAAGCCTGGGGGCGACTGAAGGCGTGAACGCGAGATGTCGGCGAGCAATTCATCGACCAGTTCATGCAGGATCTGCATACGGCCCTTATTCGCCAGACTCCGGTCTGATGACGGCCTCAGGGGAATTCGGGCTCCCCTCCACACATGAAATAGAGCAGGGCAGCCGATCACGGCTCCAGATCGGCGAGCAGCACCTGTCTCATCGCCCTTCCATGCTTCAAGATCGCACGCGTGTCCCACACCGCCACCTGCATCATACGGTGCTGTTTGATGCTGTCGATGGTGCTACCACGGTAATGCTCCTTCTTCGCCGCAGGCATGTAGTTGCTCAGGCGTGAGTTCTTGCTGTGGCTGATGAGACACAGGTTCCCGAAATCATTGAGAATTCTCTCAGGCAGGGAGTCATGGCCGGGCATCGGGCGCTGCGGGTAGTAGTGCTCCACCGAGCTGCGGAACGTGAACTCGTACGCTCGCTCACGCGGGCTCTCTGACTGCTTCCAGAGCAGGTAGTCCAGGTAGTTGAAGATCAGGTTGTTCTCGATCACGCCGTAGGACAGGCGCGTGCTCAAGGCCTCCTCGCCAACATCCCGGCGCCGACACTTCCCTCCCCGCCTGTAGATGATGTCGAAGTACTCAGCGCGGGACGCGCCTCCCTCGCCCTCGACGACCAGGAAGCGATCGAACAGGAACGCCCGCGCGAGGCCCTCCAGGTAGGCCAGGTACTTCCTGTGTTTGATCTTCGCGGACTCAGCCCGATGGTACAGAAAGGACAGCGCAGCGTTCAGCCAGTGTTTGTAGATCATCGTAGGCGTAGAAACATGGAACGCCGACAGGAGCATAAGGAGGGTCAGGTTCTTGCCCCCGTCGTCGTCGAACGTGTTCGCGTAGGAGGGCTTCCGGTCAATCTTCTTGAGCCTTTTGAGGATCCAGCGGCCCTGGCCGTTCGGGAACGCTCTCTTGATGATATAGTGGTCGAACAGGTTCTTGCATTGGAGCAGGGAGACCACGAACCGCTTGACCAGCTCCTCCGAGTCTTCCGGTTCGAGCAGGTACACACGGAAGGTATCCAGCAGCCGCTTGTCATCCAGCGGCACGTCTCGCCTGAGCATCACGCGCAGCACGTGGAGCAGGAAATTCGGGAAGTTGATCACGGTGCTGAATCGCTCCTGGTTCCCCGTCCCCGGCCCTCCTGGGGCCGGCCCGTGCGCCGCGTCGAGTCGGGCGAAGACGTCGTCGAGGGAGACCGCGTCCCTCGCCTCGGCGCTGTTCTGTCTCGGCGCGAGAATCTCCCGAATCACGTCGAAGCTTCGCGACTTCAGCAACCCCCAGTCGTCTCCAAAAAGCACGCTACGTTGTCTCGGCGTGAAGCTCATCTGCACGTACCGCTCCATGTTCGCGCAGGCCTCCCAGACCCGATGTAGACACTCGCGATCCCCGGCGCTCCCGAGCGCGTCCATCAGCTTCGCTTTCAGCACCTCGTGCTTCTCGAGCTGCTCTCCCCGGTTGTTCATGATCTCGAAGTAGTGATTCAGGTCGGTGTCGGGCGGCACTTGGACGCGCATGAGCTGCACGCGGTCGAACAGGTAGGCGGCAAACCGCTCCTCGGAGACTGCGCCGAGCAGGCGCGGGAGGATCTTCTCGATGAGCAGATACCCCTTCAGGATCGCCTCGTTACGCTCGTCGGGAGAGAGCGCATCCCGCGGATCACCGGAGGAGGTGCCGTTGAAGATGGCCTGGAGCGTCTTGCGGGAATGGGCGCGGCTCTCGAACAGCACGGTCTGTCGCGTGTACCACGAGCAGTCGACGCTCCCGCTGTGTTTGAGGTAGGCCGTGAGCAGCGAGAGCGTCGTCAACCGTTGCTGCCCGTCGATGGTCTCGAAGCGGCGTCGTCCCGCCTGGTTGCGCTCGAAGACCACCAGCGTGCCGATGAAGTACCGCGTCGAGCCGTCCCTCTCTGCATAATCCACGACGTCCTGGATGAGCTGGGTGATCTCCCACTCTCCCCAGGCGTAGTTCCGCTGGTACATCGGGATCAAGTAGTCATCCTGGCTGCCCAGGAGCTGCCGAATCGTCAGCGCGGTGATCGGTTCACGCAAGGTAGTGCATCCTCCGGAAGAGGTCCTGGATCGGCTCGACCCGAGTGGCCCGACTGTCGCTCAGCGTGGGGAGTGTGATGGCGAGAAGGTGAGCCGGCAGGATCGCCTCTTTCAGCCGCATGAATAGATTGCATTCACTCACCACATAGTTGTCCAACGTCGCGACACGCACGGCCCGCATCCGCAGGCGCAGGGTCCAGGCCCAGATGAAGCCCTTCTCGATCGCCCGGCTCAGCTCTGCGTGCCCGAACTTGTCGATGTAGCACAGCAGCAGGCAATCAAACAGTGACCGAACATACCGATCTCCGGTGCGACGGCGGCCGCTGTATGAATTCAACACCTTGAGGATCTCTGGAGCGTACCCGTCCAAACGCAAGGCCAGTATGTTCGAGAGGTCTGAGACCGCCTCCTGATAGTGCCCGATCATCTCGAAGAACCGGCGCCCGTTGAGGATGATCTGGTCAAGGCGAAAGGGGTAGGGCATCCGCTGTCCGTCGATCCGGCGCTCGAACTGTCCGTTGTAATGATCGACGAAGTGGTGGGTGATCCGGACCGACTCGACGTACGGATACCTGTCGATAGCGTCGATGTTCATGCCCTTGAACAGGTGCGTGTCGGCCTTGGTGAAGTACCGGGCTGAGGCACCGTTCATCCAGCGCCGGATCCGAGACAGATAGGTCGCGAATAGTTCGGCGAGCCGGTTGATGGGCGCTCGCTCCCAGCGATGTACGGTCTGCGCCTGGAGGTGTCGCTCAGCCTGGCTGAACTCGCGGAGATGGTACGCCTTGAGAAGATCGTGGGGCTCCAGATCCCGGCCGCGAGCGTTCTGGGAGTCGAAGAACTGGAACGCCTCCGAGATGTCGTTCAGGGTGAAGGTGACCACCTCACAGCGATTCAGCAGGAAGTCGATCACCTCTTCGGTGAAGTCTGATCGAGAGACCGTCCGCCGAATCTCTCGGGCATTGGTCAGGAGGTTCGCTCTCGACACAGCGTTGGTGAATTTCGGATTGATCATCGCCCCTTGCAGGGCGTCGAGTTGCTCGCGAAGATCCTTCCGGACGAGGGTCGCTCTGCGGTTTTGAAGCAATGCTCGGGCGGTCAGCAGCAGAGTGAGCGTGCGCTGCTGTCCATCGACGATATTGCGTCTTCCATCCTCCTGGTGAAACACGATCGTCCCGAGCCGGTAGGCAGACACGTTCTTGTGAACCGCGATGTCCGTGAACAACTGGCGGACATTGTGAACAGTCCACTTGTAGGGCCGCTGGTAATTCGGAATGGACAATGCAGAGTCCAGGAGAAGGCCTCGGACGGTCTTGATCTGTGCATCCAGACCTGGCTGCGTTGGTCCAGGAGCGGAATTTCTCTGCGGCATGCCAGAGGTCTACCACACAACCGAGACCGGCGCCAGTCTGCAGCGATGCGGGCCAGGTTTGATCCGTGAAGAGTGGGGCCGCACTCCACCACCCCCACCACCGTCGCTGTCTTCTCGGCCCGGATCATCGAGGCGCACCTCTCCCTGCGGTGGTTGTCGATCGTGGATGTCAAAGAAGCAGCGGAGGTGGGAGTATGAGCTCCGCGGAGCCCCAGATCAGCCGAATCCGGCTGCATACTCGATCGACGTGCCCAGCGCAATCCGCATCAACCCCAGAGGTCGTCGAAACGGCCGCAGGTCACCATCGTGCCCTTTCAGCACATGATGCCGCGCCAAGCGCACCAGGTTGAATGCCAGGATGCGCAGCAGACCCAGCAACTCCATCGCCGTCCCCATCCGAGCCCAGCGCTGTCCTCGCGCCAGATGGCGGGCAGCACATTCCGCTGCTTGGCGAGACCGTAGCGTTGGGCTCTTGGGTCCCTTGGGTCGGTGATGTCCCGCCACGCCGCGGCCGGCAGGTTACGATGGAGACGGCTGAGAGGATGGCAGGCTACATCAACCACGACGTGGTCAAGCGGCCGTTCCGGCGGGTGCTCACAGCAGCGGGGCTACCGGAGATCCAGCTCCACGACATGCGAACAGCTTCGCCAGCCAGCTCGTCATGAAGGGAGTGCCGATGTCGCGCGATCCAGGTGTTCCCGGGTCACAAGGACATCCAGACGACGATGCGGTACAGCCACCTCTCGCCGGAGGTGGAGCCGAACTACATCGCACGCCTGGAGGGGATCTCGATGAGTGGTGGTCACGTCTTGGTCACACCAGCCGTGTTTTAGCTGGGTTGCATTACCGTAAATGACTGGAATCATTAAGAAAGAGATGGTGGAGGCGGTGGGAGTCGAACCCAGCCCTCTCAACACAATGAAAACCACGTCTGGCACGCTGCTTTGCCCACGACAACGGCGCTTTCACTCTTTGTCTCCTGCTGAACATATCGAACCTGCGACACGCTGTCGAATGGTCCGGACGAAGTCGCTGCCCCATTTCTGCCCCAGACCACAATCTCGTCACAATCGCAGGGTTCAGCGTGTATCCGAACCAGGGCTGTTTCCAGTGCGTCGCTTCAACCAATGAGCAGAGGAACCCGAAGCGAGTTGTCACTTCTCCGTACCTGCTCCCAGCAATAAGTAGGCAGCGCCCGCGTCATCCAATCCAGACCAGCGGTGCGCACCAACCAAAAAGTCGTCGTATCCATCTGCGTCGATATCTCCAGCAGGCGCGACAGCCTCCCCTGCCCAGGAACCGGCAGGAGTTTCACCAGCGAACTTAGCGTCAGCCGCTGATAGGGACAGTGTTCCCGTGACTGGACCCAAAACAAGATAGGCACCGCCAACGCCCACGACGCCATCATCATCGGCGCCTATCGCACCGATGATGAGATCATCGAATCCATCGTCGTTATAGTCCCCAGCGGTGGAGACCGCGCCCCCCACGTAGTCAGTGCTGGATTCGCCGATGAACTTAGCCTGTGCAGACGACAACCCCAACGTTCCGCTTAGGGGGCCGAGTACCAGGTAGGCAGCACCGGCATCGGCTCCTCCACTCGCTTCCTCCTCAGCACCGACTACAATATCTGCATATCCATCCCCGTTGACATCACCTGCTCTCGCCGCATCAACTCCCGCCTCGTCACCTGTGGCCTCTCCCAGAAGCTCGCCATCGGCAGTAGAGATGTCCCCCTCTCCAGAGAGTGGTCCCAGAAACAGGTAGACCACCCCACTCTCCTTGGATTCGCCGTCACCGGTCCAGCTGCTCGTGATGACATCATCAAATCCGTCGGCATTGACATCGCCGCCATAGCCGGCCACCCACCCAACATAGTCTCCGTCTTCCACCCCGCAGCGAACGACATCTGCCTCACCATCTTGGAGGCGAGTTGTTCCAGAGACAGGACCGAAAAGCAAGTAGATCCCACCGCCACCCATATCGCAATTCTGGGGAGCCCCCATGAGAAGATCTGCGTTCCCATCGCCATCAACATCGCCGTCAATGGCAACCTTGTACCCGACGGCAGTGGTTTCACCTCCCTCTACGAAAGCCTCGGAGTCTGCAAGGCTGAGCTCTCCACTTACAGCGCCACTCAGAATGTAAACCAGACCATCTGCCGCGTGACCAGGCGATTCGCGGTCAACACCCGTG
>CAYXGP010000051.1:40082-40489 GCA_964464515.1 uncultured Enterobacterales bacterium
ACAACGATGTCAACAAGCCCGTCTCCCGTGATGTCAGCGCCAGAGGCTACTGAAACTCCAGCGTAATCCCGGTCTCCCTCTCCGCGGAGGATGGCATCTGCATCGGCGAGGCTGAATGTTCCTGCCAAGGGTGAATGCAGGACGTAAACCGCACCGATCTGAGTGCCACCGGTTGCCTCATGGCTTGCCCCCACGATGACATCATCGTACCCATCAGCATTTACATCCCCTGAGCACAACGCGCTCCCGGCATGCCCAAACTCGGTCTCACCTTGGAAAGAAGCATCGGCGTCCGCAAGGCTGATCACGTCGCATGCTTTCTGCGTGGCACAGCTTGAATCCCCGCAGTCCATCGAGCCGTCACAGTCGTTGTCTATCCGCTCATCGCGGGATACATTTAACCCGGG
>CAYXGP010000051.1:40499-41571 GCA_964464515.1 uncultured Enterobacterales bacterium
AGGACTCCATTTCACCGGGGCTGATATCGACCGCATCATCGTCGCAGTCGTTGTCATCATCAACGAATCCGGCAGGGGCTTCGCAGGAAACCTCCCACTCATCACTGGCGCCATAACCATCGCCGTCACCATCGACATACCAAGTCACCTTCTCGACGGCATCGTCGTCCTGATCATCTGAACGGCCATCACAGTCCTCATCGACATCATCCGGGTCGCATGTCTCAACGCCTTCTGGACTGACTGTTGGGTTTGTATCATCACAGTCCCCAGCATAGTCGAGGTATCCTGTGAGGTCATCACAGGCGGTAACCGTGGCCTTCGGATCGCCATATCCGTCGCCGTCCGCATCCCGATACCAGGCAACGCCCGGATTCACCTCGGGATCTCCATCGTCACAGTCTGTTCCATCGGCGACGTAGCCGCGCGGCGGTTCACAGGCAGTCACTTCGTCCAGAGAGTGGCCATAGCCGTCACCATCGCTATCTCGATACCAGCGGTCTGGATCGATAGGGTCTTCATCGAGCTGTTCGTCACAGTCGTCATCCTGTCCATTGCAACGCTCATCTGCGCCAGGGTAGGCCAGAGGATCGCCATCGTTGCAGTCATCCGAAGTTGCGGAGAGACCTTCCTCAAGCGTACACGTCACCACCACGCTCTCGCTGCCATACCCATCGAGATCCGAGTCTACGAACCAGGAGAGCGAGCCGACACTGGAGTCTTGATCATCACAGTCATCGGGACGCGCAATGCCATCGCCATCCATGTCAAGCCTCGCGTCGAGATCATCGCTTGACACGTATGCACAGCCTGTAAATGCAAGCAGCAGGCCGAGCACCTTCCCCACCCTACAAACGACGCGAAAGCCATGTAGGCCAAACGGCGAGCAGGACTCTCCAGAGAGTAGATCACGGCGATTCATGCTGCGTACTCCCATGCCGAAACCCTTAGCCGCTGCCGGCTTCGTCACTGCTCAATCGGTTGTAGACCCCGTCCAGCACCTTCCTCTTGAGGAAAGCCAGGATCTCCGGGTCCGAGAACACCCGATCGATGAACCGTCCGTGCTTGTCGT
>CAYXGP010000052.1:0-13709 GCA_964464515.1 uncultured Enterobacterales bacterium
CGATCTGCGCCATGGTCTGGTTGGTGAAGCTGGCGCTCATCACGAAGCTGGGGTGACCCGTGGCGCAGCCCAGGTTGACCAGACGCCCCTCGGCCAGAACGATGATGGAGTGCCCGCCGCCGTTGGGACCGTGCGTGGTGCTGTTGAACTTCCACTCGTGGACCTGCGGCTTGATCTCGATCTTCTCGACCTCGCCGGCCTCGCGGAGCGCCTCCAGCCCGGCCATGTCGATCTCGTTGTCGAAGTGACCGATGTTGCTGACGATGGCGTTGTGCTTCATCTGCTGCATGTGCGCCGCGGTGATGATGTCCTTGTTGCCGGTGGCCGTGACGAAGATGTCGATGTCACCGACCACATCGTCGATGGAAACGACGTCGATGCCGCGCATGCAGGCCTGCAGAGCGCAGATCGGATCGACCTCTGTGATCGCCACGCGAGCGCACTGACCGCGCAGAGAGTCGGCGCTGCCCTTGCCGACGTCGCCGTAGCCGAGGACCAGCGCCCGCTTGCCCGCGATGAGGACGTCGGTGGCGCGCATGATGGCATCGACCAGCGAGTGCCGGCAGCCGTAGACGTTGTCGAACTTGCTCTTGGTGACCGAGTCGTTGACGTTGATGGCCGGGAAGAGGAGCGTTCCGTTGGCGACGCGCTCGTACAGGCGATGCACGCCGGTGGTGGTCTCTTCGGAGACGCCGCGGATGTGCGGGGCGATGCCGTGCCAGAAACGATCCCCCTTCTGCAGGCGCACGTCGCGCAGCAGGGAGAGGATGATGCTGTGCTCGTCGCTGGTGCCGTCGGCGGGATCGGGCATGGTGCCGGCGATCTCCATCTCGTAGCCGAGGTGGACCAGGAGGGTCGCGTCGCCGCCGTCATCGAGGATCAGGTTGGGCCCGCCAGCGCTGGAGCCACTGCTGTCGGGCCAGATCAGCGCCTGGAGGGTGCACCACCAGTACTCTGCGAGGGTCTCGCCCTTCCACGCGTAGACGGGGGTGCCTGTCGGCGCGTCGTGGGTGCCGGTCGGGCCGACCACCGTGGCGGCAGCGGCGTGATCCTGGGTGGAGAAGATGTTGCAGGACACCCAGCGCACGTCCGCGCCGAGGTCAACGAGCGTCTCGATCAGCACGGCGGTCTGGATGGTCATGTGCAGGGAGCCCATGATCTTCGCGCCGGCCAGCGGGGCCTGCCCCGCGTACTCCTCGCGCAGCGCGTGCAGTCCGGGCATCTCGATGAGGGCCAGATCCATCTCCTTGCGGCCGAAGCGCACCGTGTCTTCGGACAGGTCAGCCACCCGGTAGGGCAGGCCCGAGAACAGCGGGAGCTGCGTATCGAGGAAGGCAGTGGTCTTGGTGGTCGGAGCTGTGCTCATGGGGATCTCCCGGGGTTGAGGAAAATCCTTATATCCGGATTATTGGATATACGCTGCTCGTTGACATCTGGTGACAGGCCCCGACCGCCGGACTCAACCCGATGAGCGGATCATCGGTGCGTGCCTGCTCGTTATGAGGGTTGGCGATCTGGAGGTCCTGAAGGGGGCCGGCGGGCGCACGATGCTGACAACACGGACTGAAAATGTCCGGAATCGGGGGTGACGAGTGACCGGGATCTGCGATAGGTTGTCTGCCCTCTCTGATCCCACCCGTGCCCGTCTGCTGCGCCTGCTCGCTCTCGAGGAGTTGAACGTGGGGGAGTTGTGCAGGATCGTGCAGCTCCCACAGTCCACAGTGAGTCGACATCTCAAGGTGCTGATACAAGGTGGCTGGGTACATCGTCGCTCCGTGGGCACCACGAACCTCCTCCGACTCGATCTCGCCGGGCTCCCCGAGCGCTCCCGTCGACTCTGGGCCCTGGTCTCCGCCGAGCTGGAGGAGGCCGGCGACCACGCCGACGATCTGCGACGCCTGCGCACCACGCTGGCCCTGCGTGGTGACGGAGCGTTTTTTCAGCGACTCGGTGCGCGCTGGGAGGAGCTGCGACGCGATCTGTTCGGCGACGCCTTCCTGCTCCCCACCCTGCTCTCCCTGCTCCCCGACGGGATGGTGATCGCGGATCTGGGATGCGGCACCGGCGAGATCGTCGCGGCCCTCTCGGCAGGCTCCGAGCGGGTGATCGGCATCGACCGAGAGCCGGCCATGTTGGAGATCGCTCGCCAACGCACCGCCCACCTGCCCAACGTCACGCTCACCGAGAGCGGTCTGGAGTCCCTTCCCGTCGATGACGACTCGCTGGATGCTGCGCTGTGCATGTTGGTACTGCATCATGTCGAGACGCCCGCCGCGGTGTTCGCCGAGTGCGCCAGGGTGCTCCGTCCGGGCGGTCGCCTGGTCGTGTTGGACATGGTCGCGCACGACCACGCCGAGTACCGGCGAACGATGGGACACCGTCACCTGGGCTTCGACGCCGAGACGCTCAGCGGGGCGGGCCTCGCGCTACAGCGCTGGACGGAGCTCCCGGAGGCGCCCGGAGCGCTGGGGCCGCCGCTGTTCGTGGGGGTCTTCCGGACCCCCATCCGCGCGGGTTAGACGACCCCGCCGGGCAAACCCGGTCCGCCCCCGCCCCGGAGACCGCATGATCCGCCTGAAGTCCTACGTCTGCGACCGCTGGGAGGCCGGCGACGGCCCGCTGCGTGACCTCATCGACCCGTCCACCGAGGCGGTCATCGCGCAGACCACCACCGGCGGGATCGCTTTCGACGCCGCGCTGGCCCACGCCCGCGATGTGGGCGGCCCCGCACTCCGCGCGCTGACCTTCGCCGAGCGAGGGGCGCTGCTCAAGGCGATGGCGCGTGCGCTGCATGCCCATCGCGACGATCTCCTGGCGCTGTCTACGCGCTGCAACGGCACCACACGCGGCGACGGCAAGTTCGACGTCGATGGCGCCACCGGGACGCTGGCGGCCTACGCGCGGATCGGGCGGGCGCTGGGCGAGTCCCGCCTGCGGCTGGACGGTGAAGCCGAGAAGCTGGGCGGCGGCGCGCGCTACGTCGGGCAGCATGTGTGGCTGCCCCGGCCGGGCGCAGCGGTGCATGTCAACGCGTTCAACTTCCCCGCATGGGGCACCTTCGAGAAGGTCGCCCAGGCGATCCTCGCGGGGATGCCGGTGGTGAGCAAGCCCGCGACGGCGACCGCCGCGCTGGCGTTCCGCATGGTGGAGCTCATCGTGGAGGCTGGCGTCCTCCCGGCCGGCGCCCTGAGCTTCGTCGCGGGCCCGGCGGGCGATCTGCTGACGCACCTGGGTCCGCAGGACTGCCTGGCCTTCACCGGATCGGCAGACACCGCGGCGGTGCTGCGGAGCGGACCGGGCGTGCGGGAGCGCTCGGCGCGGATCAACGTCGAGGCCGACTCGCTCAACGCCGCCGTGCTGGGGCCGGACGTCGAGGTCGGCGACGACCTGTGGCACCTCTTCGTGCGCAACGTCGTCAAGGACATGACGCAGAAGACCGGACAGAAGTGCACCGCCATCCGTCGAGTCATGGTGCCACAGGCCCAGGTGGACGACGCCTTGGAGGCGCTCGCCGCTGAGCTCGCCCTCTTCAGGGTGGGAAACCCCGCGGACACCTCGGTGACGATGGGCCCGGTGGCCTCGGCCGCCCAGCTCCGCGACACCCGCGCGGGCATCGACGAGTTGGGGCAGGAGGCGCGCATCGTCTGCGGCGGATCGAGGCCGCTTCAGGGGCTCTCCGCGCCCGACGGCAAGGGCTACTTCGTCGCCCCCACGCTGCTGAAGGGAAGCGCAGACTCAGAGCGCGTACACAGCCGCGAGGTCTTCGGCCCCTGCGCCACGGTGCTCCCCTACGACGGCGACGCAGAGTCGGGCGCCGGGCTTGTGGCCCGCGGCCAGGGCAGCCTCGTCAGCTCGGTCTACAGCGACGATCGGCGCTGGCTCGCGGACTTCCTGATGTCCGCGGCGCCGTGGAATGGCCGCGTGCTGGCCGCGAGCAAGAAGGTCTCCGACCAGACGTTCCCGCCTGGGATGGTGCTGCCGAATCAGGTACACGGCGGCCCCGGGCGCGCGGGCGGCGGCGAGGAGCTTGGAGGGCTTCGGGGGCTGAACTTCTACAGCAACCGCGTCGCCATCCAGGGGGACGCTGGGGTGCTCCGCAAGATCCTCTCTTGAACAGGGGCCTGTCGTGATCGGGCATGTCGTGATCGGGAGCTTGTGTGGCTCGGGGACCTGTTGGTGATTCGGCACCTGCGAGCCGCCGGGCTGGACCCTCGCGAAGACGAGCCGCTGTCTCGACACGGATACTGGCGGATCGGCGGCCCCGCCGACGTCCTGGTGACGGTCACCGACATCGCTGGCCTGCGGGTGGTGCTCACCGCGGGCGCGCCGGTGACCGTGCTGGGCGCCGGCAGCAACCTGCTGGTCGCTGATGAAGGCGTTCGGGGGATCGTGGTCCGCTTGCAGGGTGATTTCCTCGATACGGAATTTCTGGGGGCACTTTCTCCGCAGACAGGAGTTCCGGAGACAGGAGTTCCGGAGACAGGAGTTCCGGAGAATGGGCGCGGAGACAGGCGGGTGATCGCGGGCGGCGGGCTGCGCAACACCGTGCTGCTGGCACGGCTGAAGCGGGCTGACCTGGGCGGGCTGGCGTCGCTGGCGGGCGTCCCCGGGACCGTGGGCGGGGCGATTCGGATGAACGCCGGCACCTCGCTAGGCGAGATCGGCGACGCCGTCCTGTGGGTGGAGATCATGCTCCCGGGAGGCGAGATCGAGCGGCTGATCCCGGACCGGATGTCGTTCCGCTACCGGCACGCCTCGCTCCCGACGGGCGCCGTGATCACTCGCGCGGCCCTGCGGGTACGCCCCACCGATGACGCAGAGACGGCCCGTATCCGAGCCCACCTGGCGCGTCGAAAGGCGACCCAGCCCCTCGACCGTCCCTCGTGTGGCTCGGTCTTCAAGAACCCCCCCGGAGATCACGCAGGCCGGCTGATCGAGGCGGCCGGCCTCAAGGGCGCCCGCGTCGGCGGCGCGCAGATCAGCCCGCGTCATGCCAATTTCATCGTCAACACCGGCGGCGCGCTGGCGATGGACGTCTATACATTGGTTCGCCGAGCCCGAGACACCGTAAGGGAGCGCTTCGGGGTGGTCCTGGAGCCGGAGGTCCACGCGATCGGTGACTGGCCTCGCGGGCTGTGGCCTCTGCCCGCTGACTGTGGCTCTCCCCGCTGATCGACGATGGATGATCGACGGCTCATCTTCCTGATCAGCGCGCCCCGCTCGGGATCGACGCTGCTACAGTCCATCCTGGCGGGGCTCCCGGGGGTCCGCACCGCGCCGGAGCCGCACATCCTCCCGCCGCTGGCGCATCTTGGGTACTGGGACCGGGTCCAGCGAGCACCGTACGACCCGCTGGTCTCTCAGCGCGCGATTCGCCGATTCGTGGGACTCCTCCCGGAGGGCGAAGAGGCCATCGTCGCTGCGAGCCGCGCCTGCGCCGATCGGCTGTACCGGAGCGCGCTCGGGGACGGCCGGTACTTTCTCGACAAGACGCCCGCGAACGCGCTGGTCGTTCCTTTCATCGTTCGCCTCTACCCGCGCGCGGCGCGTGTCGTGCTGACACGGCACCCTGCGGCCGTGTTGTGCAGCTACGCCGACAGCTTCTTCGATGGAGACTTCGCCGAGGCTGTCCGGTTCAACCCGATCCTGGAGCGGTACATCCCCGCCCTCGCGGCGGCGCTCCCGGGAGCCCTGCGCGTCCGCTACGAAGATCTGGTGACAGCCCCCGAGGCCGCTCTGGCCCGAGTCTGCAGATACCTCGACCTGCCCTGCGATGCTGCGGCGTTGGACTACACGCCGATCGATGGAGGAGATCGCGACACGCTGCGCCGGCGCACGCGCCCTACCGCCGACCGGGTCCACGCCTGGGCCGCGGACCTCGCAGCCAACCCGGGCGCGCTCCGGGTGGTGGAGGATCAGATCGCGCGTCTCGACCCAGCCGATCTCGACACGCTGGGGTACCCGTTGCAGAGACTATGGGCGCCCCTCAACGCGGCGGGCGCCCGCTCCCGTCGCCGCCCCTCTCTCTCGCGCGCCGAGCGCTGGCTGCTGCTGCGGGCGCGGAGAGGAGCCCGAAACCCCTGGATCCGGCGGCAGCTCCAACGCACACTTCAGGGGTGCGAGGTGTTGCTGCGGTGAACGCTCAAGAGCGCCCGCGCCCCGTCCAGATCCCGATGGTTCCCGCGTCCGCTGTCGCTTCCGTCTGGTCGATCCATCCGGGGCAGGGGCAGCGCCTCATCGCCTCCCTCGGCGCAGACGATCACCACCTCGGTCGTGGCGATCTCACCAAACCAGTGGACCCCTTCGCGCACCATCTGCCAGTCGGTGACCGCCGCTCCGTTCATGTCGGGGCCAACCAGCGCGACCGGAAAGGCGAACACCTCCCCGGGCTGAATCGAGACGTCGTCCTCCAGCCACACCCGCACGTCGCCGCTGTCGAACAGAGGGTCCTCGTCGCCGACCGCCCCCAGCTTGACGTCCTCTGCCCGGCTCCAGGTGGTCGTCCCGGTGTTCTCCACCATCACGTAGCCCTCATCGGTCTCGCCGCAGGCCAGCTCTGCGGGGAACCAGAACTCCACGATCCGCGCGCTGTCTGGATCCGGAGTTGACTCGCCCTCGGGGGTGAGGGTCAGGGTCGTCTCCGAGACCTCCTCGATGGTCTCCTGCGTGGCGTCCTCGTGCTCTCGGGCGACGGGATGCTCGCCCTCCCAGGTCGGGGACGCACAGGCGACGAACAGAGCGATCGGAATCACGGGGCCTCCGGTGTCGAGAGGTGGCACATTGGAAGTGGTCACTCGGCGAGAATCAGGCAGATCCCCTCGCCGGTGAAGTGAACGGAGTTGACGTTGCTGGAGTCACACGTCCCGCCGCTGGTGGCGTCGTGAAAGCTCTCGCACTGTCCGTCTCTGTACAACGGACAGTAGTGGCTGATCGTCAGGTCGTTCTCCCCTTCGACCAGGGAGAAGGTGCCCACATACTGCCGCGAGCCGGTCGGCAGGCTGGATGTGTTGTCGGCGTCAACCACGACCCAGTCGTCACCACAGTTGGTGAACAGCGGTGCGCCGTCGGTGTTCACAGAGTTGGTCACGCGAACGTAGGCGCTCTCATTGGTCTGCGACGCGCCCGACTCGATGATGGCGTAGTCATAGAGATGGTACTGGCCGCTCACAGGCGCGTCGAGCGTGCCGGACTCGGTGGTCGGGTCCCAGGACATCACCACCAGCTCAGACGAGAGCGTCGCCGTCGCGCCATCGCAGCCGTCCAGGAGCAGCTCGGTCGGAATCTCGGGTTCGTCCGGCACCGCCGTGTCGGTGTCTCCTGGCGTGTCCGGAGTGCCCTCCGTGTGACCGGAGTCGCCAGCGCCGCCCCCGCCGTCGTCGTCGTCCCCGCCTTGGGCGTCGTCGTCGGTCCAGGTGGTCTGTTCGCCGCTGGCGTTGCTCGTCGAGCCGCTGAATTCGTAGTCGGAGCACGCGAGGAGGGGAAGGAGCAGAAAGGGGGGGCGGAACATCGTTCACCTCTGGGGAGAGGATTGCAAGAACCGTTCCCGTCCTGAGTGGGCCGCAGACGGGCGATCGGGGCCCGCTCGACCCTTCCCTGCCCGGACGTCCCTGCCCCACTGGGGCATGCATGCCTCATGCGACCCGATCGACGCTCGACGGTCAGCCTGCCCGCCCCCGGTCGATCTTCTTTTTCTTCTTGCGCTTCCACTTGCTCCCCCGACTCGCCGGCGAGAGCTGCTCCATCATCCAATCGATGGCTTGCCGTCGGGCCCTTCGCGCCCCCGCTGGCGGCCAGCGCAGACCGTGATCGCCATCGGTCACTTCCATCACCGAGACCCGCTCGGGGTGTCGTGTCGCATAGTCGCGGGCCTGTTGCACCGGCACCACGCGATCCAATGTTCCATGGACCATCAACGTCGGCGGGGGGACCTCGGGCCTGTGGAGCGGAGAGGCGTCTGCCGGATCGGGGAACAGCTCTGCTTCTTCGGTCCACGCCAGATCGGTGGGCGCGCCGAGCGCCACCACGCAGCGCACATGTTCGGGCCGCAACAGGCCCGCCATCATCGCGAGCTGACCACCCGCAGAGTGCCCCCACAGCGCCAGCCGGGTGGGATCGATCTGTTGGCCGCGCATGAAGTCGATCGCCGCCAGCACGTCGTCCAGCGGAGCCGGCCAGGCGTGATCCGGAGCGAGCCGGTAGCGCACCGCGCCCACCATCAGGCCGCGTCGTGCGAGCATCGGCGCGAAGGCCGTGAAGTCATCCGGGCTGCCATGTCGCCACCCGCCGCCGTGCAGCAGGAGCACGGCCGGCCAGCCGTCCCGCGGCGCCAGATCGTTGAGCTCCCACAGGTTGACCTGTTGACCAGGTCGCTCGCCATAGGGGACCTCGGGCCAGCGGATCAAGTCGAAGCTGCGCAGGCGCCCGACGGCCTGGCGGCGGAGGGCGTTGACCTGTCGGAAGACAAGGGGTGCGCCAGGGACGCGGACAAGGGGATTCTCAGGCATCGGCGTTCAGGCCGAGACCAGCTCGCCGCCCACCGAGCGCCACGCCCGCACGCCGCCCTCCAGGCTCGTAGCGTTGAACACTCCGCGATCCCGCAGCAGCGTGGCCGCCTGCAGCGATCGCACCCCGGAGGCGCAGTAGCAGACGATCTCATCGCGGTCGGCGACCTCCTCCCAGCGAACAGACAGCTCCGGCAGCGGGATCACCACCGCCCCCGTGATCACGCCGCGCGCCGTCTCCTCGGGCTGCCGCACGTCGAGCAGCGTGACCGGCTCTCCCGCGCTGACCCGCTCGTAGATCTCCTGCGCGCCGGCCTCCATCCGCGCCACAGTACTGCCAGCGAGGATGGGCCCGCCAGCGAGGGTGGGCGGAGGCGTCGGGCGAACCGGGGCTGTGGCTGGGGTGGACGAGCGGCCGAGGATGCGGCGAGCGAAGCGGCGGAGCATCGGATCTCCAGGATGAACAGGATCAGCCGGTGTTGCGCATCCCCGCGGCGATCCCGTTGATCGTCACCATCAGCGCCCGGGTGAGCTCGCGCCGCTCTTCTGCGGAGGGACCCGGCTGGCGGACCCGACAGAGCAGCTCGGCCTGCAGCCGGTTGAGGGGATCGACGTAGGGATTGCGCACCGCGATGGAGCGCGCCAGCACGGGATTCTGTGCTAGCACTCGATCGTATCCCAGAAGCTGATGGAGCGCCGCCCGCGTCAGCTCGAGCCGACCGCGCAGCTCCCGGCCCAGCGGCTGCAGCTCTTCGGGCACCAGGAGCGCCTCGTAGCGCGCGGTGACGTCGGGCAGGGACTTCGCCAGCACCATCTCGATCAGATCGAGCGTGGAGCGGAAGAACGGCCAGCTCTCAGCCATCTCGGTGAGCACCTCCGCGTCGGGGCCGTCCAGCCCGGCCCGCAGGGCGACCCCCGCGCCGAGCCAGGCCGGCAACATCAGCCGCACCTGCGTCCACGCGAACACCCACGGGATCGCCCGGAGGGTCTCGATGCCGCTGCCCGCGCGCCGCCGCGCCGGTCGACTGCCGATGTTGAGGTGCCCCAGCTCCACCTCGGGCGTGACGGCGCGGAAGTATGGCACGAAGCCCGCGTGGCCGCGGACGATCCCGCGGTACGCCGCGACGCTCTCGGCGGCGAGTCGGTCCATCGCCGCGCGCCAGCCAGGCCCGGGGCCCACCGGCGGCGTCACCGTGGCCTGCAGCACCGCCGACAGGGTGAGCTCCAGGGTGCGCCGGGCGATCCCGGGCGTGCCCATCTTGGCGTCGATCACCTCCCCCTGCTCGGTGATGCGCAGACGGCCGTCCACCGATCCGGGGGGCTGACAGAGGATCGCCGCGTGGGTGGGTCCGCCGCCGCGCCCCACGCTGCCGCCGCGCCCGTGGAACAGCGTGACGCCCACGCCCGCGGCGCGGCTGGCGGCGACGATCTCCTCCTGCCCGCGGTACAGCGCCCACGCCGCGGCGAGGCGCCCCGCGTCCTTCGCGGAGTCGGAGTAGCCGATCATCACCTCGTGGCGGCCGCCGTGCAGCCGCAGGCACCGCTCACGCACCCACGGGATCGCCAGCAGCTCGCCGATGATGGCGCCCGCGCGGTCGAGGTCGTCCAGGGTCTCCAGCAGCGGCACCACCCGCTGCGGCGGTCCCTGCCCCAGCGCCCGGAAGCGCATCCGAGCCTCGCGCTGGAGCAGCTCCACCGCCAGCACGTCAGAGACCTGACGCGCCATCGAGATGACGTAGGCGCCCAGCGAGCCCGTCGGCTGCCGCGCCGCCACCGCGAAGGTCTGGAGGACGTCCGCGACGTCGGGGGAGAGCTCCTCCGCGCTGGCGTCCCACAGGTCGGGCGGCACCAGGGGGCGCGCGCCGTTCAGCTCAGCGACCAGCCACGCGCGCCGCCGCGCCTCGTCCCACTCGCCGTACGCGCCCGCGCCGATCCGCCGCGTGATGGCGTCGAGGACCGCGGTATGGCGGTCGGACTCCTGTCGGATGTCCAGCCGCACCAGCGTGAGCCCGAAGACCGCGAGCCGACGCAGGAGATCGGTGAGCCGCCCCTCGGCGACCGCACCGTAGCCGGTCTCATACAACGACTCCCAGCACAGCATCAGGGGCGCGCGGAGCTCCGCGGGATCGCGGTAGACCTCCACGTCGGCGTCTCCCCCAGCCAGCTGGTCTCCGCCGTCGAGCTGATCGCGGGTGGCGCGCAGCCGCTGAACCACCCGCCCCAGCAGCGCTCGGTAGGGCTCGGAGGCGTCGCTCGCGGCGGCCCGCAGGGCGTCGCTCCCTCGCACCAGCGACAGCTCGGAGCGGAGCGCCTCCACCTCGGCGAGCAGCAGATCTGCTGCCATCCTCCGCGCCATCCGGCAGGCCCGCTCGGTCACCTCGGGGGTGCAGCGAGGGTTGCCGTCGCGATCGCCGCCCATCCACGAGCCGAAGCACACCGGCGCTGCGTCCAGCGGGAGGCCGCGACCGGTGGTCGCCGACAGGTGCCGATCGAGATCGCGCAGGAACGCCGGCACGGCGTCCCACAGGCTGTGCTCGAAGTACGCCAGCCCGCCCCGCACCTCGTCGATCACGCTGGGGCGCCGGGCGCGCACCTCGTCGGTGCCCCACACCACGGTGATCTCCCGCAGCAGATCCGCCTCCAGCGCGCGCGCCTCTTCGGGGGTGGAGCCGCCGCGATCGCGGAGCGCCAGCAGCTCGGTGATGCGCCGCTGCCGGCGCAGCAGGGTGGGCCGCCACGCCTGCGTGGGGTGGGCGGTCAGCACAAGCTCCACGCGCATCCGGCAGATGGCGTCGTGGAGGGTGTCGGCGGCCACGTCAGCGCGCAGGCGCGTCAGCACCTCCGCGGTGGAGGCCCGCTGCGGGGGGGCGTCGGGATCGCACAGATACGCGCGCCGCCGCCGCAGGCGATGGTGCTGCTCCGCCACGTTCGCCAAGGCGAGGAAGTGCGCGAACGCGCGGGCCACCCGGTGCACGTCGCGCAGCGGCAGCCCGCCCAGCAGCGCGGACAGCTCCGCCGCCGCGCGCTCGTCGCCCGCCCGCGTGGACTTCGCGAGGGCCCGCACCTGCTCGACCCGCTCGAGGAACGCCGTGCCCTCCCGCGCGGCCAGCACCCGGCCGAGCACCTCGCCGAGGTGTCGGACGTCGTCGCGGAGCGGAGCGTGGGGGTCGTGCACGTCGGGAAGGTAGCATGACGCCATGCGCATCCTGTACGCCACCGATCGCTGGTCCGACCGCGGCGGCGCAGATCACCACCTGCGCGACGTGGTGGCAGGGATGCTCGCGGTGGGCCACGAGGTGACCATCGCCGCGGGCCGGGTGGAGACGACGGACGCTCCCTGCACGGCGGTGACCGTCCGCGGGCTGGCGAAACCCGTGGCGTCCACCGCGCGGCTGGGCCGGCTGGCGCCGCTGCTGGCCGCCGCGGACGTGGTGCATGTGCAGAACGTCATGAACCCCACCGCGCTGGCTCAGCTCGTCGCGACACAGAGGGCGGTGGTCACCGTGCAGGATCACCGCGTGTTCTGTCCCGGGCCGGGGCGCACGCTACCCGACGGCCTGGTCTGCGCCGCGCCCATGGGAGATGACATCTGCGAGATCTGCCTGCCAGAGCGCGACTACCGCGCACGGGTGCTGGCGCTGACCGCGACGCGACGAGACGCCCTTCGGGGAGCTCACCTGGTGGTGCTGTCGCGGTACATGGCCGCCGAGCTGGAGGCCGCGGGCCTCTCCGGAGCGCACGTGATCCCCCCACCCGTCACGCTCGGGCCGCCGCGCCGCGAGCCGGGGCGCGCCTTCCTTCTGGCCGGTCGGCTGGTGGGGCACAAGGCCCCCGACCTCGCGCTGTCTGCGTGGCGCGCTGCGGGGGCGCCGCTTCCGCTCCGGGTGGTGGGGAACGGCACCGTGCCAGATGCGGGAGGGCCAGCGTTCACCCGACTGGCGCATGTCCCGCGCGCCGCGCTCGCCGGCCTGATGCGCACGGCGCGGGCGCTGCTGCTGCCCGGACGCTGGCAGGAGCCATTCGGCATGGTCGGGCTGGAGGCGCTGGCCCAGGGCTGCCCGGTGGTGGCACGCCACAGCGGCGGCGTCGCTGACTGGGCGACCGCTGGTGTGCTCCGCGCGCAGACACCTCGCCAGATGTCAGACGCTATACGAAGACTGGCGGACGATCCCGGCTTCGCGCTGGCGCTCGGCCAGGCCGGTCAGGCTGCTGCGGCGCGGTGGCCCTCGGCGTCGGCGCTCCGGCATCGGCTGGAGGCCGTCTACGCGGCAGCGATGTCGCGATCCGCGTGACCTGGGTCAAAAGTGCATAACAGAAACATTGATGGTGACGCGATCCTCGAACATGGCATTCTTCTTGCTTCTCTTTGGTCCCGTCAAGCACCAGTCCAGGAGTCACCGTGCTGCCCACCTCCCGTTTCACGATTCTGCCCCTCGTCTCTACGCTTCCCCTCCTCGCGGCGCTGATCGCCTGTGAGACCCCCGAGACCACCCCCGACGACACCACCCCTGAAGTGGACAACCCCTCGGGTGACTGCGTCGCCGAAGATGACGGGTCACGTCAGTGCTACCACTCGTCCGCCGGCTCAGCGTGGCTGCCGGACTGCGACGCGCCGCTCGACCGCGAGCTGTGGCGGGTGTTCGCTGAGAGCGAAGACTCGGCCTATATGATCCCCCGGCCCGACGCCCTGGGCCTGGAGTATGGGATCTGCGACGGCGCCGACGCCGTTCTCGCCGACCTGTTCGATCGCAACGGGCTGTGCGACGCCGTCGCGGACCTCAACATCGTCAACCACATGCCTCCCGCCGACGCCATCGACATCGGCCATGCGTTGCACGAGCGGCTGGAGTTCTCGGCGATCTCCTGGGGGACCGACACCGGCTGGGACATCACCCCGTTCGCACCCGACAACGATCGACTGGACGCCTGCCGAGTCAGCAGCGACCCCGTGTTGGATGATGTCTGCGCAGATCTCGAGACCAACCTCGCCGGCGAGCAGTGTCCTGAGCTCTATGTGAACTACGCAACGGAGGAGATCGCCGCGGCGATGGCGGAGGCGCTGAATCAGTTGTATGGGATCTGACCTGCTCGCACTCAGAGGACGGTTGAGAACGCGGTTCCGCTTTGTATCAACGCCATCTTCGCCGGACTTTTCGGGGGCTGACGCCCCCACTTGCGGGGGCGGCGGCCCGCGCGCCCCCCCCCCCC
>CAYXGP010000052.1:13719-41541 GCA_964464515.1 uncultured Enterobacterales bacterium
GGGGGGTGTTCCGCCCCGTGTGGGCGGGGGGGGGGGGGGGGGCGACCCGCGGAGCGGGCCGGCGAGAGGGCGAGGAAAGTCCGCGCGCGGACTTCCCAAACGCCCTCTCAGCGCGATTCGCTCCGCCACTGTTCCGAGCGTCGTATTAGGGTGCCTCGCAAGGTGATGACGCCTGGAGGTAGTGATGGGTGAAGCGCACGGAAGCTGGTGTTGGTTCGATCTGATGACACTCGACATGGGCGCCGCGCAGGCATTCTACGGCGCCGTCGTCGGCTGGAACGTCGCCGCTTTCAGAGACGGCTACGACATGTGGTCGACAGCGGAGGGCCAGACGATCGGCGGATCGATGCGCATGCCAGAAGAGCTGGCGTCGTCCGGCGTCCCGCCCCACTGGCTGGGCTACGTCCAGGTGGACGACATCGAGGCCAGCACCGCGCAGGTCACCGAGCTGGGCGGCAGCGTGATGCACGGCGTCACCGAGATCGATCAGGTGGGCAGGTTCTCCGTCGTCGCCGATCCCCACGGCGCGGTGCTCGCGCTGTTCCAGCCCGCGGAGCCCGGCCCCCCGAATGAGGAGGTCGCGCACGGTCGCGTCACCTGGCGTGAGCTGTACAGCGGCGACCTCGCCTCCACCTGGCCTTTCTACGAGGGTCTGTTCGGCTGGGTGAAGACCGAGGCGATGGAGATGGGGCCGATGGGGACCTACCAGATGTACAGCCGCCCCGGCGGCCCCACCCTGGGCGGGATGATGCGCCGCCCGCCGCAGACGCCCGCGTCGTGCTGGATGTTCTACTTCCACGTCGCCGATCTGGACGGCGCGGTCGCGCAGGCCACCGCGCATGGCGCGCGGGTGCTGAACGGACCGATGGAGGTCCCCGGCGGCGATCGCGTGGCGACGCTTGCCGATCCACAGGGCGCGGTCTTCTCGCTCCACGCCTCGGCAGTCGCGGCCTGACCCCCGGCCTCTTCTCTCCTCCTCGGGGCTGGGCTACCCGGTCTCCTCGGCCCAACCTCGCGGAGCCAGGTCCCGGGAAGGCCGCCTCCGAGAAGACAGGTCCCGAGAAGACAGGTCCCGAGAAGACAGGTCCTGCTGAGCCGCGCCTCGCTGAGCGGCCCCTACGGTCCGGCGATGCCGATGACGCGCGCCGGGCCGCTGCAGCCGCGCCATGTCAGGTGGGCGATCGGGCCAGGGCTGCTCCTGCCCTCGCGCCGGCACCTCGCTCCGCCGCCGTCTCAAGCGACTCTGCTGCCGCTCGGTCGCCCAGCGTGTGACCGCCCAGGCGCCCATGATCACGGCGAACCCGGACATCATCGCCAGACAGAGGTCAGCGCCGTACAGCGCCGGCCCGTCCTCGGACCAGATGGAGATCGCCAGCGCAACGTGGAAGGCGACCACCACGAGCAGCGTAAACAACGTCAGGTTGAGCGCGAAGCGCACCACACCGATGGCCGCCGCGCGGGCGAGCCTGGGGTTGCTGACCTGGGAGGGACGGTTGACGGGCATCGAGGGTGTGGGGAAGGACTCCGATGGATGGGTGGGCTGAAGGGCGGGTGGGATAAGAGGGACGGACCCCAACCCCTGTCTCATCGGCTGATCGCGCCGGTTTGTGAGCCACCGGCCCGAAAGTCCTCCCGTCCATGAACCCCCAATGTCCAGAGCCTGCCCCAGGGGCCCCGCACGCGGCGATCTCAGCCCGCGGGCTCAGCCGTCGCTTTGGCCGCAGGTGGGCCTTCTGCCGCGTCGATCTGGAGGTTCCGATCGGCGATCGGCTGCTGATCATCGGCGCGAACGGCTCTGGCAAGACCACCCTGCTGCGCACCCTCGCGACGCTGCTGACCCCGTCGGGCGGCGAGCTGCGCCTGCTCGGGATCGACCCTCGGAGCGACCCAGCGGCGGTCCGCACTCGACTCGCCCTCCTCTCGCACCGCACCGGCCTGTACGAAGACCTCAGCGCCGCCGACAACCTCTCCGCGCTCGCCAGGTTGGCCGGTCGGCGGGCAGATCCCGCGGCGCTGCTGGAGCGAGTGGGCCTGGAGCGCCGGCCCGATCCGGTGCGCGCGTTCTCTGCAGGGATGCGCAAGCGCCTGCAGATCGCCGCGCTGCTGCTCCAGGAACCCGAGCTGATCCTCCTCGACGAGCCCTTCGCTGCGCTGGACCAGACCGCCATGGCCGAGCTGTCCGCGCTGATCCGCACCCTCCCCGGCACCGTGGTGATCGCCTCGCACCAGATCGCCCGCGCCGCGGCCCTGTGCCGCACCGCCCTGCTGCTCGACGGCGGTCTTCCCCGCTGGCGGGGGTCGGCGAACGACGCCGTGTCCGCCTGGCAGGCCCTGGACGGAGCACGCGTCAATGGCTGAGCAGCCCGTGAGACCTCCGCAGAGTCCGCTGCAGCAGATCGGCGCGGTCCTCCACAAGGATCTGCTCATCGAGTGGCGCACCCGCGCGCAGGTGATGGCGCTGGCCTGCTTCGCGCTCACGCTGCTTCTGCTGTTCTCCTTCGCGGTCGGCCCGGACATCACCACCATGCGCAGGCACGCCGCCGCCTACCTGTGGATGTCGGTGCTGCTATCGTCCACCCTGCTGCTGGCCCGCTCCTTCCACATCGAGGTGGAGTCGGGCGCCATCGAGACCCTCGTGCTCCTGCCCGCATCCCCGGTGGCCTTGTTCTACGGAAAGGCGCTTGCGAACACCGCGCAGCTCGTCTTCCTGTGCGCGCTGGCGCTTCCAGCGGTGATCGCTCTGTACGACGCCTCGCTGGCCGAAGGGCCGCTGCCGTTGATCCCCATCACCGCGCTGGGCTGCGCAGGGATGGCCGCCCCAGGCACGCTATACGCGGGCCTCACCGCGCGCCTGTCGGCCCGTCAGCTGCTGCTGCCCCTGCTGCTGTTCCCGCTGATCGTGCCCTGTCTGTTAGGGGCCGTTAAGGCCACCAGCCTCGTGATGGCTGGAGATCCCATGTCCCAGATCGGCGCCTGGACCACCCTGCTGGTCTGCTTCGATCTGCTGTACTGGAGTCTGTGCGGAGCCCTGTTCGGGCGGGTGCTCTCCACATGAAGACCTCCCCAATCCCCGCCGCAGCCTGGGCGCTCACGGCGCTGGGCTTCGCCCTGCTCACGGTGGGCCACGGCATGGGCCTGTTCGTCGCGCCCGCAGAGGCGATGATGGGCGACGTGGGGCGCATCCTCTATGCCCATGTGCCCACGGCCTGGGTGGCGCTGGTCATCTACCTGGTGGCGTTCATCTCGGCGATCGGCGCGCTGGCCACGGGCCGCTGGGGCTGGGACGCGGCGGTGGAGGCGTCGGCCGAGGTGGGTGTGGTGCTCAACGCGCTGCTGCTCATCCAGGGCTCTCTGTGGGCCAAGCCCACGTGGGGCATCTACTGGGACTGGGACCCTCGTCTCACCACCACCGCGGTGATGCTGATCATGTTCGCGGTCGTGCTCCTGCTGCGACGCGTGGTCACCGATCCCACCCGCCGGCTCACCGTGACGGGTGTGGCGACCATCTGCTCATTCGCCAACGTGCCCATCGTCTACATGTCGGTGAAGTGGTGGCGCACCCTCCACCAGCCCTGGTCCAGCCCCGAGACGGTCGACTCGGCCATGGTGCTCCCGCTGCGGATCGCCGCCTTCGGCATGCTCTTCATCGGCGTCGGCCTGGTCTGGGCGCGCCAGCGCACCATCCTCGCGGCGCTCCAGGCCGACGTCGCCGAGCCGGACATGCCCGAGCTGCCGCCTGCGCTGGAGCTGACCGCAGAGAGCGCCGAGCAAGCAGGTCCCCGATGAACGAGGGCATGATCCAAGGCGGCTGGGGCTTCGTGATCGCGGTCTACACCATCACATGGGGCGCGCTCCTGGCCTACACGGTCTGGACAGCGCTCCAAGCACGACGTCAGTGAGGAGTAGATGGAGACCACCACCAAGCGACGCCTGTTCCTGCTGGGCGCGATCCTCGTCAGCCTGGGCGCCGTGGGCGCCGTGTCGATGGGGAACATCGGCGAGAACCTGGTCTATTACTGGGACCCCTCCCAGCTCGTGGCCGCCGGCGACGACGCCAACGGCGCCACGGTGCGCCTGGGCGGCCTGGTCCAGGAGGGTTCGCTGGTATGGAGCGAAGAGGAGAACGTCCTGCGGTTCGTGGTGACCGACGACGAGGCCGAGGTCAACGTGCGCAGCACCGGCGCGCCGCCGCAGATGTTTCGTGAGGGCATCGGCGTGGTGGTCGAGGGTACCTTGGACCCCTCGGGCACGTTCGTCTCCAGCCGACTGATGGTGAAGCACTCCAACGAGTACCGCGCCCCCCAGGACGGCGTGGCCCCCGAGGAGCTCTACGAGACGGTGGAGAACCTGTGATCTCCCTGCTTGGCCGCGCCGCCGTGCTCGCGGGGCTCGCCGCCTGCAGCGTCGGCGTGATCACCGGCGTCACCGCGGCGCTGCGCAACAGCGACGAGGCGCTGCGCTGGACACGCATGCTGGCGTGGGTCTTCGCGCTGTCGATGTTTACGGCGACGGCCCTGATGGAGGCGGCGCTGCTCACCCACGACTTCTCGGTGTCGTACGTCGCCGAGGTGGGCAGCCGCTCCTCACCCACGTGGGTGAGCATCGTCTCGCTCTGGTCGTCGCTGAACGGCTCAATCCTGCTGTGGGGTTGCGTGCTGGGCGGCTTCACCCTGGCCTTCACCATCTACACGCGCGATCGCTTCGCGGAGCACACCCCCTGGGCGCTGGCGTGCATCCTGGGCGTGGGGGTGTTCTTCACGTTCCTCATCGCGGGGGTGGCGAATCCCTTCGCGCCCGTCTCGCCGGTGCCCCCCGACGGCCCGGGGGCCAACCCGCTGCTGCAGAACCACATCCTGATGGTCATCCATCCGCCGGCCCTCTATCTGGGGTACGTCGGCATGACCGTGCCGTTCGGGATGGCCTGCGCCACGCTGCTCGCCGGCCGACTCGACGCCGCCTGGGTGCGTGCGCTGCGGCGCTGGATGCTGCTGCCCTGGGGCTTCCTGTCGGTGGGCATCATCCTCGGTGGCTGGTGGAGCTACGAGGTGCTGGGCTGGGGCGGCTGGTGGGCCTGGGACCCGGTCGAGAACGCCAGCTTCCTGCCGTGGCTCACCGCCACCGCGTTCATCCACTCCGCGATGGTGATGGAGCGCAACACCGCCCTGCGCGGGTGGACGCTCACCCTGGTGCTGGCGACGTTCCTGCTCACGCTGCTGGGCACGTTCATGACGCGCAGCGGGGTGTTCAACTCCGTACACAGCTTCACCCAGTCGCCGATCGGACCGGTGTTCCTGGGCTTCTTCGCGGTGTGCCTGGTGGCCTGCGTGCTGCTGCTGTCCGCGCGCGTCGATCTGCTGGCCCCCCCCGGCGCCTGGACAGCGCGGCCCGCCTCACGCGAGGCGAGCATCCTGGTGGTCAACCTCCTGCTGACATGCGTGACGTTCACGGTGCTGCTGGGCACGGTCTACCCGCTGCTCAACGAGGCCCTCACCGGCAAGCAGATCTCGGTGGGCCAGCCCTACTTCGACCGCATGGGCGCGCCGCTGGGGGTGATCATCCTGTTCCTGATGGGCGTCGGGCCCTCGCTGCCGTGGGGAGAGGCGAAGAACCTAGAACGTCTGGTGGCGCCCACCCTGTCAGCGGCGGTGGTCGGAGGGGCGGCGGCGGCGCTCGGCGTCCGCGATCTGTGGCCGCTGCTCACGGTGATCGCCGCGGGGTTCGCTGGCTGGGTGACCGTCCGCGAGATGATCGCACCCATCCGAGCGCGAGCGGCTGCGCGAGACGAGTCGATCCCGACGGCCGCCGCCACCCTGCTGCGCCGCGCCCACCGCCGCTACGGCGGCTACACCGTACACGCGGGGATCCTGTGCATCGCCGTCGCGCATGCCATCGCCACCGCCTACAGCACCGAGCATCGCACCACGTTCAGCGAAGGCGCGCCCACCGCCGTCGGCGACTACACGCTCACCTATCAGGGCTCTGAGTGGGTCGAGGAGCCCCATCGCCGCTCGATGGTGGCACACTTCGACATTCAGCGCGGCGATCGCGAGCTGGGAGCCGCGACGCCCCGACTCAACCACTACCCGACGATGGGTCAGCCGATCGGCACCCCCGCGGTGCTGTCCGGCCTGGGCGAAGACCTCTACCTCAACCTGGTGAACGTCGAGGAGTCCTCTGGCACCGCCAGCCTGGAGGTGCTCGTGCGCCCGCTGGTGTGGTGGCTGTGGTTCGGCGGGGGGCTGATCGCGCTGGGAATCTCCGTCTCGCTGATCCCGGGACGGAAGCGGGCAGCAGCCGACTCCGCTCGTAAGAGCGCCTGACCATGGCGTTCAACTGGAAGGTTCTCGGCGTCGGGGCCACGCTGGTGGTTCCCCTGGTGGCGATCCTCGCCAGCAGCTTCGGCCGCAACCCGCAGAAGGTCTCCAACGCGCTGGAGGGGCGGCAGACCACGCCGTTCGTGCTGGAGACGATCGACGGCCAGTCGTTCGACTCTGCCGCGCTGAGCGGCCGCCCCGCCGTGATCAATTTCTGGGCCACCTGGTGCGGCCCGTGTCGCGACGAGCACCCCCAGCTCAAGCGCGCAGCCGAGGCCTACGCACCCCAGGGAGTCCAGTTCGTGGGGGTCCTCTACCGAGACGAGACCGAGAAGGCGCAGCGCTACCTGGCGGCCGCCGGCGCGCCCTACCCGAACCTGGTCGATCCCGATCAGGTGGTCGCCATCGACTACGGCGTCGTGGGGGTGCCGGAGACCTTCGTGCTGGACTCCGACGGCCGCGTCGTGCAGAAGCTGACCGGGCCGGTCACCGCCGAGCTGCTGTCCGTGCTGCTGGAGCCCCTGCTGTGATCGCCGCGCTGCTCATCGTGATGGGACTGACCGGCGCGCCCGTGCTCGCCCAGTCCGCCTCGCTCCAGGCGCCCGCAGAGTCCACCCCGCCCTCCCAGGCGTCCCCCCTGCTGGCGGAGCCACCGCTGGGAGATCCTCCGCAGCCCGCCGAGGCCGAGCGTCGCGCCGCTGCGCTGTCCGCCGGATTTCGCTGCCCGGTCTGTCAAGCGCTCAGCGTGGCCGACTCCGACGCCGACGCCGCGCGAGCGATGGCGGCGCGGATCCGCGCGCTGGTCGATGCCGGCTACACAGACGACCAGATCACAGACTACTTCGTCGATCGCTACGGGGAGTGGATCGAGCTGGAGCCCCCCGCCGAGGGGATCCACTGGGTGATCTTCGGGGGCCCGCTGGCCGCGCTGGGCCTGGGCGGCCTGGTGGTGGTCGGACGTCTGCGCCCCGCCCCCCCATCCCCCGCTGCTCCGTCGCCCGCTCCTCCGACGGAGACACCCACCCTGACCGAGGACGACGACCCCTACAGGCGTCAGATCCTCGCTGAGCTGGAGCAGCGATGACCTGGGATGTCTGGGGCCCCCCCGTCATCGTTCTCCTGCTCGGGCTGATCGGGGGCCTGATCATCGCGCTGCGTCTGAAGTCCGGCGCCCCGAGAGCGGACGACCGCGAGGCGCTGCTGGCCCACAAGCAGGCGCTGATGGAGCGCCTGCGCAACCTGGACGGCGCCGCCCATCTGGAGTCCGAGGCCGAGCGCGAGCGACTCATCACCGAGGCAGCTCAGATCGCCCGAGAGCTGGACACGTCGGCGCCGGCCGCCGCCCCCGCCAACGCCGCTGGCCGCCCGCTCAACGTCACGACGCTCATCGGCGCAGTGGTTCTCTTCATCGTGCTGGGAATCGGCCTGTCGCAATTCAGCACGCCGCGCCAGGACATGGGCGGTCAGGGCATGGGCGCGCAGCCGGCGTCCTCGCAAGACGCGTCGGCGATCACCGAGGTCTCCGCGGCGCAGGCCACGCTCAGCTCAAACCCCACCGACCTCTGGGCGCTCAACACGCTGACCTACGACGCCCTCATGCGCCGAGACTTCCAGTCGGCGATGACGCTGCTCGACCGCTCTCGCGCCGTCGATCCGCAAGACACCGACGTGCAGATTCACCTGTCCATACTGCGCATGACCGTGAGCATGATGGACCCGGCCGCCGCCACGCTGGACAGCGTGATCGCCGCGGCGCCGAACAACGGAAAGGCTCAGCTGTGGCGAGCGGTAGTCCACTTCAACCAGGGCAACGTCGAGGCGGGACAGGAGGGCGCCCGCGAGGCCATCGCGGCGGGGCTCTCCCCCGCTGAAGACAGCCTCGCCCGCAGCTTGCTGGTCGCACCCTCCGCGCAAACGGCGAAGGGCACAACTGAGTCTGCGCCCGCCGAATCGCTCGCCGCGGTGAGCGGTCCGGCCCGAGTCAGCGGCACCATCACGCTGGCCGACGGCGCCGCTGTCCCCCCGGGCGCCACATTGTTTATCTACGCCCGCCGAGACGACTCCGGGCGGGGGCCTCCTGCAGCCGCGCAGAAACACGCCGGCGTCACGCTCCCCTTTACGTTCTCCCTGTCGGAAGGAGACATGGTGATGGGCGGAAGCGGGTGGCCCGAGCAGGTCTGGATACAGGCCAGGTTGGACGCAGACGGCAACGCGATGACAAGAGAAGACGCCGACGTGGCCTCGGCGGTGATCGGGCCGGTGCAGAGTGGCTCAGAGGGCCTGGAGGTCTCCCTGGGCGGGTAGCGTCTCTCACTTCTCAGCGCAGCTCACCAATCAGCGGAACTCAAGCAGCGCCGACTCAATCCCCAACCCAGGGCCGAACGCCGCCATGACCCCGTAGCTGCCCGCGGGCGGCGGCGCGCTCCGCATCGCCTCGGACAATACAAAGAGAACGCTGGGCGAGCTCATGTTGCCGTAGGCCCGCAGCACCCGCCGAGAGTGCTGCATGTCGGGGTCGGACAGCCCCAGCGTAGCCTGCACCCGATCGAGGATCGCGGCGCCTCCGGGATGGAAGCACCACGTCGAGACCTGCTCGCGGGCCACGCCGTTGCGGGCCAGCAGCGTGTCCACCGCCTGACCGATGTGCGCGGCGATCACCTGCGGGATCGTGGGATCGAGGATGATGTGGAAGCCCTGCTCCGACAGCTCGAACCCGAGGGCGTCCATGTGCTCAAAGTCATTGGCCGAGCCAAAGTCCACCAGCGCGGGGCCCTCGCCGTCGGTGCCGATCATCGCCGCAGCGCAGCCATCTCCGAACAGCGCCACGGCCACCGCGTTCTGTGCAGAGTGTACGGGCGCGTAGCAAGCCGAGCAGATCTCCACCGCCAGCGCGACGGCCCGTGTCTGCGGTCTGCGCGCCACGTGATCAGCCGCTACCCGCAGCAGCGGAACCGCCGCGTGACAGCCGATGCAATTGAAGTGGACCCGCGCGAGGTCGGTGGGCAGCCCGAGCTGGCGAGCCAACAGAAGGTCCAGCCCCGGGGTGGTGTACCCCGTGACCGTGGTGACCCCGAACATGCCGACCCGCTCCGGCGGCGTGTTTGTTCGTTGCCACACATCTGCGCGGGCCTCGG
This sequence comes from uncultured Enterobacterales bacterium, assembly GCA_964464515.1. GTDB lineage: Bacteria > Myxococcota_A > UBA796 > UBA796 > UBA2385 > CAYXGP01. The sequence continues at coordinate 23,168 of CAYXGP010000052.1, forward strand.
CGCCGCTCGCCAGGGCTCCCTCTCGCCCCCCCCCGGTGGTCTCGTCGCGGCTGCGCGGGGCGTGGTGCCAACGCGGCGGCACGAACATCGCGCGGGTCTGGATGGCGGACTGCAGAAAGAACCGCTCCAGCAGCGGATGACGCGGGAACGGGTTGTCCTCGTAGACCGCGCCCTGCGGGAAGCGCTCCCGAGGAACCGCGCAGCCGATGCCCAGCAGGCGTGGATCAGGCATCTGGACGACCACCGATGTCGAAGGGCCACCGCGCGGCGCGGCGAAGCTGGACGCCGTGGCCCGTGAGGAGCACCACGCCCTGGGGGTCCACCGCGACGACCTCTCCGGTCACTCCGTCGTCGGTGGGGCGGGCCTGGATTTGCAGGCGCGCGCGGCCGGGCCGGGGCTCGCAGAGCACCCACCGATCCGCCCGCGAGGGCAGCGCCAGCCAGCCGGTGTTCGCGCCGGACCACGCGGCGAGGAGCTGATGCACCCCGTCGATCAGGTCCGCAGAAGAGGAGATCTGCACGTCTGCGGCGGCCGCACCCGCCTGCCCCTGGGAGACGGCCAGGAGCACCTGCCAGCTCGGTCCATGAAACAGCACATCGGGTCGGTAGAGCGGCCCCGCGGGCTGACCGCTGGGGAGCTCTCCGGGCGGCGCGCGGTCGGCGACCGGCTCGCAGCGCCGGGCGATGGCGGTCGCCACCAGGGTCGTTCCGGCCACCACTCCGCAGCGCCAGCGCTCTCCGCGCCGCCGCAGGCGCACCTCCACGTCGTCGCGGGGAGCGTCGACGAAGGTCGGAACCAGCACCCGCAGATCATCCAGCTCAACCGGCGCGCGGCGGCCGTCGGCGACGTCGAGGGCGCGGTGAATCGCCTCGACCCACAGAGCGGCCGGCACCAGCGCGCGACCGGCCACGCGGTGATCTGCCAGCCGCGGCTGCTCGGGAGACAGCGGCACGCAGGCGTCGATCCACCCTGGCTCCAGCGCGCGGACCGCGCCCAGGGGCCACGCCTGCGGGGCTGCGACCTGCTCGGTGATCTCCACCCGAAGATGACGGACGTCGCGGGGGGCGCCCAGCGCCAGCCCCAGCGCCGCGGCCCCGCGCTCGGGTGTCAGTGGCGTCACGCCGCGGCGGGCGAGCGTCGGGGCCAGCTCCGCGGCCATCCCCACTTCAGCCCAAGCCGTCCATGCCAGCGCCACGGTGCGGCCCGCAGTGGGGTGGGTCCAGGTCTCGAGGGCGGCGTTCGCCGCGGCGTAGAGCGTCTGACCGGGGTTTCCCAGCCGCGCGACGATCGACGAGAACACCGCGAACAGCCGGGGCGCAGGCGCGGTGGTGGCGGCGATGAGGTGGGCCATGCCGGCCAGCTTCGGGCCCAGCACGGCGTCGAGGTCCGCCTCGTCCAGATCGGCCACGGGCCGGTCGCGCAGCGTCCCCGCGCCGTGGATCACCACGTCGATGTCTCCCAGCTCTGCGCGCGCCGCAGCCACGGCGCCTGCGACGGCCCGCGGGCGCGTCAGATCACAGCGCAGGTAGCAGACGACCCCGCCGGCGGCGCGGAGCCCCTCCAGCGCTGCATGCGTCGCGGTGTCTGCGCTCGGGTCCCGCCGGCCCAGGATGGCGATCCTCGCACCTGCGCGCGCCATCGGCAGCAGGGCTGCGCCGACCACTCCCGTCGCCCCGCCGGTCGCCAGCACCACAGATCGCTCGGGGAGGGGCGCAGCGCGCGGCGTCACCGCCTGCCGCCGCGACGTCCAGGTCAAGCCATGTTGGAGGATCACCGCAGCAGGTCGCTCCGTCTCGGCCACTTCAGCGGCCACGCGGGCCTCGGGCGTGCCCTCCGCGACCGCGATGGTCCGCGCAGGGATCCCCCACTCCAGTCCCAGCGAGCGCGCGAACCCGAAGCAGGCCGCCGCCGCCGGGTCCCCCTGCTGCCCCACGACCACCAGCCCCTTCGGCCGCTGCACGTCGCGGGTTCGGGACCACCGCAGCAGCGTCCGCACAGCGGCGGTCGCGCGCGCCACCACAGGGCCGTCCGCGTCTCCGCACCGCCAGATCAACGGCCCGTCACGAACCACCACCCAGCCGCCGGGCGGCGGCAGCGCGACAGGTCGCGTCTGCGCCTGGGGGATCTCCACCGGAGACAGGACGGTGAGCAGGGCGCCCTCCGGTCTCACCTCTCCTGCAGAGACGACGCTGGGCGCGCCGCCCGCCTCCAGGCGCTGCGAGATCACCGCGACGAGGCTCGCGATGTCGGCGTTGACCAGCGCGGCGTAGTCGCCCTCATCGCCGGTGAAACCCAGCCGCTGCTGGAGCAGCGAGAAGATCTCCATCTTGCGGATGGAGTCGATGCCCAGCTCGTCCTCCAGATCGGAGTCGAGGTCGAGATCTTCGGGGGGATAGCCGGACACCTCGCAGATCGCCTCGATCACCGCGCGGGTGACCGCGTCGGGCGTCGCGGCGCGCTCCGGGAGCGGCTCGGCGCCCGACCCCGTGATGGGCGCGACAACCTCGGCCGGCTCGGCGGGCTGCTGGATGGGCGCGACCACGGGCGCCGCGACCCAGGCGCCCGGGTGCGGAACGGCGATCCGCGCCATGGTGGCGGGGAGGCGATCCAGGAGGACCGAATGCCCCGCGGCCAGCAGCGCGGCCGCGCCCGCCACGGGATCAGGCGCCAGGGCGATGGCCTCCACGTCGGGCGCGATCCGCCGCACCAGCCCCGTGAGCACCCCGCCCGGTCCCACCTCGACAAACAGTCGGTGCCCGGCCGCCACCATCCGCGAGATGGTCTCGGCGAACCGCACAGGGGCAGTCAGCGCGTGGACCAGCACCTCCCCGGGATCTCCCGTGATCGGCGACGCGGAGCTGGTCGACCAGCAGACGGGACCACCTGAGGAGAAGCGGATGTCCTCCAGCGCCTTCCGGAGCACGGGGACCGCGCCGCGGACCAGCGGCGAGTGGAACGCGCGCTCCACCGCGAGCATCCGGTGGGGAGTCCCCGCGGCCTGCAGGCGCGCCTCCAGATCGGCGAGATCCGACACGGTGCCCGCAAGCACCACCGACTCCGCCCCGTTGATCGCGGCGGGCCAGGGACCGCCCGGCGCGGTGAAGCGTCGCGCGTCCCTCACGGGGAGCCCCACCGACAGCATGCCGCCCGCGGGGGTCGCAGCCAGCGCCCGGCCGCGGGCCAGCGCGAGGTCCACGGCGGCGTCCAGTCCCAGCCGGCCGGCGATGACCAGGGCCCCCAGCTCTCCGACGGAGTGGCCGGCCACCGCAGAGATCGGCAGATCGGCCAGCGCCATCCGCCACGCCGCTGCCTGGGCCAGCAGCAGGCCGTGGAGCGTCAGTGGATCGGCGCGCCGCGTGCCATCCGGATGCCGATCCCAGTCCTCCAGGGCGCCTGGACGCCCGGTGTCGCGGAGGCGCAGCGCCCGCTCGACGCGACCCAGGGCCCGCGCCGCTGCAGGGATCCGCGCCAGCTCCCGCAGCGTCCCCGCGCGCTGCGCGCCCTGCCCCGGACAGAGCGCTACGGCGTCCATCGCGGGTCCGCTGCCGTGAAAGATCCGCGGGGGCCGCGCGCCCGCCTCGGCGAGCCAGCGCGCGCCGCGGTCTCGATCACGCGCGCGGCGCTCCGAGGTGGTCACCACCACGAGCCGATGCGCAGAGGCCGCCACGTCGCTCGACTCCCGCGTGCGATCCGCCGCGACGTCGCCGGCCAGCGCTCCGCGCGTCTCCGCCCCGAAGCAGAGCACCAGCGGCGCGGCCTCGCCGGCCCAGATCTCCGGGACGCGCGCCGGGACGAGGGGGTCAGCGAGGGCCTCCAGCTCGCGCAGCGGGCGCGGGGGCAGCGCCATCGACGGCGCCTGCTCCAGCACGAGGTGCACGTTGGCGCCGCCGAACCCGAACGCGCTCACCCCCGCGCGACGGGGAGCGCCCGCGGTGAACCGCGCCGGACGACGCGGCAGGCGGAGGGGGCTGTCATCCAGGCCCAGCGCGGCGTCTACCGGACCGGCATGCAGCGTGGGGGGGACCACCCCGGTGGCCACCGCCAGCGTCGCCTTGAGCAGACCCGCCGCTCCCGCGGCGCTCTTGAGGTGGCCGATGTTCGACTTCACGGAGCCCAGCCACACCGGTCCGGGCTGACCCGCGTACCGCTGCGCGAGCACCTTGGCCTCTGTGCGATCGCCGAGACGCGTCGCGGTGCCGTGGGCCTCGATCATCCCCACGCCCTCCGGGCCGAATTCCAGGCCGGCGTGGGCCCGAGCGATCGCCAGCCGCTGCCCCTCGGGGCTGGGCGCGGTCACGCTGCGCGACTGGCCGTCCGACGACTGACCGACCCCGCGGATGACCGCCCACACCGGGTCGCCGCGCACCAGCGCGTCGGTCAGGCGCTCCAGGACGAACACCGCGCCGCCCTCTCCCATCACGAAGCCATCGGCCCGAGACGAGAACGGGCTGGAGCCGGTCTGTGACAGCGCCTGCGCGCAGCCGAAGCCGACGTACGACTCAGGGCTCAGGTTGGTGTCCACCCCGCCCGTGAGCACCACGTCGCAGCGCCCGCTGCGGAGCTGATCCACCGCGATCGTCACGGCCGTCAGCGACGCCGCGCAGGCCGCATCTACGGTGAAGTTTCCGCCGTGCCAGTCCAGCCAGCTCGCCACCCGTCCCGCGATGACGTTCGACAGCAGCCCCGCAAGGCTGCCTGTGTCGAGGTGGAACAGCTCGCGGTCGAGGTGGGCGTCGATCTGCGCCTCGCGGTCGAGGGCGCCGTCCTCAGCGAGCGCCGCGAGGACCTCGCGGTAGCGCACGCGCAGCGTGCTGTCCTTCTGCCGGCGACCGCCCATGGAGTTGCCCAGCACCACCCCGGCCCTTCGGCGCGCGCGAGCGTCCAGCGGGCGCGCCAGGCCGGAGGCGGCCTCCGCGGCTGCCAGCAGGGCGATCTTCTGCGCCTGATCGATGCTCGCGAGCTCGCGCGGCGGCGTGCGGAAGCGCCGCGAGTCGAGGGTGACCGGCGCCACCCAGGCGGCCAGCGGCGTCGGCGACTTGCTGGAGACCCGCCCGGCGGTCGTGGGATCCCAGTAGCGCTCGGCCCGCCAGCGGTGGGGCGGGATCACGCGCACGGCGTCGCGTCCCTCCACCAGATTCCGCCAGAAGGTCGGCACGTCAGGGGCGCCGGGGAGCACCGCGCCGATCCCGACGATGGCGATGGGCTCCAGGGCAGGATCTGTCGAGCCCCCGGGTCGCGCCGCGATGGTGCGCAGACGCGCGTCGGCTGCGGGGAGCGGAACGCTGGGGGCGGCGACCACCGAGCCCGGGCGCCCCCAGGGGCTGCGATCCGGAGGCATCGCGCGCCGCTCCAGCAGCACCGCGGCCCCAACGGTCAGCTCCCGCATCAGCTCGCCGACCGTGCGGAGGCGGCCGGTGACCGCCGCCCCCTCCCCCATCGTGAACGCCCCCTCGTCGCGTTGACGGGCCGGGGGCACGACGCGGTAGCGCTCGGCGCCGGTGGGATCGCGCTCCACGCCCTTCGCGGCGACGCGCGTGCGACCGAGGTTGTACGTCTCCATCTTCAGGCGGCGCTCCGCGCGAGACAGGCCCTGCGCCGCCCATCCCAGCTCCTCCGAGCGACCGACCGTGGCCGCGGGGGTCGGCGCGCAGCGCAGCGGCAGCCCCACGGACTCCCCCACCAGCACCGTTCGCCGACAGGCCAGCGCGGCCTGCTGGTACGCGGCGGTGATCTGCCCGGCCTCCAGGATGTCGTGAGTGAAGAAGAACGCCGTCCCCACCTGGAGGACCACCCGAGCCCCAAGCGTCGCGGCTTGCGCCGCCATCGCCGCCGCGAAGGCCGCCGAACGGGCGTCGCCGATGCCCCCCGCCAGGACCACCAGAGGCGCCTCCCCGGCCTCGGCCAGGTGCGCCTCAACCACGAGGAGACCGTCCTCCCACAGCCCCGCGGAGGTCAGCGCGCCGACGTGGCCGCCGGCCTCGCGCCCCTCGAAGATCACCGCAGCCACCCCCGCGCGGAGAGCGCCGGCAGCCAGCGGAGCAGACGGGGTGTGCAGCCACACCTCCCGGCCCTCCGCGGCGAGGCGCCGCGCCAGCTCAACACCCCCACCCGCGAGCGTGATCGCACCCGGACCGGCGCTCCCCAGCGCCGCGACGGCCGCGAGGTGCGCGTCTCGGAACGGCATCATCTCGAAGCCGATCACGCCCACGCCCCACGGTCCAGGCACGTCCGTCATTCCCTCGAGGACCTCGGTGGCCTGTGCCGCATCCAGGGCGCCCAGGGCCACGAACGGCATCCCCCCCGCAGCCCGCACCGCCCTGGCCAGGTGGGGGCGCTCGGCGACGTTCGCCATCGGCCCCTGCACGATCGGCGCTCCCGAACCCAGCGGGTCGCAGCCTGCGCGCAGCGGGTGATGGGGGATCGCCTCGAGGTGGCGCCGCACCGCGGCCTGGACCGCGCCGATCACTGCCTCGATGTCGCCGCCATGGCGTCCAGCGTCGCCGATGCACTGAGGCGCCGGGATGGGGCCGTCCGGATCGTGCCACCACTCCCTCTCGGGCACGCGCCGGGCGCGCCGCGTTCGGGCCAGCATCCGCACCTGTCGGCCGTCGTCCAGCGAGATCAGCGCGGTGTCACGACCGCTGCGCGCGGCGGCGATCCAGCGGGAATGGACGTCGGAGAGCCCCAGCCCGGGACAGCCCCAGACCTGCGCGGTGATCACGACCCCCGCAGCCCCCAGGGCCAGCGACGACGCCATTCCCCGCGCGCCGAGCCCCTCGACCACCCAGGGGTCCCGCCCTTCGCCGAGGGCCCGGATGAGCGTGAGGGCGCCGAAGCCCGCAGTGACGCCACCGCACTCGCCGCCGCGCAGCCACAGCCCCGCTCCGCGCCCTGAGGCCGCCCGCACCTGATCCGGGGTCTCTACCGCCAGCCACGGATGCAGCCCGCGGCCGCGGCAGGCGCGCAGAAGATCCGGCCAGGTGTCGGGCGTCGCCGACAGCAGCACACGATCTCCGAAGCGGGCGCCCTCCGGGATCTCGTCGGCAGAGCGCCACAGGCCCGGCCCGTCGGGGCGGTCGATCCAGGGGATCGCGCCAGCCGTCCGCGCCGCCGCGGCGCCGCCGGGCACCGGGGGAAGGACGAAGGTGAGCCACTTCTGGCCGGGGTTGTGCTGTGCCGGCATCCACTCTCCCAGCCGGGCTTCTATCGCGATCGAGGGGGGGTGGAGGATCTCCCCCGCGGAGAGGCCGGGTTGAGTGTTCCATACCGGAGATTGGCGCCCCCATCTTGAGGCCCACCCAACCCATCAAAGGCGATGCGATGAGACGGGGTCGTGGAGATCTCGGATAGACTCGGGCTCCTCGCCGGAGGCCGCCGTGACGATCCCCCCCCTGCAAAGACAAGAGCTGACCCCCCAGCAAAGACAAGAGCTGGGCGCTGCCCTGCAGACGCTGCGCGCGCAGCTCGCCGAGATGCTCCGCGACGGGGCGGGCCTCGCCGGCACTGTCGAGCTCGATCAGTCACGGATGGGGCGTGTGTCACGGATCGACGCCCTCCAGCAGCAGAAGATGGCGCAGGCCACGCTGGCCCGTCACGCGGTGCGAATGGAGCGGGTCACGATCGCATTGGAGCGGTTTGCTGACCCGGAGATCTACGGGACCTGCCCCGACTGCGGAGACGACATCGGGTATCGACGGCTTCGGGCCGCGCCGGACGCCATCTTCTGCGTGGAGTGCGCCAGCGAGCGCGCTCGCAGGTGAGGTGGCGCCGGCCTCCCGGAAAATGAGGGCTCGCCGACGAGGCCTCGCGGCCTTATGATGGCCGGCAGCAGCCCCACGAGTGCGACATACGGTGCGTGGCTGCACGGCCCATCAACACCAGGGCCCCCAGAATGAGCGCCGTCGGCGTTCAGCGCAAAACGAACGGAAAACCTGTGTATACATTCTCTTCGCTCGGCCTGGCCGAGCCCCTCGTCCGGGCGGTCAACGCCTGCGGCTACGACACCCCCACGCCCATCCAGGTCCAGGCCATCCCCCCGCTTCTAGCGGGTGAGGACGTGCTGGGCTGTGCCCAGACCGGCACCGGCAAGACCGCAGCGTTCGCGCTCCCGGTGCTCCAGAAGCTCAGCGCCAACCCACAGCGCGGCCGCCGCCCGATCCGGGCGCTCATCCTCACTCCCACTCGGGAGCTCGCCGCTCAGATCGGTGACAGCTTCCACACCTACGGCGCAGGACTTGGACTGCGACACCATGTGATCTTCGGCGGCGTCGGACAACGCCCGCAGGTGCAGGCCCTCCGACGCGGTATCGACATCCTCGTGGCCTGCCCGGGCCGCCTCCTCGACCTGCACGGTCAGGGCTACGTCGATCTGCGAGACGTCGAGTGCTTCGTGCTCGACGAGGCCGATCGCATGCTCGACATGGGCTTCATCCACGACGTCCGCCGGGTGCTCCGCGAGCTGCCGGACCGGCGCCAGAACCTGCTGTTCTCCGCCACGATGCCCACGGCGATCGTTGAGCTGGCCGAACACCTCCTCGACGACCCGGTGCTGGTGGAGATCGCTCCCGAGGTGCGCACGGAGCTGCGCATCGACCAGAAGGTGATGTTCCTGGAGCGCTGCGACAAGCGCCACCTGCTGGCGGAGCTGCTCGGCGGCAGCGACGTCGAGCGGGCCATCGTGTTCACCCGGACCAAGCACGGGGCGAACCGCCTGGTGCGCCAGCTCGATCGCGCCGGGATCCGCGCCGGAGCCATCCACGGCAACAAGTCCCAGACCGCGCGCACGCGCACCCTGGGTGAGTTCCGGACCGGGCGCCTCCCGGTCCTGGTGGCCACCGACGTCGCCAGCCGCGGGATCGACGTCGACGGCGTGAGCCACGTCTTCAACTACGATCTGCCCAACGAGCCCGAGAGCTACGTCCATCGCATCGGCCGCACGGGCCGCGCTGGGCGAGCGGGCACCGCGATCGCCTTCTGCGATCACAGCGAGGGCGACTACCTGCGCGGGATCGAGCGGCTGATCGGCGTCTCGATCGCGGTCGACGCCGACCACGCGTGGCATGCGGCCGACGCCGTCCCCAGTCGCCGACACGAGGTGGGTCGTCGCGCCCAGAACCAGCGCCGCGGCTCGTCCGGGGGACGCGGCTCGTCCGGGGGACGCGGCTCACGCAGCCGGCATCGGCGCGGCGCTCGGTAGGGACCCGCCGAAGCGCTCATCGAAGCAGCTTCATCGAAGCAGCGCAGCGCACCCCGACCACAGCAGGCGGGCCCCCGATAGCAGGAGGGCCCACGCGAGCAACCACCACCCGAGCCCCCGCGTCGTGCTCCGCCACCCGGCGGCGTCCACGTCGGGGGGGAGCGGACCGGGCGCGCCGATCCGGCAGTCGGCGCTGCCCATGACGGCCACGATTCTGCCGGTCACAGCGTCGCGCTCCACCGAGCGCAGCGGCCCCACCGCCGTCAGCCGCTCACCGACGCCGACGCGCACCTCCCGCCAACCGACGATCGGCAGCTCCCCGGGGACCGCCGACCGCAGATCGGCTGAGTAGACCTCTGGGAGCTCGAACCCGGCGTCGCGACCTGAGGGCGAGAAGAACTTCTGCGCGCCCCAGAACGGCACCTGGATACGGTGTTCGCCCTGACGGACCTCCAGATGAGAGCCGGTGCGCCGGGTGATCTCCCGGTCGGAGCTCCCGAAGTCCACGGTGATCACCGCTCGCGCGAGGGCGCAGGGTGCTCCGGTGATCGGACCGTGATGCGGCGGCTCCGCGCACGCCTCCCCCTCGACACGCACCCGCGAACCCGCACCGATCTCGACCAGATCTTCGAGCGATCGGAGCGGCACGGCGCGGAGATCTGCGCTCCAGGCGAGCTGCCGCTCGGCGTCCTTCTGGTGCGGCTCGAGACGAACGACGCACCACAGCGCCAGCGCCAGGAGGACCAGCCCAGCGAGACACGACATCAGCGGTGCAGCGGTGCAGACGTCGTCTTCATGTACAGAACACTGGTCGATTCAGGTCATCGATTTCAACTATTCAGTGGCTCTGAATATGGCTGAACACCGGCGAACTCGGCACCACGAGTCCACGAGGAGCGGCCCCGCGATCTCGCGGAACCACGAAGCCGCGATCTCACGAGAGCACGGTCCCACGACCCGCGGTACCCCGACTCCGCGGACCACGACCCACGATTGAGCGCAGGTGGTCCTGGAGCGGACTCACCGCCCCGAGTTCCCTTCAGCGCTGAACACATCGCCGTCATCGCGGGCCGCGGGTCGTGGATCGCGAAACCGAGAGACCGCGAAACCGAGAGACCGCGGGATCGTGGACACGCGGAGACGACCGACCCAGACCCGATTTAGCCGTATTCAGAGCCACTGCAACTATTGGCTTCCGGCGGAGTTGCCATGGAGATTCCGCCAAGCACCAGTAGCGCCCGATCGAAGTGCGGGCCAGGGGAGGCCACCATCAGGGGTCTTTGGGGGCAGAGCCCCCACAAGGAGGCTGGTTGACCAGGGAGCGCTGTGGGCTCCCGCTGCGCACAGCGCAGCCGGTGGAGAGGATGCACACGTGCATTATCTCCACCGAGAGCCACTAGAACGTGTTTCAGTGCTATGGGGTCAGATGATCGACACCCGCATCGGTAGCCGCGCACAGATCGCCTTCTACTGGTTCGCATGGTCGATGTGCAGCGTGCCCTGGACGCTGGCCTTCCGCTGGAAGATGGGGTTTACGAGGCTCCCACGAGACCGCCCCTTCCTGCTGGTGGCGAACCACACCTCGTTGATGGACCCGGTCTGGGCGGCGTTCTGGATCGGCCGACGCGCCACCTTCATGACCAGCAGCGCAGTCCTCCGCGTGCCGATCCTGCGCTGGGTCCTGCCCCTGTGCGGGTGTTTTCCCAAGGCAAAATACGTCAAGGATCGCGACAGCATGCGGTTCCTGTCCGAGCGCTACGACGCCGGAGACGTGATCATGCTGTTCCCTGAGGGCACCCGCACGTGGGACGGGCGTCCCCAGAATCTGGCGCCGGGCATCGGTCGGCTGGTCAAGCGCCTCGACGCCCAGGTGGTGGTGGCGCGCATCCTCAACGGACACCTGTTTCAGCCGCGCTGGGCTCGCTACCCCCGCTGGTTGCCGGTGCGGGTCCAGCACGAGCTCCTGGAGCTGGACACCGAGCGGTCGCCTGAGCAGCTCACGGCGGACATCGCCGCCGCCATCGACATCGATCACACGGTCTCCGCGCCGCGCCACTCCTTCGGCTTTCGCATGGCCCACGGTCTGCCGCAGTACCTGTGGGCGTGTCCGAGCTGTCACCAACTGGAGAGTCTGGAGGTGGATCCCACCAATGGTCACCGCGTGGCCTGCTCAGGCTGCGAGGAGACCTGGACCCTCGACACCAGCAACCGCATGAACGGGCGCGAGACACTGCGCGTCGACGAAGCGTTCGACCGAATCACCGCGCACTTCGGTGGCCCGCCGGTGGTCTGCTCGAAGCGGCTCCGCGACCACGGGATCGCCCTCAGCACACCAGCGGCTCGACTGCTCCGACTCGAGCGCGGCCGGCCCGCCGTGTCGATCGCCGAGGGGCACACCCAGATCGGGCGCGAGGGGCTCGCAGTGGGGGAGCAGACCTTTGAGCTGTCCGAGCTGAAGGCCATCTCGGTGGAGATCCGCAACACGCTGACGTTCCGGGTAGACGGCGCGCTGTTCGAGCTGCGAGTTGGGAGGGAGAGTCCGCTGAAGTGGGCGCATTTCTTGCGCGGGTGGACGTAGGCCCGTCGGGGAGGCATCACTGTGACCACAACGATCTTGATAGCCGCGGGGGTGGTGGGGCTCGTCCTCCTCCTCATGGGTGGCCTGGCGCTAGCGTTTCATCGCGGACGCGTCACACCAGACCAGGCGCTGGTGATCAACGGAGCGCGGGTCCTCTTCCAGCGGACGCCGGTGGTGCCGATTCTGCATCGAGCTGAGCTCATGGATCTCAGGGTCCACACGATCCCTGTCGAGCTGCTCGGGGGCACGGGGCTCATCTGTCGAGACCACATCCGAGCCGATGTGGCGATGACCTTCAGCGTCCGGGTGAACCCAACCCCCGAGGACGTGCTGGCGGTCGCCCGATCAGTCGGCTGCCCGCAGGCCACACACCCGGGCACCCTGGCACAGCTCTTCGCGGCGAAGTTCACCGAGGCCATCAAGACGGTCGGGCGCCAGCTCTCTTTCGAGGATCTGCTCTCTGAGCGCGACCGATTCCGCGACCAGGTCCTGAACGTCATCGGCTGCGACCTGTGCGGATACCGACTCGACGACGCCGCGATCGATCACATCGAGCAGACCCCAAAGGACCAGCTCGATCCAACCAACATCCTGGACGCTCAGGCGCTCGCAAAGATCACCGCGATCACGTCGGAGGCTGCGATCGAGGCGAACCAGAGCGAGCAGGAGATGCGACTCCAGATCGCCCGCCAGAATCTGGAGGCCGATAAAGCGCTGCTGGAGCTCAAGCGGGAGCAGGAGCGGGTGCGGCGGGAGCTCGATCGCATCGGTAGTATTTGAGGTCTGAGCAGGCCAATACTGGCGGCCGTCACTCAGCACGGGTAGACCAACCAGGGAACCGCATGGAGGTCCACCATGACTCGCCTCATCTTTCCGATGTTCACCCTCCCGCTGAGTCTGCTCGTCGGCTGCGAGCCAGATTGCGACGACGACGGGGGCGAGGGCGGAATGAACGCCCCGATGTCCACCGGTGCGCAGAACGTCGCCGCATGCGAAGAGTGGCTGGCGTCGATGTCATGCGGAGACACAGACTACTCCACACTCGTGAGCTGCGACGCGTACGAAGAGATCACCTGCGACGTCTCCGACTACTTCGACTGCCTGACTGAGAACACCACGTGTGACGAGGATCTGGGTGTGGCGGACTTGACCGGGTGGACCGTCTGCACCGACTACGCAGTGTGCGAGTGAGCCCGGTGCGAGTGAACACCGTGCGAGCGACCCGCCGGCTTGTCGGCTATGTTGAACGCCATCAAGCAGGCCAGCGTCTCGACGACCGCAGTCTCGAACCCGGCCTCTCGCAGCAGCCCGTCCAGCCAACGCTGACCCGGGTACGCTCTCATCGACGCCGGGATGTACATATAGGTCAAGGGATGCCCGTGCAGAATCGTGCCCAGCACCGCCCCCGACGCCGTCATGTACCCCCGATACAGGCTGTCCCACGCGCCCCACGGAGGCCGCGCGAAGTCCAGGTTGACGAAACGCCCCCCCGGCTTGAGTACCCGATAGGACTCGCGTACCACCGCTGAAAAATCAGGGAACCCCCGCCCGGCGTAGGTGCAGGTCACCCGATCGAACGAGCCATCCTCAAACGGCAGCGCGCCGGCATCGGCCTGCACGAACCGGGCGTTGGTGAGGCCCGGCGGTCGCTTCGGCTCGGCTCGCGCCATCATATCGGGGTTGATGTCGGTGCCGATCACCTCTCCGTCGGGCACCCGCGCCGCGAGCAGCCAGGTGGTGTCTCCGGTGCCGCATGCCAGGTCCAGCACGCGATGGTGCGGCTGCAGATCGACGTAGCCCAGCGCCCGGCGCTTCCAGCGGGCGTGCCAGCCCAGCGACATGATGGCGTTGCCCAGGTCGTACCGGGCCGCGACGCGCGAGAACACCCAGTCCACCCAGGCCTGCTTGTCGGTCTCGTGGCGCAGGGCCTGTCGGAGTCCGGATGGTGGGCCGTCGGGCATGAGTCCTCCGCGAGGAGCCTATCTCCCACACCTCCTATGCGTCCCGGCCACCCCGCGGCACACCGTGCCACCGCCGCAGCAGGCCCCGCAGCCGCCGAGCGGCCGTCGCGAGCTCACGGCGCAGCCCGGCGTCGGCCGGCGGCACATCCTCCACCACCACACGCAGCGGATCGCCGTTCTCCAGCGGGGGGGCCAGCCGCATCCGGACGCGGTGCCCGCCGGCCTGGAGCACCAGCGAGCCGGCCTCCATCCCCTGCGCGATCCATCGACCGGCCAGCGCGGTCCCCGCGGGCAACCCGGCGAGCAGTCGGGCCTGCCCGTCCGCAGACAGATCGAGGCAGAGCACCCGCCCGACCTCCCACTCCAGATCGCGGATCGGCACCAGCCACATCAGCGCGCGGGCCCGATCGGGCATCGACTGCGCGGCGAGGGTGATCCGCTCCGGCGTGACCGTGACCAACCCGGCGGCGTCCCAGGCGGCGAGGGCCTCGGGGATGGACGCCGTGACGTCGAGGCCGAAGATCGCCACGAACCGCGCGCGATCGACCGTTCCGCGATCGCGGAGCTGGTGGATGAGGTAGGTGCGAATCTGCCGCTCCGGGTTCATCCGCTGCCCCTGGTACCAGGCGCGCCTGTCGGGGTCGTCGGGCAGGGGGTCCTGGTACCTGAACGCCGCGCGGCCGAAGATCTGCGAGCGCGCAGAGAGCCCCAGGCCCAGCAGGTGCAGCGGCCGCTGCTGCTCGGAGGTGAGCTGGGTGTAGCTGTGTCCGCGCAGCTCGGGGGGATCGCCCCGACGACGCACCCGCTTCAGCTTGAAGCAGTGCCCGGTGGCTTCGGAGAGCGCGTAGCCGTGGGACCGCCCGAGATCCGCCAGGCGGGGAAGCACCTCGGCCTCGAAGCGCGCCAGGTGCGCCCAGAACGCCGCGTCATCGTCGCCGAAGTGCGCTCGCACGTACCCCTGCGTCGGCACGACCGTGAAGATGTCGATCGAGAGGGCCGAGCGCGCCGCCAGCACCGCGGTGATCTCGGAGATCATCTGCGCCGGGGTCGTCCCGGCGAGTCCCAGCAGGAAGTCACAGCTCACCTGATCGATCTTGAGCTCGGCGAGCTGGTCGAAGCACCCGGTCACGGTGTCGGGACCCTGGGCGCCACGATTATGGGCCCGGTTGATGGCCGGATCGAGCGACTGGATCCCGAACGACACCTGGCGGAATCCGTGGCGCGCCAGCACCTCCAGGCGCGCCCGGCTCACCACCGCGGGGTCCAGCTCGATGTGCCGGCCGGCCCGCGGGTCGAAGTTCAGCTCCCGCCCCAGCGCGGTGAGCACCCGATCCAGCATGGGCGCGGGCAGCACCGACGGCGTCCCCCCGCCCAGGTACAGGCTGTAGAACGTCAGCCCCTGCACCGACGGCGCGATGGTCCGCAGCGAGCGCAGCAGCCGCGCCTCCCAGTCGGCGAGCAGCCCAGGTGACGAGGCCCGCAAGCGCTCGTAGTTGCAGAATGTGCAGATGGACTTGCAGAAAGGAACATGTACATACACATGGCTGCGGGCGGGCAGCGCACCCGGCACGCCGTCGGTGTTGGCCTCCCGCCACATCCGCGCGACGGCCTGCTCGGAGAAGCGCTCCTCCGGCCCGCGGATGTAGGCGAACTGGGAGGCGTCCCGGATGGGTTGGATGGCGTCGAGTCGCGCGTGAAGTCGCTCGCGGGCGGCGATCCAGGCCGGAGTGAGGCGGGGCATGGCAGGGACCATAGCGCGGCGCATCCGGGACGACTCGGGTCCGGCGCGGATCTCGCAGGGGATGGAGGCGACAGACCACTGGAGGTAGATCCATGCGACACCGACAGCGAATGGCCGCAGGCACAGCGGCGCTCCTCCTCGCCGCCTGCTGGATCCGGGAGTCGACGGACGAGCAGCTCAGCGCGGTGCTGGAGGAGATGTCCGACCACGACGAGCAGGCCATCGTCGCGCGCGACGCCGTCATCCGTGGCGATCCCGTCGGCGCTGCTGCGGCGGGGGCGGCGATGGGAGAGCGGCTGCCGCTGCCGGAGCTCCCCGACACGCTGCGTCCGCTGGAGGTGGAGCTCCAGGCCACCGCCGCGCAGCTCTCCGTCGCCGACGGCCTCCCCGCTGCTGCGGCCGGCGTCGGCGCGATCGTCACGACCTGCGGGCGCTGTCACTCCGCAGCAGGTATCGACCCGAGTCTGATCCGACCCGCGCTGCAGGAGGACCATGGCGGCGCGATGGAGTCGGTCTGGTGGGGACTCCTGGTGGGGACGGACGACGGGTTCCAGGTCGCCGCGGCGGCGCTCGCGACACCTGCGGGGCAGCCGCCGGGGGGCAACGCGGCGTTCGTGAAGGCCACAACCAGGCTGATGACGGCCCCGGCCGCCGAGCGGGGGGCGGCCTACGGCGCGCTGCTTCGGACATGCACCGAGTGTCACGCCCGCTGATTTGAACGCCGCTGATCTGAACGCCGCTGATCTGAACGCCGCTGATCTGAACATTGCCGCGGATCAACGTCCTGTGTCAGACCGCCCGCTCCGCGGGGGAAATGGACCAGCCCGTCACAGAATCGGCCGCTTCCGTTAGCCAGGGACGCGGCGCGACAGGGTGTCCCAGGGAGATGTCCGCGGCGCTGCAGTCGACCGCGCCGAAGTGACAGCCAGCTGCGAAGAGGAGAGCGATCATGCTCGAAACCTTACCGCGCGAAGCAATCGGAATTGCGGTATCCTCGTCCGCCTTCCTCCCGAATACCGATTCTCCCCCCACTCAGCGGTGAAACCAATGCCCCGCAGCTCCTCCCTGGTGCTCCTCCTCTCGATCGGCTGTACCGCCGAGATGGCCGAACTGGTCGATCACCCTGCGCCGAGCACCCTGCAGGTGCAGCTCGCCGCGGACGGCGAGTGGGATGATCCCGACTCCATGCACGGCGCCGCGCTGTTCACCTCGATCCAGACGGCCATCGACGCGGCGACCGCGGGCGACACGGTGACGGTCCCCAGCGGCACGTACGTCGAAGACCTCCTGATGAAGGAGGGGGTGATCGTTGACGGCGCGGGCCAGAACGAGACGTACCTGGTCGGCACCGTCACCTTCAGCGGGCTGAGCGACGCCACCCTGTCGGGCATGACCCTGGTCGACTATACCTGGCTGGCCACCGGCACGGCCTACTCCGACGACGGCATCCTCATCGACGGCGGCAACGCGACGATCTCCGACGTCGGCGCGTTCTACTTCGAGACCGCCATCTTCGCAGACACCGCTGGCGACGTGGTGATCGACGACGCGACGCTGGCCTACAACTGGTACGGGGTCTACGGCGAAGCCACCACGGGCCTGCAGGTCTCCAATGCGTTGGTGTACTCCTCGGGCGCCGGCGGCATCGCCACGAACGACGGCACCTCGGCCTCGATCGTCCACAACACGCTCATCTCCAACGGCTTCAGCGGCACCACCGCCTACCTCACCGGGGCGATCTCGATGGGCACCGGCGGCACAGAGATCATCGCCAACAACATCCTGGTCAGCAACTACTACGGTCTGAACTGCCTGAGCTGCTCCAGCACGTGGTCGCACAACCTGATCTGGGGCAACATCTCGGACTATGTCAGTGACGCATCAGCGGCCTCGACGGATGTCTCGGAAGACCCGCAGTTCACCAACGCCTCCGAGGCCGACTTCACGCTCACCGAGACCTCCGGGGCGGTCGACTCCGGCAGCGACGTCTACACCGTGGCGACCGACGCCGACGGCGAGGCGCGTCCCCAGGGCGACGGCTACGACATGGGCTTCGACGAGTACGCGGCCTCCGCGCTGGAGCTCCAGATCACCGAGGTGATGGCGAACCCCTCCACCGAGAGCACGGGCGAGTTCGTAGAGATCTACAACGCCGGCCTGAGGCAGGCCGATCTGGCCGACCTCGTGCTCACCGACGGAGATGATGTCGACACGCTCACCGCCTTCGACGGCGGCGCGACGCTGCTGGCGCCCGGAGAGTACGCGGTGGTCGTCGACAGCGACTACGCATCCAACTACACGATCGAATCAGACGTCACGGTCGTCACGACGACCGACACCAACCTCGGCAACGGGCTCACCACCTCCGATGGCGTGACGCTGTACGAGAGCGACGCCACCACGGTGATCTCCACGTTCAGCCACGCCAAGGACCCGGGCGACGGCGTCTCGCTGGAGATGATCTCGCTCGACAACGGCGACGCCTCCGGCAACTGGCGCGCGAGCGCCTGCGACAGCGGGAGCTCCCCCGGGGCAGCCCACTGCTTCCCCGACAGTGGAGATCCCGCCGAGCTGATCATCACCGAGGTGATGAGCAACGCCTACACCGAGCGCACCGGCGAGTATGTGGAGATCTACAACCCCACCGAGACCGAGATCGATCTGGCGGGCCTGACGATCGCCGACTCGGGCTCATCCGATACGCTGGTGGCGTATGGCGGCGGCTCGACCCTGCTCGGCCCCGGCGACCACGGGCTGATCCTCGATCCAAACTTCGAGTGGGACTACTACCTGCCCACCGACATCGTGGCGGTCACCACCGAAGACCAGACCATCGGCGACGGGCTCCACGCGACCAATGACACCGTGACGCTGTACAACACCGACGGCACCACCGC
>CAYXGP010000053.1:0-7409 GCA_964464515.1 uncultured Enterobacterales bacterium
CCGCGATCGGCGGAGGCTGGATAGTGTGGAAACTTGTTATTCTGGAGCAGCCCAAAAGCACGACAAGGCTATCGCGTTGGACGCGCTCCAGTCCCTGATGGACGTCGCCGCGGCCTCGGTGGAGATCAAGCCACGGCTGCCCGATGCGTGGTTTGAGCCCCATGTCGCCGTGGCGTCGGATCCCGACTTTGCTGCCCTGCACCCGAGCGTATTGACCATGGTCTCTCGCAGTCGCACCTGGGTCGAACTCAAGGTGTTTCGGCAATACGAGGCGGTCTTCTTGACCACTCTCAACAAACAGGTCGACGTCGGCCACATGATCGCGATCCACACTCGGCAGGTAGCCGAGATTGCACACGCCAGAGGAGATACACCGAGCCTGGAGCTCTGTCTGCGCTACCTCAACACATACCTGCGCGCCTGCATCAATCATCGGGATCTCCGTACCGCTTACAACGTCTTCAACGAATACCGCGATCTGTGCGAGACCATCCTTGGTGAAGAGACACGCGCGATCGTTCTCGATATCGCGAATCGCTTCAAGTACTACGGGCTGCAGGCGTGTCGCAGACAGCTGCCCTTTGTCCTGGAGGTCGCCGCCTACGATCTGGCCGGGATCCTGGAGCGGGCCGACGAGCTGGACCTCTCCTTTCACGACGACCTGCTCACGGTGTTCCTCGATCTCGATCATGCGCCTGACGCCGATCACCCGGAGAGTTCGCTTCGCGGTGTGCGCAAGGCGCAGGTGAAGCTGGCCACCTACTACCTGGAGATTGGTAAGCCTGAGCTCGCTCGGCGGGTCTTCCATGATCTCCAAGACGAGACGCCGACCCGTCTGCGGTCGATTTTGCGTGAGCTCTCGACCATCGAAGACGCGCAGTTCTGGGAGATGACGGACCGTGGAGTCAATTTCGACTGGCTTCCTCCCGCGCGGCGCCGGCACCTGCAGGAGTTCTTCAGTTGGTTCGAGGGGGAGCCTGGTGCGGCACCGATCAGTTGACCGAAGCCGGCCGCTCACCAGTCAGCGAAATCGGGCTCGGTGCCCTCCTTGAAGTCGTGGGTATACAGGTACCAGCCGCCGCCCGGCGCCGGGGTCACCGTGGCTGCTTCGCCGTAGGTGTCGAGTCGATCGCCGTCTTCCTGCTCCCAGGTGGCGCCGCCATCTGTCGAGACGTGCGAGCGCAGCGGAGCCCCCTTGTCCATCGAGTTGTAGAAGGCCCGGAGCGTGCCGTCTTCGAGCTCGAACAGCTCCGGGGCGAAGCCGGGGATCGCTTCCCACGGCCCGAGGTAGACGAAGCTCTCGCCGCCGTCTGCCGACTGGCAATGATCCAGCCCGAACGAGAGCATCAGGCAGCGGCCGTCTCCGTAGCAGTGGACCGTGGGGTCCGCGTACGGCCCATGCACGACCTGCTGCTCCTCCTCCCAATGCACCAGATCGGTGGAGGTCGCGAAGAAGGTGCGGTGCGGCGTGCGCGGGTCCCAGATCCCCGGATCGAGGATGTCGTAGGTCGGGATGACGACGTAGTACATGCGCCAGGTGCCGTCGGGCATGGCGATCACATCCGGGTCCACCACCATGCCCGGGGTCAACCCTGCGACGCCGAACTCCTCGACCGGTGAGAACGTCACGCCGTCTGTCGAGCTGGCGAGTGCGAGCGCGCCGTAGCCGCCGATCCCGTGGGTCGCGAACCAGTCCGATCCGGCCTCGGCCCGCTCGATCGCGGCGTCGATGTCCCCCTCGATGTAGTACAGCCAGGTCGTGCCCGCGTCGTCTGTGTACACCTCGGGGACCCCGCCGCCCTCGATCGCCGGGGCTGCGTCGATCGGGGAGAACGACAGCGCATCCGACGACCACGCGATCCGGATGTCCTGTATCCACGGACCGGTGTCTTCAGGATCGGCCCGCTTGCTCTCGAGGAACTCCACGAACCAGGCGATCTGGCAGTCGTCGGCGTCGGCTGCGAAGATCGCATCCAGCGCATCGACGCCGTCCAGGGCGGCCAGGTCGCAGGTCGCCGAGGAGCTGGTGGTCGAGGTGGTCGCTGAGTGCGCCGTCCCAGGAGAGGAGGTCGCCGCGGTGCTGGTTGCCGCGGTGCTTGTCGACGAGGTGTCGGTCAAAGGGGCGCTGATCACCGAGTCGCTGGTCGCGTCTGTCGGCGTGCAGGCAGCGATGAACAGTGACAGGCAGGGTGTCATCTGCTCATCGGTATCGTGCCGGGTTCTCGGGCGCCCAACACCGGTGTCGGCGGCGTACGTCGAGGTCGCCCGGATCGGGGGGCCGGGATAATCCCGCGGCGTGGCTCAACCGCATCATCGCTCCCCCGCGAGCTCCACGGGCCGGGACGCGTTGATGGCGTTGGCCGGTGCGTTGGCGTTGTATCTGGCGCTGGCCTTTCTGCAGATCTACCCCGCGTGGACCGACCTTGACCACGGGGTCGTCGGCGACTGGATGCACCCGGACATGGTCTCGAACCACTGGCTGTACCGGTGGCTCTCCGAGACCCTCCTGTCCGGCGGCTCGATCCTGCACAACGACCGCTACTACCACCCCGTGGGCGACGCCCCCTGGCTGGCCGGCAACGGCTCGGACGCCATCCCGTTCTCGCTGCTGGCGGCGGTCCTGCCCTGGCCGGGCTCGGTGACGGTGTGGGTCCTTGCGATGATCACGATGAACGGTCTGGGGGGCTGGGCGCTCTGTCGCGCGGTGGGGGCGAGCCCCGCGGCGGCTCTGGTCGGCGGGAGCTTCCTGGTCCTGTGTCCCTACGTGACGTTCGAGCTGGGGTGCGCCCGGCTGGCGCAGGCGCCGCTGTACTGGTTCGCCTTCTTCGGCGCCGCCTGGGTGCGATTGCTGAAGCGTCCCACCATCGTCCGGGGTGTCGTCGCGGGGCTGCTGTACGGCGCCACCGCGTTCACCTACTGGTACTACGGCCTGTGGGCCGCGTGGCTGGGTGGGATCCTGCTGCTCTTCCGCCCACGCTGGCAGGCGCTGGTGGGCTTCGTCCCGACGGCGCTGCTCACGGTGCTACCGCCGCTGTGGCTGTTCTCCCGTCACTGGGCGGGCATCCCCGGCACCGACGATCCCACCTTCCCGCACGTCCTCGCCATCGCCAGCGGTCTGCCGGTGACGTTCCCCGTGTTCGCCGGCGACGGCCCGCTGAAGACCATCGCGCTGCCGCTGATCCTGGTAGTCCTGGCGCTCCTCGGGCTGCGCGCGAGTGGGCGTCGATTCGCGGGCTTCGCGGTGGCCGCGGTGCTGTTCGCCGCGCTGGCCCTGGGCCCCCATCTGCTGCTGCCCAGCGGCGAAGACACCGGACTGCCCGGCCCCTTCCTGGCGGTGTACGGCCTGCTGCCCCCGCTGCGTCGCTTCTGGTGGCCCTACCGCCACATCGCGCCGCTCACGCTGGCCCTGGTGCCGCTCGCGGCGCTCGGCGCGCAGTCGCTGATCGCCGGCCTGGGCAGGTGGACCCCCGCGGCGGCCCTGGGACTGGTCGCCCTCACCAGCATGGAACTCTCAGCCCGCGCCGGCAACCTGACCGTAACCGCGTCGTGGTGGGAGCCCCCGCCGGTCTATGAAGACGTCGCCGCCCTGCCCGCGGGGGCCCTCCTGGAGCTGCCGCTGTGGGGGGACATCACCCGCAGCCAGCAGTCCCTGAGCTACCAATGGGTCCACCGCCGCACGCTCGTGAACGGCCACGCGATGTGGGTCGAGCGGGTGCGGCCAGACGAGTGGGACGACTGGCTGTCACGCAGCCGGCTGCTCAGCGGTCTGCTGGCGGTGGAGCAGGGCGCAGGCCCTTCTACCTGGTCGCTCACGGCGGCCGACGTCGATGCGCTCCGCGCTGAGGATCTGCGCTACATCAGTCTGAACCGGGAGTTCTTCCCCGGGGAGCTGGCGAGCCTTCACGAGCACCACGTCGCGAGCCTGCAGGCGCTGTTCGGCGCGCCCCTGATCGACGACGGAGGAGTGCGGATCTGGGATCTCGCGCAGTGGACCGGCGCCACCGAGATCGCGCTGCCCGGCTGGACCCCGCCTGAGGAGTACCGCACCGAGGCCAGCGGGCTGGCGCCGGTGCGCGCTCCCATCAGCTCGCTGGGCTGGCGACCCCTGCCCCGCAGCGGAACACCCGCGACGACCGCCGAGACAGCGGAGGAGCGCCAGCAGGCGCGGGAGCGGGCCTACTCCCCAATGCTCCGCCGGAGACTGGAGCGCCGCCGCGCTGATGAGGCGGACCCCCAGTGACCCCAGTGACCCCTGCGCCCCCCGCGACCCTGGTGACGACCGTGAAAAGACACGCGCCAGCGCTCGGTCTGCTGATGGCGGCGGCGGCGCTCGTCACCTGGCCGCTCCCGCGCGTGTTCACCGCGCAGGCGGTGGGTCACCCGATCGGAGACATGCCCGATCACCTGTGGGGGACGTGGTGGTTCGGCCACGAGGTGCTCGCCGGGCGGCTGCCGCTGATCACGAACCTGAGCCACTTCCCCGAGGCGCTGCGCCTGTGGTACGTCGATCCGCTCGGCGCGCTGCTGGTGCTGCCGCTGCACGGGCTGGGGCCGATCGTCGCCTGGAACGCGCTGCTCCTGCTGCAGGTGCTGGCGTCGCTCGTCGCAGGATACGCGCTGGGCCTGCGCGTGACGGCGAGCCGCAGCGCCGGGCTCGTGGCCGCGGCAGCGGTGGGCGCGAGCCCCTACGTGCTGGGGCTCCTGCACTCCGGCCTGTCCGAGTACCTGGGGCTGGCCCTGCCCGCCTTGTACACGCTGGCGCTCGTGGGCGCGCTGGGCAGGCACCCCGCGGGGACACGCACCCGCGTCTGGGGCGCCGCGCTGCTGTTGGCGGGCTGCGGCTATCAGGCGCTGTACTACCTCGCGTTCGGGAGCCTCCTGGCCGCCTGCATGGTGCCCGGCGCGGGCTGGCGGGAGCGGCTGAGTCCCGCGCTCCGGATCGTCGCCCTGGGGGCCCTTGGGGCCGCGCCGCAGATCGCCGTCTCGCTCCTGGCGCTGGACGGCGCGGCGGCGGTGGCGTCGAGCTCAGCGCCGGGCTGGCAGCTCGCGGAGCTGCCGGTCACCGATCTGCTGACCTGGGTGAGGGGCGGCGCGTACTACTTCCCCGACACGCCCGCGCGGGGCAACCCGGGCGTGATCCACGTCAACTACCTGGGCTGGGGGGTGCTGGCGCTGGCCGTGGTGGGCGCGCTGCGGGTCGCGTTCCGGCCGCTGGCCATGCCGTTGGCGCTGTACGGGCTGCTGGCTGTGGGCCCGCGACTATGCGCGGGAAAGCGCATCATCACGGTGGGGGGCTCGCCCGTGCTGCTGCCGCTGGCGCTGCTCTACTTTCCCGGATCTCCGTTTCGGATGATCCACCAGCCCTACCGTATGGCGGCGTTCGCGATCCCTCTCCTGGCGATCCTCGCGGCGGGAGGGGCGGCGTGTCTGCCGCGCTGGGCCCGCGGGCTCGCCGCCGCGATCATCGTCGCGGAGAGCTTGTGGATCTCCCCCGCGAAGTGGCCGCTCGCCACCACCTCCCTGGAGGCCCCCGCGGTCTACGAGCGGCTGAACGAGGCCAGTGCAGGGTCGGACAGTGCAGGGTCGGCCGGCGCCGTGTTGGACTGGCCCCCCGACGCCACCACCTGGAACCGTCGCTATACGCTGTGGCAGCTCCACCACGGCCGCCCCATCCCCTACGGGGTCAACGTGTTCCTGCCCGAGGAGCTGCGCGCAGATCCGCTGGTGGCGCGTCTGCTCAACGCCCTGGAGGACCCCCGCAAGCGCGCGACCAACCGCGACGTGCTGCATCGCGGAGACATCTTCGTGGAGGAGGCGACCGGCGCCAGCGCGCTGGCCGAGCGCGGGCTGTCGTGGGTGATCGTCCACAAGGCAGCGCTGTCCGATGTGGAGTGGATGCGGAGCTGGTCGCTGCTCACGCAGGTCCACGGAGCGCCGGTGCTCGAGGATCGTCAGACCGCCGCGTGGTCTACGCACAAGCAGGGTCGGCGGCGATGAGCTCCGCGCTGCTCTCCGCGCTGCTCCTGCTGGCCTGCGAGTCTGCCCCCTCCCCAGCGCTCGACTCCCCGGCGCAGGGCTGTCCGACCGGGCTTCAGGACCCCGCGCCGGCGCTGGAGGCGGTGATCGATGGGCGCGCGGACGCCTGTCAGCGGGCGCTGTACCTGGAGATCCTCGATGATCGCGCGCCCGGAGAGGGCCCGTGGTTCGAGGACCTGTTCGTCGCGCCGTCCGCCGACGGAGCGACCTTCGCGCTGGACCAGGCCGTGAAGATCTTCACGTCGGCCGCGGTGCCCGAGGTCCACCGGGGGCCCGACGGGCGGTACTACCTGTTCTACGGCGACGGCGACCTGGCGCACGCCCGTCGCGTCGCCGAGAGCGGCTCGGATTGGTTCCGCACCCACGGCCTGTCGGGGTTCGGAGCGCTGCGGCTGGCGACCTCGGACGACGGGCTTACCTTCACCGTCGAGGAGGACTTCGCGGTGCAGGGCATCGTGCGGGGGATGGTGGTCGACCCGGACGTGATCGCCCTGCCCGACGGCCGCTACCGCATGTACTACGTGGGCGTCCCCGTCCCCGACCTGCTGGGACCGGACACATGGGCCGACGGCGCTCCGCACGACGTCTGGTATGCAGAGTCCGACGATCTGATCCGCTGGCGACAGATCGGTAGGGCCGCGCAGGGGCCCAACGCTGATCCCAGCGTCTTCTGCGTGGGAGCCCGCTGCCGGATGGCCTCCACCGGGATCGACTGGTCCCAGAGCGAAGACGGCGGCGTCAGCTTCACGTTCAATCGGCGCGGCGAGCCCTGGGGCTTCGCGCCTGAATTCCTGCGGCTGCCGGACGGACGCCTGCGGATGTTCTACAACTCCAAGCGGCCGGGCGGCGCCCTGGAGTCGTGGATCTCGGGCGACGACGGCGAGAGCTGGTCGTCAGAGGGGATGCGGGTCGGTCCCCGCAAGGTCGAGGCGGTCTCGCTGGCACAGGCCCCCGACGGCGTCGGCTGGCTGGTCTACTACCACTACTGGCGGGAGGGGATCTCGGGGGACACGTGGGGACAGGGCGTGGGGGTGAAGAAACCATGAGGTATTCCCTCGTTCCAACCGCCTGGAGCGTGGCTGTACCGATACGGCTCGTGCACACCCGGACTCGCGGTTCGCGGTCTCGCGGGTTCGCGATTTCGCGGGTTCGCGAACCACGATTCACGACACGAGTTTCGATGCTCGATGTTCGAGCCCTGATGCTCGAGAGCCCAGAGTCGAGACGCCGATACCCGACCGCCGCGATCCCTCGTCGAGACATCCACTCAACCCATTTACGCCTCAAGCCTCCCGGCTTGAGGCGACGGCGGGTTAGGGGCGGAAGGGGCTCGGTGGGGGGGCTGCCCATCCCGCGGGGGGGGGGGGGTTGAC
>CAYXGP010000053.1:7419-40095 GCA_964464515.1 uncultured Enterobacterales bacterium
CCCCCCCCCCCCCCCCCCAAAAACCCCACACAACCATTACCCCCCCCCCCCCCCCGGGGTGCCGGCGACTGCGCTTTCGCGCAGAAAGGCGCTCTGTGGCGTCGCTCCGAATCCAGAGTCGAGGTCGGGTTTCACTCGATCTCGTCACGGTGTCCGTATCACTGCGCGATCTGCTCTGCCCGCTGCCGGACCAGGGGATCCGCGTCGGCGCGGGCCCGCGCGACCAGATCCGGCGCCGGCAGCAGCGCCGGCAGCAGGCGCGCGGCGGTCCACCGGACCACCAGCTCGGGGTGCCCCAGCGCCTCGTCGAACAGCGGCCTGGCGTCGTGCTCTCCCCGGGCCGCCGCCTCGAGCACGCACAGCAGGGTGTCGATCTCAAGGGACTGGTGCGGCGCCCGCAGGCGATCGGCCATGTAGATGATCCGCGGCAGCGCCTCCTCGCCGGGGAGATCCTCCCCCCAGTAGTCGGTCGCTGGGACCACCTCGGGGAGCTTCGAGGGCGTGGAGTCCACGATCTCCGGGCGCACGGCCAGCGCCTCCCCCACCCGCACGACCCACGCGGCGGCGTCGCGCGTCTGCCCGCCTTCGAGCTGCCACAGCCGCCAGGCCGCGGCGGCGCGCAGGTGCGGGTGGGCGGCGGGCTCCAGCGTGTTCAGCGGCCCCCCCATGACCTCGGGCACCGACCCGTAGGCGCGCCCAAGCGCGGAGGCCCACATGCGATCGACCACCGGCTCGGCCAGCACAGGCGCCAGGTGCTTCGTCGCGGCGCGCAGCTCCTGCGCGGAGGCGTTGAGCGCGCGCCACGCGGGCTCGGCGGAGCGATCGGCGCGGGGGGCGTCGCCGGCCAGCGTCACCGCGATGTGACCCAGGCAGCGGGGGATGTAGGGGCCGGTGCCCAGGCACAGCTCGATCGTCGGCGACATCACCCGGCGCTCCGCCCGGAAGGACGCGTCGGCGGCCTGGAAGAAGCACTCGTATCGCCACTTCTCCACCTCGATGTCCAGGCAGGCCTGCCCGGCGTCGAGGAAGCGTCCCTCCTGCGCCCAGCGCATCGCGACCTCTGTCTGGCAGGTGTTGCGACTGACGTCTCCGCACTCTCCGCGCCGCGGCGCGCGGCCCTCCCAGGGCGACGGGAGGGGCTCGGTGAGCCGGAGAGAGCGGAACAGCTTGCCGGCGCCCGCGCCGCCGGACTCAGGAGCGGCGATGTCGATCTGCCACAGGTGGGGCCGGGCGTTGAGGCTGTCGCAGCGTCGGGCCACGGGACCCTTCGGCAGCTCTCTGCACAGCTCGGTGGTCTCGCCCGGGTGCGCCTCGGTCAGCGACTCCACGAGCACCATGCGCTCGGTCGGGTCGGCCACGCCGCGGACCGCCGCCCTCACGGCCGGGCGATCGTCTGGCCAGCGGGCCAGCGACCACTGCACGCGGCAGTCGAGGTCGTCGCAGTCGCGGAAGTCCTGGGGGACCCCGCCGCAGGCTACGGTCGTCAGCAGCAGCGATGAGCGGGCTCCGATCACCGTCGCGGCCTGCGGTGGGGTGCCGACACCCAGGCGGTAGAAGACGATGAGCGCATGCCCCCTCAGGTAACACCCGCGCAGCGCGCGACGCTGGCGGCCCTCACGCTGCTCACCGCGGTGATCGCCCTGGCCGGCGATCCCACCCGCTGGTCGCGGGAGCTGGTGGGGATCGCGGAGGTCGATCACTTCGGCACCCAGTGGTTCTACTGGTTCGTCACCGAGCAGCTCTCCGCGGGGGCCTCGGGCCTGGGGCACACCGATCTGCTGTTTCACCCCTGGGGCAAGGACATCTTCCTGCACACCGGCGCCAACGTGCTGGACGCCGTCGTCGCCGCGCCGCTCCTCAAGCTGCTGGGCGCCGTGCCAGGCTACAACCTGTTCGTCGCCGCGGGGGTGGCGTTCAACGCGCTGGCCTTCCACGCCCTCATCCGCGAATTCACCGAGGATCGCGTGGCGCGCGTGGGCGGCGTGCTGCTGCTGACGCTGTCGCCGTATCCGTTGTATGAGCTGGTGGAGGGGCGCCCAACCCAGGGCATCATCGGACTGCTGCCCCTGTTCTTTCTGCAGATGTGGCGCAGCGGGGTGCGGCCGGGCTGGCGCGCCCCCGCGCTCGCGGGCGTGCTCCTCGCCCTCGCGGCCTTCCAGTATTGGTTCTACGGTCTGTTCGCCGGAGCGGTCTGTCTGGTCCACGGGCTGATCCGCGCGATCACCCACCCCCGCAGCGGCGCGCTGACGCGGCATGCGCTCATCGCTGCGGTGGCGCTTGCGCTCTGTCTGCCGCTCGGCCTGCCCCTGATCACCGCGTCGGCCTCGGGCGCCGCACCTGGGCTGCTCGACACAGCGGGCTGGACCGCCCAGGCCATCACGCCGCGCACCGTCGAGGGGCACGACATCGCGCTGCTGCTCTGGCAGCCGCTCCCGGGTCTCAGCGGGTTCCTGGTCGCGGACGGGGACGCCCAGGTGTTCGTGGGTCACCAGCGCCTGCGATCGTGGCCCCTGCTGGTGCTGCTACCGCTGTATCTGCGGTGGCCGGGGTCGCTGGAGCGGCGCGTCCTCCTGCCGATGTTGGCCGCTGCTGGCGTCCTCGCGCTGGGCCCGATGCTCATCGTCGGCGAGACCTGGGTGCCGAACCCGCTGTACGCGGCGCTGGCCGAGGCCCTTCCGTTTCTGCGACGGCTGTGGTGGCCGGGGCGGGCGGTCGTCGTCGTCACGGTGCTCGGCGGCGTCGCGGGGGCGGTGGGGCTGGCGTCTCTGCGTCGGCTCGGCGCGTGGAGACAGATCGGCGCGGTGGGGATCCTCGTCGTATGGAGCCTCGCCGACCTGCGGGGCTCCGGCCTCCTCCCCCTGCCGAGCTGGGATCCGCAGGTGCCCGCGGGCTACCGGTGCCTGGCGACGGGGCCTGAGGGGGCGCTGATCGAGATCCCCTACGGCAGCACGCAGGTCCATCTGGTCTACCAGACGGTCCACGGTCGGCCCATCCTGGGGGGGATGCTGGAGAACAACCCGGTGTTCAGCCCGCCGCAGGCCGTCGCGCTGCGCGAGGAGAACACGTTCGTCGCGACGCTGCTCGCCACCACCTCGGCGCGATCCGGACCTGCGGAGTGGACCGAGGCCGATCGGCAGGCGGCGGCCGACCTGGGCTACCGGTACATCATCCTGCAAAAGGACGCACTGCACCACGGCGATGACGGCTCCGATCTGGCGCGGCGGGTGCGGAGGACCCGGCTGCGGCGGGTGCGCTGGGCCCTGCAGGCGCTGGTCGGCGCGCCGATCTACGAGGACGCCCGGACGGCGCTGTTCTCGCCCTGGGGCGCACCCCCTCCGTGTGATCTGGATGCGTTGGTGCCAGACGAGGACCCGGTGCCCGTCACGCGGGGCATCTCCACGTCCAGCGTGCAGGCGCTGGAGAGTCGTACGCTCCGCCCGCTGCTGGAAGGGGAGGCGGTGTCCGCTACCCGGACGCCCTTGTGAGTCGCCCCAGACGACCTCTCTGCAAGAACGCGGAGGCGAAGTCACTGGCGCGCTCGGCCTTGCGCAGATTCAGGACTCGCGCGTCGTACAGATCATGCGGCATCATGGGGTCTCCGGCGTTGGGGGGGAGCCAGCGCGCGATCACCTCCAGCGCTGCGGTCCAGCCCTCGACGCACGCCAGGATCCGCTCGGGGAGGTGCGTCGAGACGCCGTCGGCGAGCGCCACCCGCTGCTCCTTTACGTTGCAGAGCGAGCGCGAATCGCCGGAGACATCCCAGCAGAACACCCGCAGGGTCGCCAGCAGCCGGTCGCCCTCGATCGACACGCCGGGATCGTCGCAGAGCTGGGCGGCGGAAGAGACGTAGCCGACGCTGGTGTCTGAGTTGGCCGAGCTGACCGGGAGCCGCCGGAGCAGAACGTCGTGGATCGCCGCGGTCAGTGCCTCGTCGCTCAGGGTCTGTGTCGTGTTGGGTTCTGTCGCGGTGGGATCTGGCATGGTGCTTCCTCGATGGTGTGGACTCAAAGGTCGGTTCGAGCTGGCCTCGATCAACGAATCGCCAGGGCCTCCGTCGGCTCGACCGGCCAGGGCAGGCGCTGCTGCCACCGCGCGGTCCCCGTCGGCAGGCGCTCGACTCCGGAGTCAAAGACCCGCGCCGCCGCAGCGCCCGCCTGAATGGCGGACTCGATGGACGACGTGAAGTAGGGCGCGCGACCGTTGAGGTTGGTGGCGATGAACACGTTGTGACCAGCGGCCCGCACCGGCAGCGGGCCTCTGTGTACGATCTGGGTCGCGGTCATCAGCCCCAACGCCCTGGACTCTATCGGCTCCGGCAGCGTCGAGTCGACAGCCCGCTCGTCCTCCCAGACGATGTGCGCGAGCTCTTCGCGAGGGTGGTCGCGAGGGACGGTGTTCAGCCGGTGGTGCCGAAAGTCCGTCGCCAGGCTGATCGACCCCAGGACCGTCGTGATCGCGGGCTGTCGCAGCCAGGCCCGGTACTGAGAGTGCTGCACGAGGATCGGATGCCAGCCGCGGCGCACGTTGTGACCACCCAGCGGGAGGTCGGTGGGCAGGGGCCGATCGAAGAACCAGACGAGGCCCAGGTGCTCGTACACCGACTCTCTCAGCCCGGCGATCAGCTCGTCGGGTGAAGAGCCGAAGCCGCTCGCGATGTCACCCGCGCTGGCGCTCAGCAACCGGGCCAGCGCGGGCGGCGGCACGGCGAGGAACACCGCGTCTGTCGGATGGGAGCCGTCTTCTGTGCGCACGGCGAGGCGGGACCCGCGATCGGAGGAGTCATCGACGCCCAGCACCGGGGCGCCGAGACGAAGATTCACCCCCGCGCGAATCAGCGCCTGCTTCCAGTGGCCGATGAAGCCGTCGGGGCAGTTGGGTGGCTGGGAGTTCCAGTGCAGCGCGTCGGCGTTCTTGCTGAAGATGGCCGGGAGGTTGCAGCGGAGGCGAAAGAAGAGCTCCCACATCGTCATGCGCAGGGTGCCCGTGACACCGCCGAGAGCGGTCGCCCGCAGCCACGCCGTGCATGGGTCGCTGATGTCGTGAGTCTGCAGGTATTCAGCGACCGAGATGTCTTTGTAGGAGCGCAGTCCGGCGAGGTACAACCCAAAGGCCGTACCCAGCCGGGCCAGATCGGCGACCGTGCAGTCGGCGATGAGGGGGCGCAGCCACTCTGCGCGGAGGTCGTGGCGGGCGGTGAAGTGATCCTGCCAGCGCGTCCCCAGGAGCTCGAACAGCGCCGGAGTCGTGTGGTACGTGGACTGGTAGACCTTGCAGGAATTCTCACCGCGGAAGAGGCCGTCAGCGTCGAGCTCGGTCGACCACAGCCCCCCCAGATCGGAGGCGCCTTCAAACAGGGTCACCGCGTGTCCGGCGCGGGCGAGCAGAAGGGCGGCGGTCATGCCGGCGGGGCCGCCTCCGACGACGGCGACATCGTAGCCCTCGCGTCCTCGATCGGAGCCCTCTCCAGAGAGCGTCGCTGACGGGGTGTTCACGAGACCTCCACGGGTGGCGCAGGTGCTCCTATCTCCAGCGGGCTACGGACGCCCCGGCCACTCGAGCGACACCCCAGGAGGCCCCGATGAGCGTGACGGACCTGTCGAATTGCCTGATCTATGGCGCCTACGGATACACCGGCGACCTCATCGCGCGCCTCGCGAAGGCCGAGGGACTCGCGCCGATCCTCGCTGGACGGTCCGCCGCCAGGCTCGACCCGATGGCGGCGGAGCTGGGGCTCCTCAAGCGGGTTGTCGGTCTGGGCGACCCGCCGACTCTCGACGCCGCGCTCGCAGGCGTCGACGTGGTCCTGCACTGCGCGGGCCCCTTCTCGCGCACCAGCCGCCCGATGGTCGAGGCCTGCATGCGCACGCGCACGCACTACCTCGACATCACCGGCGAGCTGGAGGTCTTCGAGCGGTGCGCCAGGAAGGACGCCGCGGCCGTCGATGCGGGTGTGATGCTCATGCCGGGTGTCGGCTTTGACGTGGTGCCCTCGGACTGCCTCGCGGGCCACCTCAAGGAGCGCCTGCCCGACGCCACCCACCTGATCCTCGCCTTCAAGAGCGTCGGCGGCGCCACCTCCCACGGCACCGCGACCACCATGGTCGAGAACCTGGGCGGCCCCAACGCCGTGCGCCGGGACGGCAGGATCGTGCCCGTCCGCATGGGGGCCCTCGCCCGGGACGTCGACTTCGGCCGCGGCCCCAGCCCGACGCTGTCCATCCCCTGGGGAGACGTCTCTACGGCGTTCTACTCGACGGGCATCCCGAACATCGAGGTCTACATCGGCGTGCCGAAGAGCGCGGTGCTGGGGGCGAGGGTCGGCGGCTATCTGGGGGCCCTGATGCGCAGCTCGCTGGTCAAGAAGATGGCGCAGCGCCGCGTCGAGGCTGCACCCGCCGGCCCGACGGAGCAGATGCGGGGGAGCGCGTTCACGCTGCTGTGGGGGGAGGCCCGCAGCGCAGACGCCCGGGTCGAGGCCCGTCTGCGGGTCCCCGAGGGCTACACCCTGACCGCCGCCACCGCGCTGGAGATCGCGCGGCGGGTGGCGCGAGACGGCGCAGAGCCGGGCTTTCGCACGCCAGCCATGGCCTACGGCGCCGACTTCATCCTGGAATTCGAGGGCGTGACCGGCTTCGATGACGCTTGAACTCCAGCCCTGGACACCGCTCGGCCTGACCGGGCCTCAAGGACCGATTACCCTGTCGGGATGGCGCGGACTCCCTCGCGCAGACATCGGTGAGACTGACATCGGTGAGACTGACATCGGACCGCATTGGATAGGACAGACATGAGCGAGATGACGACTGAGCAGATGATCACAGCCTTCGATTCGATCCTGTCCGAGCGGGGACTGGACGCCGCGGCCTCCCACGAGGGAGAGGACTGGTGGCGCTTTGAGTTGGATGGATTGCCCATCCAGGGCGGCGTACACACCAGGGAATTCCGGCTGAGCGTCTCTCTGTGTTCGATGAGCGGAAGCGTCGATCTCGACGCGGTGTACGACGAGATCGGACGCCGCAACCAGGCGCTCTCTGCAGACGGCGTGGCCCGCTTCGCCGAAGAAGACAACTACCTCCACGTCCAGGCCCGGGCCGCGTTCAGGGGGCTCACGCCCGCGCACATGGGAAAGATGCTGGATGACTGCGTCGCCCTGGCGAAGACCGACGGCGCCGCCGCGCTCCGATCGACGTACCGCGCGTGGTGAGCGAGGGCCGCTACCGCTTCAGCTTCAGCCCCCCGAACAGGTCGGCGAACGTCCCGAGCCCCTTCTGCTCCTGCTTCGGCGCTGGCCCGGAGGGCGCCATGTCTTCAGTGACCACCTCTCGGGCGTCGCGCATGCTGAGCGCGAGTCGCCGCCGCTCGTGATCGACATTCAGCACCTTCACGCGGACCTCTTGACCCACCGAGACGACGTCCTGGGGGTGCTCGACGCGTTCGTTCGCCAGCTTGGAGACGTGGACCATACCCTCCAGCCCGGGAGCGACCTCGACGAAGGCGCCGAAGTCGACCACCCGAGTGATGGTGCCCAGGTAGGTCTTTCCGGCCTGGTAGTCGATGCCGACACGCGCCCACGGATCTCCCTGGGAGCCGTCCAGTGACAGCGAGAGCCTCTGGGCCCCCCGATCGATCGAAGTGACGGTGACCTCGACCGACTCGCCCCGCTGGGGCTCGGGCAGGTGGCGGGGCAGCGAGCGTCGGGGCACCAGGCCCTCGATCCCGCCGATGTCTACGAAGACGCCGAACGGCCGCACGCTGGTGACGCGGCCCTCGTGGCGATCGCCGTCCTGCACGGAGCCCCACAGCGCCTCGGCGCGGCCAGCGTTCTCCGCCTCGGCGATCTTGCGATGCGAGACGACGACCTCACGATCGCGGAGCTCCAGGATCGCGAACAGCATCGTGCGCCCCACGTAGGCCTGCAGATCTGCCTCGACCACGCGGTCGATGTGGGAGATCGGGCAGAACGCCACCGTGCCGGCGAGGCGGACCGCGAACCCGCCGGACCGGGCCTCGATGACCTGTCCCTCCACCG
Organism: uncultured Enterobacterales bacterium; assembly: GCA_964464515.1. Lineage (GTDB taxonomy): Bacteria > Myxococcota_A > UBA796 > UBA796 > UBA2385 > CAYXGP01. Next base: position 15,449 of record CAYXGP010000053.1, read on the forward strand.
GAATGCCCGTCTCGGCAGCCTGCGCCAGCGCTTGCCACGCCGCCCGGCCTCGCAGCCGCGTGGCGAGTCGGATCCCGCGCTCTCCCGTTGAGAGCACATAGGCGGTGATCTGCGAGCCGATGGGCGGCGGACCGTCGGGCATGTCTGAGCGATCGAGCGTTCCCTCGGACTTCGCGCCCAGATCGACGAAGATGGCGTCGCGGGACACGCGCACCACCTCGCCGGTGACCTGATCGCCCGGGGCCAGCCGCCGCGGGGCGCCCATCCCCATCAGCGCGGCGAGATCGGTGGCGTTGAGCTGCTCCAGCTCAGCCACGAGGGCGGCGCCGTCCAGCACCGCGCGGGGCGCTGTCGGCTCTGCTGGCGTGGCCTCTGCGGGCGCCGCGGCCGTCTCGGAGGCGGCGGGCGTCTCGATCTCAGGCGCGGACGGCTCGGCGGCCCTGCGCCGGATGGTGGTCTTCTTCGATCGACCCATGACTCGCTCCGGGAAGGCCCCGGGCATAACGTGTTCGAACTGCTGGAGGACCCATGCCTGGCGAGTTCGATCCACGGCTCGCGCCGTACGACTATCCCCTCCCGCCGGAGCGGATCGCGCGGTACCCCCCGGCTGAGCGCGATGGCGGACGCCTGCTCACGGTGGGGGCCGCGCGTCGCGATCTCCGGATCCGGGAGTTGCCGTCGCTGCTGGCGCCGAGCGATCTGCTCGTCGTCAACGATACCCGCGTCCTGGCCGCGCGGCTGCGGGCTCGGAGGGCCAGCGGGGGGGCCGTGGAGCTGCTGCTGCTGGAGCCCGGCCCCGGTCCCGTGCGCGCCATGGCCCGGCCGGGGCGACGCCTCAAGGCGGGCGAGACGCTGACGATCCACCCGCTGGGACAGGCCCGTCTGCTGTCTCGTTACGGTGATGGAAGCTGGAGTGTCGCTGTTACGCCCTCACCGGGTGAGGTCATGGACGCCGGCGGGGAGGTGCCCCTGCCGCCCTACCTGGATCGGGACGCCGAGGCGGACGACGCGGTCCGGTACCAGACGGTCGTGGCCGGGCCCCCCGGGGCGGTCGCCGCGCCGACGGCAGGGCTCCACCTCACGGAGCGGCTGATGGCTGCGCTGCAGGAGCGGGGTGTTCGGATCGCCACGGTCACGCTGCACGTCGGGCCGGGCACGTTCCGCTCTCTTCGCGCCGAAGACCTGGAGAGCGGGCTGCTGCACCGAGAGTGGTACGCGGTCTCTGACGAGGCCGCTGGCCTCATCGCGCAGACACGGGAGCGCGGGGGGCGGGTGATCGCCGTCGGGACGACCGTCACGCGTACACTGGAGAGCGCCTGGGAGGACGGCGCGGTCCGAGCGGGATCTGGACAGACGCGTCTGTTCATCCGGCCGGGCTACTGCTTTCGGGCGGTGGGTGGGCTCCTGACGAATCTGCATTTGCCGCGGAGCTCTCTCATCATGCTGGTCTGTGCGTTCGGTGGAACCAACCGGGTGATGAGCGCGTATCAGCATGCCCTGGAGGGCGGGTACCGATTCGCCAGCTACGGGGACGCGATGTGGGTTGAGCCTGACCCACCAGCGCGGGGTCCATGAGCGTCCCCAGCCGTGTTGGACCAGAGAGACTCAGCGCACCTCGACCCGCGTTCCTGTAGACACCTTGATCCGCGTCGTCCCGCTCCGCCCGACCCTCTCCAGAAGCCCCGACGGATTGCACCCGGCTTTCAGCAGGCTCTTTCGGGTGCGATGAATCAGCTGGTTCAGATCGCTCCGATCGCGGTGCCGCTCTCCGGGCCAGATGCGCGGAATCAGGATGTCGTCGGGGATCGGCTCGCCCGCCGTGTAGTCACCCGGAGGGGACATGAGCGTGGCCATCAGCCGCCCGCGCAGCTCGGGCAGCAGCAGCTCCCGCGGCTCGGGATGGGACGCGTTGACGATGCGCAGCCGCCCGCCGTTCGACAGGAACTCGAACAGGATCTCGATGACCGGCGCCCCCGCCACCGCCAGCGCCGTGGCGCCGGCGTCGATCGGGAGCTGTCCCTCCACGACGACGTCGACGCCGTCGATGGTCCAGCGCTCGTCGAAGTGGACGTCTTCGACGCTGCCCTCCTGGAGCAGCCGACCGTTTCGCGCGCCCGTGACCGTCAGCTCGGTGACCAGCGCGCCCTCGACCCGATGGAAGATGAGCGCGCCCGGCGGCCAGCCCGGCACCCGGAGGTCGTCGTCATCGCCGCCGCCGAGGGTCATCGGCAGCGGCCGCAGCGCGTAGCGCCGTCCGCTCGGCAGGCGCACCCGCCAGGCGACCCCCCGCAGCGTGGCGCTGCGCTTCAGCTCGACCCGGAAGCGTCCGCCCGGGACCGCGATGCCGGCGCCGTCGACCAGGCGGGTGCGGCTGCCCACCACCTGCTCATCCACCAGCGTGGGGTTGCGGCCGAGCGGGATCAGATCGACCCACTCCGGGCCGGGCAGCAGCATCACGTGGCGCTGGCTGGCGGCGCGATCGGCCAGGATGAGGTGGCAGTCGGGCGAGCGGCCGAGGATCAGGCCCGTCTTCTCGATGCGGCGGCGGGAGCCGTCCTCCGACCACAACCAGGCGTCGAACTCGTGCACGTCTCCTCCGCCAGACCACTCCTTCCTTAATGTCTGATGCCGCTGGCACCACCCGCGCGGGTGATCGACCGCGCGTTGACATCACATACCCACTCTCGAACCCACTCCGGAGGTGTCTCGGTCTCCCCGTCCAGCAACCCCTGCTCACGCAGCCGGCGGGTCACGCCCAGGGATGGTGGCCCCTCATCCGCCTCGCCGCAGAGCGCACCCAGCGCGCTGCGCTCGCTCGGGTCCAGGCCCGCCCAGGTCTGGCGCATCACCGCGTCGAGGCCCCCGGCGCGATCGCGCAGCAGCTCAAACCGGCGGTCGAGGCGCGCCGCGAGCTGCGCGGGGCTGAGGAGCTGCAGGCGACGGGCGGCCAGCCGCAGGGACTCGGGGTGCCCCTCCAGACGCTCCAGGACGGCGTCGGGGATCGCGTCAGGTCGGCTGGGATCGCGCGCATGGACCTGCGCGGCCAGAAGCCGTCGCGCGTCGTCGAGGGAGAGCGGGCCGATCACCACCACGCGCTCGCGGCGTCCGCCCAGCGGCGCGCGGGCCGTCACCAGCAGCCGGAGGGCCGGACCGATGTCGAGGCAAGCGCCGATGGCGCCGATGGTCCCCGCGGTCGGCTCAGCGCCGTCCAGGATCAACAGCCGATCGCCGGCGCTGGACAGCGCCCCCACAAGATCCGCGCCGTCCGGCTCTCCGGTGATCGCCGCGGAGAGGCGCGCCTGGAGCGCCGCGGCGTCGGTCTCACCCTCCAGATCGCACCAGATCGGGGCCAGCCCGCCGCCGGCTTCTGCGCGTCGGCGCACCTCGCGCGCGATGCAGGTCTTGCCGATGCCGCCCAGCCCCGTCAGCGTGACCACGTGGCCCGGTCGCAGCGCGGCCTCGATCTGGTGGATGAGCGCGCGCCGTCCCACCAGATCTTCGGAGAACGCGGACGGATGGCCGGCGGCCGGCGTCGAGCCGAAGGTGTCGCGGTACAGGCGCAGCTCCACCCGGCAGGCCGCGCAGCCGCGCAGGTGCGCCGACACCGCCGCGCCGCCATCGACGAGCTGCTCGATCGACGGGTGCTCCTCCCAGGGGGGGCCCGCGGCTGCGGGGTCCTCCGGTCCGCACCACTCCGCCCGCGCGGTCGCGACATCTGGCGCGCGGTCTTCGACGTCGGGCTCCAGGCAGCTCAAGACCGCCGATCGCCAGCGCTCCGGCACCCCGGGCGTCGCGCGGGCCAGGAGGCCGCGGAGGATCATGCCCAGGGCGTACAGATCGCTGCGGGCGTCGGCGGTGCCCTGTCGCTGCTCGGGCGCCGCGTAGCGGGTCAGCACCCGGGTGGCGCCCTCCGACGACGAGTGGCTGAGCGCCGCCGCCAGGCTCATCTCGCCGATGCGCGCGAACGGTCGCCCCCGCCAGTCCTCCACCAGGATGTGGCGCGGCTGGAGATCGCGCAGGACCACCCCGTGTGCGTGGGCCGCTGCCATGCCCGCCATCAGATCGCGGGCGAGGAGGTCGATGGTCTCGGGCGGCACGCCGTCTTCCTGTTCGTCCAGCCAGTGATCGAGCGTCGGGCCCTCCACGAGCTGCATCACCAGCGCGGGGCCGCCCGCCCACATCAGCACGTCTGTGACCGCCACCACGTTGTCGTGGCGGATGCGGCTGCGGAGCTGCGCCTCGGACTGCAGGCGATCGACCAGGTGGCCGTCTCCGAGGTCGAGCACCTTGATGGCGTGCTCGCTGCCCAGCAGCGCGTGTCGCGCCGTGTAGACCACCCCGCGCAGACCCACGCCGAGGCAGCGACCGAGCACGTAGGGTCCGATGCGCGCGCCCGGCCTGAGGTTGACGGAGGTCATGGTGTGCTGGCTCGGAACAGGGAGACTCCGTGACCCAGCTCGTCGAGGCGCCGCCGGAGCTCCGCGGCGAGCTTGCGACGGCACCGCTGCAGCAGCCCCCGCGCGCCGCTGCCCGGCAGCTCCAGCAGGCGGGTGATCTCGGCGTAGGGCAGGCCCAGCGTGTAGCGCATATGCACGGCCTCCTGCTCCAGCGGATCGAGCTGCGCGGCGGCGTCGCGCAGCAGGCCCGCGCGCTCCTCGGCGCGGAGCTGGGCGTAGATGTCCGTCGAGGGGTCGGAGGGCTCAAGCACGCCGTCGTCGGTGAGGAGCTCTCGGCGCTTTCTGCGGGCGTTTCGGCACAGGTTGCGCGCGATCGAGAAGATCCAGGTGCCGAAGCGCGCCTCTGGTCGGAATTCCGGCAGCCGCCGCCACGCGACCGTGAAGGTCTCCTGGGTCAGCTCTTCTGCGCGCTGAGGATCGCCCACCATGCGCAGACACAGGCCGTAGATCTGCTGGCGGTGGCTGGCGAACAGGCGATCGAGCTCCGCGGCGAGGGCCGGGTCGGGGGTCTGGCCGCCCTGCGCCACGAGGCGACTGTCGTCGATGATGCGCCGCTCGGTGTCGGGGCCGGGCCGGTGGGGCCCGGGCTGGTGGGGGCCGCGCCGACGGGTCACCAGCGGCCTCCGGAGGGAACGATCGCGTCCATGTCGGTGGTCGGGAACTGGTGATGATCGCGCAGCGGTGCCCCCGCGGTCTGCTGTTCACCTAACCGGCGCGGCGACCGGGCGTCGGTTAAGCCTCCGCCTCCCAAGCCGCATCGGAGCGCGCGCGATGAGCCAGGCCAGTGACCACCGGTTTCACGCCTTCGTCAACCGAGACAAGATGCCCCCGACCGCCGAGGTGTGTCGGGCGCTCGCTTCGCGGGGCTTGCGCGTCGGCTTCGACACCTCGGTCGATCTCACGAACCCCGGCGGTCCGCTTCAGGTGACCCTGGACGGCGAGACGGTCGCTGTGAGCGTGGAGGCCCGTCCCACCGCTGGCATGACGGCCGACGACGAGGCCCTCCGGGCAGTCCTCAAGGCGTTCGACCTCCGGCTCACGTTCTCCAGCGACGAGGTCGCCGCCGGGAGCTGGCCGCGGGAGATCGCCCGCACGCTCGCCCTGCTGGCGATGGGAGCCTACGAAAATCCCCAGTCCGATCTGGTGCTTCACTTTGGTCGATAGAGTGGGGTTCGATAGAGTGGGGGTCGATAGAGCGGGATGAGGGGCGATAGGCTGGGGCCGGCAGATCAGGAGCTCCGCCTGTCCGATACCATCCTTCACTTCTACGATCGCTACGACGAGGCCCGGCGGCTCACCCGCGGCCACGGCCTGCTCGAGCGGGTCCGCACGCAGCAGATCATAGCCCGGTACCTGCCCGAATCGGCGGCGGTCATCGCCGACGTCGGCGGCGGTCCGGGAGCCTACGCCGTCTGGCTGGCCGGCCTCGGGCATCAGGTCCACCTGGTCGATCTCTCGCGGCGTCACGTCGTCCAGGCGCAGGCCGCCGCGCAGGCGGCCGGGGTCACGCTGGCGGGCGCTGTCTGCGGCGACGCCCGAGCCGTCCCGTTGCCCGACGGGTTCGCCGACGTCACGCTCCTGCTGGGGCCGCTCTACCACCTGCTCGATCGGACGGATCGCCTCACGGCGTGGCGGGAGGCGGCGCGGATCACCCGGCCTGGCGGGGTCGTCATCGGGGCCACGATCAGCCGGTGGGCCTCCGCGGTCGACTCCCTGGTCGAAGACACGTTCGATGATCCGGTGATGGCGCAGGTCATCGCCGGAGACATCGCCACCGGGATCCATCGAAACCCCACGGACGATCCGGGCTACTTCACCACGGCCTACTTTCATCGCCCCGATGAGCTGGCCGCCGAGGTCGCTGACGCCGGGCTGCGTTGGCGCGCCACGATCGGCGTAGAGGGGCCGGCCACCGGGCTGCCCGATCTGGGGACGCGCCTCACCGAGCCAGATCAGCGGCGGCGACTGCTCGCGTTGCTCGAGAGATTGGAGACCGTTCCGGCGCTGCTCGGGATGAGCTTTCATGTGCTCGCGGTCGCTGAAGTGGGCTGACTCAGCGCTTGAGCCTGCGACGTCTCATTCAGGTCAGACCCCAGACAAATCAAGCGCCTGGAGGAAGGTCAGGCCGGCAAGCCAAGCGACCAGACCAGCAGAGTCAGGCCCCGCAGAGTCACAGCGGTGAGCGTTCAGGTGGACGACAAGATTGCGCCGCAATCGAGGTTCCTGTTCGCAGGTGAGGAATTGCCGCTCTGCAACACAGTCGCTGCGTCCACAGCGGCTGTGTCTGCAGCGGCTGTGTCTGCAGCGGTGCTCCACACCGGGGGGAAGCGTCACAGCAAGGTGACGCGACGCGACCAGGGGTCCTACAGGCCCGGTCTGCGAGACCCGGTCTGCGAGACCCGGTCTGTCTGGACCGGGCCCGAGGGCAAGCGAGGGGTTGTCAATCTGAACATTCACCGCTGTCAGGCCCAGCAGAGTCAGGCCCAGCAGAGTCAGGCCCCGCGGAGTTCAGGCGTCGTGCGGAACGCTCAGCAGAGCATTGGACTCCCCACACCACGCGGTGAGGGCGCCCCCATACACGCAGCCGGTGTCGATTCGGATGATTCGGCGGCCGACGTCGTAGACCGGATTCTCCATCGGGGTGTGTCCCGAGATGTGGAGCCGGGTGTCGGGGGCCTCCTGGGGCATGGCGCGTCGCCACGCCAGATCGCGACAGACGTGCCGGAGGGCGTCCAATGGGAGCGTGCACGGCTCGTCTGACAGGAACCGCTGCTGGGCCACCGCCAGTGTCTGCACTGTGGCGAGCGCATGCGTGGTGACGAACTTCTCGCTCTGCCAGATCATCGGAAGCCTGGCGAGGAAGTGGACGTCATCGGGGTCGAGGTGCCAGGTGTCGGGGCGGAGCGGATCGACACCGTAGCTCTCGAGCGTGGATGAGCCGCCCTGGTTGACCCAGAAGCTCCGCCGGAGGAGGGCGTACTCGTCGCGAGGCAGGAAGCGGGCCATGCCGTCGGCTTCGCGATGTCGCTCGCGGATGGGCGTGAGGAAGTCGGGGAACCCCACCCCCTCGAACAGCCCCGGCTGCGCCAGGTGGAGGTTTTCGAGCATCTCCTGCTCGTGGTTGCCCAGGATGGCCGCGTGGGTGCCGGCGGCCGCGCCCAGGCGAAAGTGCCGGACCACCGCCGCCGAGTCGAGGCCGCGATCGACCAGGTCACCCACCGAGATGATGAACGGCTCGACGTTGTTCTGGAGGGCGTGATCCTGAATCATCCCTTCGAGAAGCCGCAGCGGTCGCAGGCATCCGTGGATGTCACCGATGAAGTAGTGCCACCGGTCTGCCACGCCTCATGCTCCCAGGTGAACTCAGCCGTGAACGGCCATCACAGGACGTAACGTGGTCCCCCCCACGTTACCTTCGGTGGCCGTGAAAACCTTGTCCACGATCGTCCGGACGGGACGCCGCATTCGAGTGATCGGATTCGATGATGGCCCCCCGGAGCCGAGCGGCGCCGTCCCGGTGGCCGGCGTCGTGTGCGGCGGAACGCGCTTCGAGGGGATGCTGTGGGGTCGGATCACCCCCGACGGGTTCGACGCGACGCGGGTGCTGACAGAGCTGCTCAGCGCGAGCAAGTTCCTCCCGCAGGTACACCTCGTGCTGCTCGACGGGGTGGCCTTCGGCGGTCTCAACGTCGTGGACCTGCCCGCACTCGCGTCCGCGCTGGAGCGACCGGTGGCGAGCGTGATGCGCCGCCTCCCCGATCTGCCGGCTGTGCGTGGGGTCGCTCGTCGGCTGCCCGATCCGGAGCGGCGCCTGGCGCTGCTGCAGCGCGCGGGGCCGATTCACCAGCAGGAGGGCTTCGTCTTTCAGGTCCATGGGGCTGAGCCGGCGGCGCTGGCGACGGCCCTGGGGCGTCTCACCGACACCGGGCGGGTGCCCGAGGCGCTGCGATTGGCGCACTTGATCACAGCCGCTGTGGCGACTGGTCAGAGCGGCCGCCGAGCGTGAGCAGCGCTACTTGGGGAGCCCCTGCTACTTGAGGAGTCCCGGCTACTTGAGCAGGACGTAGACGGTGGTGGTGTCCAACACGCGCTCGGTGCTGCCGATCTCACCGATGAGCTCGAACGTCAGCGAGGTGGTCCCCTCGGCCCACTCCTTGTAGACCGGCTCGTCTACGTCGATCGTGAACGAGACCTCGGAGCCGAAGCTCACGTCGTCGTACGAAGCAGGGGAGATGTTGTCGACCACGTTGTGGGTGTCGTCGGCCGGCGAGAGCCACACGCTGCCCACCTCCTCGTCGCCGATCATCCCCTCGACCGCCCCGGTGATCAGCTCGCGGAAGTCGGTGCTCGTGCCGGTCCAGTTGACCACCGCCGGCTCCTCGCTGCCGTCGCCGTCGAGGTCGGACAGCGAGCCGATCTCCTCGGTGAGCTGCGAGAACTGCGTGTAGGCGGTGGATGTGGTGGAGGTGTTCACCCCCACGCCGATCAGCGCGGCGTCCAGCTCTTTGAGCACGTCCACCGTGGTGCTGAGGGCTGCGTCGTCGGGGCAGCCCTGCGGAGAGGGCCAGCCGTTCTCGGGATCGCGCAGCTCGGCGTCTGTCGCGACGATGATGATCGGCAGCACGCCGTCGCGGAAGCCCATGCCGCCGCCCTCGCCGGTGCCGGAGACCGACGAGTCATGGACGCCTGCCTCGTAGCCGCCGAAGGCGTCGGAGCTGCTGGGCACGAAGGGCAGCACGTCGTCGCCGGCGGTGTAGTTGCCGTCGCAGTCCTGGTCGTAGCCCCAGCCGGTGGCGGCCTGGAAGATGGCCTCGAAGGTCGACTCGGGTCCGTCTCCGCCGCCGCTGGCGTTGATGCTGTTGAGCTTAGACTGTACGTCGGCCAGATCGTCGGTCTGCTGCTGCTTGAGCTGGAACGGCAGATCCGCGCCGGAGCCGAAAGACGAGTAGTTGTAGTCCTGGTAGGTGGCGACGCCGAAGGTCAGGTCGGGGATCTGGCCGGCCAGCTCGGCGGCGATGGCCGAGAACTCAGCGGCGAGCGCCTGCGCCAGCCCCCCCATCGAGCCGGTGGTGTCGAGCACGAACGCCACGTCGGCGACCTCGTAGTCCACGATGAAGTCGAGATCGAAGTCCAGGCAGCTCCCCGAGTCGTCTCCGGTGCCGGCGAGCGGCACGTCGCGGCGACCGAACGGATCGTTGCTCGCCGCCCAGAACGTGCCGGTGTAGCTCTGGGTGTCCGTGGGTTTGAACGCCACCTCCACCCAAACCGACTCTCCGGGGGGCAGCCCTTTCGACAGATCGGGGGAGTCCACCACCTGGAACCAGCTCTCCTCGGTGCCCACCGAGTAGATCTGCAGGACGTCGTCTCCTACGTTGGTCAGCTCGAACCAGCCCGTCGTAGAGCACTCGATGAGGTACCAGGAGAAGTCCAGCTCCGTCGGGGTGATCATCAGCTCAGGCGCGGCCCACCCGCCGGTCATCGGCACGCTGATCTGCGGCCGGTCGGGGTCATCTGAGAGCACCAGCGCGCCGCCCTCGTGGTCGAAGCCGTCGGGGGTGTAGATGACGTCGAGTGTGGTCTGCTCGTCTTCCTCCAGGCGGATCGGGAAGCTGGGGTTGAGCAGCGTGAAGGCGGCGGACTCCTCGATGTGGATCGCCATCACCTCAAGGGTGTTGTCGCCGACGTTGGTGACGGTGAGGGTCTGCGTCTCGGTCTCGCCCAGCGTGAGATCGCCGAATTGCATCTCGCTGGGGGAGACCTCGATGGCTGGCAGCGAGTACCCGCCGCCCACGGGCTCAGGCTGGAGCTCGTAGTCGGTGCAGGCGAGCGCGATGAGGAGAAGTGCGTTCACGACGGATACCTTCTGGTGCGCACAGCGACGCGCGTAGCAGGGGCAACCGGCGTCATCCGGCGGGGATTGCTGTGCAGGTTAGCGGATCCGGGACTCCCTGTCGTGTCGCGATATCCCCTCATGTTTTTGCATGATGATACCGTGATCCAAGGACGGCACTTTGTAGACTGATCGAGTACCGCCCGAGAGACCGGGTACCGCCCCCGACCTGGCAATCACCTCTTCCTGGATTCGACCATGCCCCGAATCATCCCCCTCGCGCTCGCACTCGCCGCCGTCGCCTGCGTCCCCGCTGAGTCGCTGACAGACGGCACCAGCAGCGGCACGGACGGCTCCGGATCCACCGGCTGGTCATCCACGGGCACGGGTACTGTCACCGGCACCACGCCCAGCACGTCTACCCTCGACATCGACGACGACGGCGACGGGTACACCGAGAACGAGGGCGACTGCGACGACGAGAACGCCGACGTCAACCCCGACGGCGATGAGGGTGATGTCGCCGATGGTGTCGACGACGACTGCACCGGCACAGCCGACGACCGGCTGGTCTGCCCCGGAGAGGTGGACGCGCACTACAGCACCATCCAGTCGGGCATCGACGACGCGCCAGACGACTTCACCCTCACGATCTGCCCCGGGCTGTACGGCGAGAACCTCTCACTCACCCGGCGGGTCCATCTGGCCTCCACCGACGGCCCCGAGGTCACCACGGTCCAGGCCATCGTCCCCGACACCGTGCTGTACATCAGCGGGGTGCGCAACGGCGGCACGAACATCAGCGGCCTCACCATCACCGGCGGCGCCAACTACGACGGCGCGGGCGTCTGGGCACGCAACAGCGAGGTCTACCTGAGCGGGAACATCATCGAGGGCAACCACGCCGAGAACTACGGCGGCGGCGTGTACTACGAGGCCACCTCAGGGGCGCTGACCGAGAACGTCATCCAGGACAACAGCGCCCTCCACGGCGGCGGGCTGTTCGTCAAGGAGACCGACCCCGACATCGTGGGCAACAGCTTCGTGGGCAACGAGGCCACCACCACCGACGAGAACACCTGGAGCTCGGGCGGCGGCGGCGGCGGCGCGCTGGTCTACGCAGACTCCAACATCCGCGACAACACCTTCGAGGGCAACCTCAGCCAGTACAACGGCGGCGGGCTGTATGTGCTGTACGCCGACGGCGAGATCACCGGCAACACCTTCACCGGCAACACCTCCGTCGAGGACGGCGGCGGGGTCTACGCCAACCGCGGCACGGCCCTCTTCGACAGCAACACCATCAGCGGCAACGAGGCCTACGACGACGCCGGCGGGATGCGGGTGTACGTCGGCGAGGTCACCATCAGCAACAACGAGTTCATCGAGAACCTGGCCGGCGACGACGCCGGGGGCCTGAAGCTGTCGCACTCCAGCAACGTGCTCATCGGCAATGACTTCCTGTACAACGAGACCGGCGACGCTGGCGGCGGCCTGGAGCTGGATAACGACACCACCACGGTCACCGACTGCTACTTCGAGGGCAACGAGGCGAACCGCGGCGGCGGGATGCACTCGTGGCGCAACGAGGGCGCGATGACCCTTTCCAACCTGTCGTTCCACGAGAACAACGCGCGGGTTTGCGGCGGCGCGATGCAGTTCGACAACGACCCGCACCACCTCGTGCTCATCGGCATCGAGGCCACCGGCAACACCGCGGTCGATGGCGCTGCGATCTGCGTCGATCTGGCCTATCAGGACGACGCGGGCACCATATACACAGAGAGCGACATCGCCCTCTACAACGGACTGCTCGTGGGCAACGAGGCGGTCGATGATGGGGGCGCGCTGTACGTCAAGGCCGGCCATCTGGCCGTGACCAATACCACCATCACCGATAACTACGGGGGCTCGGGCACCGCGGCGGCCGTCAAGGAGGACGGCAGCCTCGCCATCGACAGCTCGATCATCGCATCGAACGACGGCGACGACGCCATCTTCATCGAGGACAACGGCGCCGCTGCCGTGAGCTACACCGACATCTGGGACAGCGGAGGCTTCTACGGCATGTCCGATCCCACGGGCACGGGCGGCAACATCGAGGAGGACCCCGACTTCGTCGATCCATACTCGGACGACTTCAGCCTGTCCGGCGGCAGCCCGTGCATCGACGCGGGCGCGCCCACCATCGAAGACACCGACGGCTCGCGCGCCGACATGGGGCACACCGGCGGCCCCAACGGCACCTGACGGTACCCCGATGGGCACAACTCGCCTGCTTCCCCGCAGGATGGCGCTCCGCGTGCGGCTGACCCGTCCGGGTCTGGTCCGTCCGGGGTTGGTCCGTCTGGGGTTGGTCTGCTCAGGGACGGCATGCCTCCTGGCTTGCCAGCCCAGCGTCGTCACCCTCGGAGCCGGCAGCAGCACGACCTTCGGGTCGGGCTCCACGAGCGCGACCAGCGGCGGCACGACCGGGGGCTGGAGCACCAGCGGCGGGACCATCACCACCACCACCAGCGGAGGGACCACCAGCGGGGGGAGCTCCAGCGGCGGGACGGAGACCATCCCGTCGGCGGGAGATCCCTCCGAGGAGCTGTTCAGCGACGACGTGCTCCCGGAATTCGAGATCGAGCTGTCCGACAGCTCGTTCAGCGCGCTGCTCTCCGATCCCTACACCTATGTGCCGGGCGCCCTCATCTACCAGGGGGAGCGCTATGAGCCGGTGGGGATCCGCACGAAGGGCGAGAACTCCTGGCAGCCGATCAACGCCAAGCCCTCGCTGAAGGTCCGGTTCGACTACGACGTCGACGGCGACGGCGAGGCCGACGGGCCCACGGAGTTCTACGGGCTGGAGCGTCTGACGTTCCAGAACATGGACAACGACTACACGATGATGCACGAGCGGCTGGCGTACCGGCTGTATCGCGCCGCTGGCATCCCCTCTGCGCGGGCCACCCACGCGCTCATCACGCTCAACGGACGGTTCTACGGCGTCTACACGAACCTGGAGACGGTCGACAAGCGGATGATGGGTCGCTGGTTCGAGGACGACGACGGGCCGCTGTTCGAGCAGTGGGACGTGGAGTGGCAGGACGCCTACATCCCCTACTTCGAGCTGGAGTACGGCGAGGACGACCGCACCAACCTGCAGGGGACCGCCGACGCCCTGGAGATGGGCGGCGAGCTCGCGCTGGCGGAGCTGGAAGACCACCTGTCGATGGAGGCGTACCTGGCGTACTGGGCGGTGGGCTCGGTGGTGGGCCAGTTCGACGCCTACCCGTACTCGGATCCGGGCGATGACTGTCACGTCTACGACGATCCCACGTCGGGGGTGCTCCACTATGTGCCCCACGGCGCCGACGAGACCTTCTACTACCCGGACCACGACGTCCAGGATCACGCCGACGGGCTGCTGTCGCTGGCCTGCGTGGCGGTGGATGATTGCGAGGAGGCCTACCAAGTGAAGGTCTGGGACATGCTGGAGCTGTCCGAGGCGATCGATCAGGTGGGGTACTTCGACATGGTCGCGGAGCAGATCGGTCCGCACATCGCCGAAGACGACAACAAGCCCTACAGCACCTCCGATGTCATGTCCTACCAGAGCTGGATGCGCGACTTCATCACCCAGCGGGAGGCGTACATCCGCGCGATGATCGGGTCACGGCCCTGACTGCCTGGCTGCTGGTCGCCCTGGGGGGGGCTCCCGCGGCTGCGGACACCTGCGCCGAGTGGGCCGAGGGGGACATCGACGCTGAGCTGGACGACGACATCGTCAACGAGGCGTCGGGCGTGGTGGCGTCGCGCGCGCGCGCCGGCGTCTGGTTCACGCACGGCGACGCGGGCGGCTCGGCCGAGCTGTACGCGTTCCAGCTCAACGGCGCCTACATCGAGGCCCACCCGGTGAAGGATGCGGGATTCCGCGACTGGGAGGACATCACCGGGGGGGACTGTCCCGCGGGAGTCGACGCGCCGGACTGCCTGTACATCGGCGACATCGGAGACAACAGCCGCACCCGCGACGACATCACCATCTACGCGGTCACCGAGCCGGCCGCGGGTGAGCCCGCGCAGACGGTCGCCACCTGGACGCTTCGCTACCCGGACGGCCCCGAGGACAGCGAGACGCTGCTCCTGCACCCCTGCACCGGGCGCCTCTACCTGGTGACGAAGAGCCACGAGCGCACAGCGCAGGTGTTCCTCGTTCCGGAGGAGCCCGACGGCGCGGCGGACACCGGCGCGACATCCACAGGCTCTGCGTCCACGAGCGAGCCGCCCTCTCGAGAGCTGGAGTACCTCGCCTACATCGATCTGGGTCCGGGAAAGAAGTCCGGCGGCGTCTTCACCGGCGGTGACTGGAACGGTGAGCAGCTGGTGATCCGCGGCTACTCCGAGGCCTGGTTGTGGGAGACCGATCCGGCGGACCCCGACGCCCACTGGGGCGAGCCGGGGCAGCAGGTCCATCCCCCGGCGCACACGGGGGCGGAGGCGCTGGCGATAGCGGACGACCTCTCGCTCGTGCTCGTGCATGAGGGTGTGCCGATGGCCATCGGAACCATGGCGTGCTTGGAGACCATCGAGACCGAGGGGTGTCCGACCGCCGACACCACGACCGGGGGCACCAGCGGGACCACCACGGGCAACACCAGCGGTGAGACCTCCACCGGCGGGATCACCTCCGAGAGCGACACAGGACCCGATGACAGCGGACGGGGCGGGGTCTCTACGCCGCCGGAGACCTCCGAAGAGGGGTGTGGGTGCCGGGGCGCGCCCCTGGCGGCCCTGCCGGGTCTCGCGGGGGCCTGGGTGCTCCCGTGGTTGGTGGGGCGCCGTCGCAGGCTGTGAGCCGTCACAGATTGTGAGCCGTCGCAGGTTGTGAGCCGTCGCGCTCGGCTCGACAGTTCCTGGCTCATGCTGTTCAGCGCGCGCCGACCCCATCCAGCACGGCCCGCGGGACCCGCGCGTCCTGTAGATCCGCCCCACGCAGGTCGAGATCCTTCACCGTCGCGAACTCCAGGTTGGCGCCTCTGAGCCGGGCGATGCGGAGGTCGGCGCCGCGCAGGTTCGCGCCTTCGAGGTTCGCTCCCTCGAGGTTCGCGGCCTGGAGGTTCGCTCCTCGGAGATCGGCGCCGGACAGATCGGCGCCAGAGAGATCGGCCTGGCGGAGGTCGGCGCCGCGCAGCCGGACGCCGCGGAGCTGGGCGTCGCGCAGGTCGGCTCGACGGAGGTTGGCGTTTGGGAGGATCGGACGCGCGCTGGAGAGCTGAGAGGGCGAGCGGCCCGGCCCCCAGCTCGTGGAGTTGTCGTACAGCGCCCCGTCGATGACGGCGCCGGTGATGTCTGCGTCCGTGAGGTCCGCCCCGCGCAGGTCGGCCCGCGACAGGTCTGCCGAGCGCAGATCGGCCCCCGACAAGTCTGTGTGGCGCAGGTTCGCGCGCCGCAGATCGACGCCCTCCAGCGCGGCTCCCGCGAGCTGGGCGTCCATGAGGTTCGCCGACTCCAGCGGGGATCCGCGGAGGTCCACGGCGCGCAGATCGTGCGCGATCAGCTCGGAGCCGGGACCGATCGGGATGGCCTCGCGCAGGCGCGCCACCGTGAAGGTCTCGGGCCAGCGGGTCTCGCTGTCGTAGATGACCCCGGTGATGGGGACCTGCCACAGCGATGCCAGACGGAGGTCGGCGCCGCGGAGATCGGCGCCGGCGAGCTTCGCGCCGCGCAGATCGGCGCCTCGCAAGTCGTTGTGGCGGAGATCTGCGCCGGACAGATCGGCCTTGGACAGGTCCAGGCCGCGCAGGTCGAGCGCCGCGAGCCGCTCGGAGGGGAGCGAGAGCCCGGGGGCGACGCGGATGCAGCGGCCGATGTCGCCGGTGCGGACCTCCTGGGGCCAGCGGGTGGAGGCGTCGGCGACGGCCTGGTGCAGGTTCAGATCTGCGCCGCCGATGGCGGAGAGATCTGCGCCGCGGAGATCTGCGCCGACCAGGGAGGCGCCGGTGAGGTCTGCGGCCGGCAGGGTCGCGCCCCGAAGATTGACGTCGCGGAGATCGGCTCCGGGACCCAGGATGCGCACCCCCAGCGCGGCCGGGCGGACGCGGCGGTCCCAGCGGGTGTCGCTGTCCTGCAGAGCGCGATCGAGTCGCACCCCGCGGAGCTCGGCGCCCCGCAGATCGGTACCCAGCAGGCGCGCATCCCGCAGGTCTACGTTGCGAAGAACGGCGCCGCGCAGATCGAGCCCGCTGAGATCGGCGAAGCGCAGATCGAACCCGGTCAGATCGACCCCGCGGCGCAGCGCGCGCGCCCGCACGCGAGCGGTGTCAGCGTGAGCGGTCGGCCAGCGGGTCGCGGCGTCGTAGACCGCTCCCCGGAGGTCGGCCTCCGAGAGATCTGCTCCGCGCAGATCGGCCCCGCGAAGATCCGCGTCGTGGAGATCGGCGCCGACGAGCGACGTCCCCGACAGATCGGCTCGCCAGAGGATCGCGCGGGCCATCCGGGCCCCGGACAGGTCGGTCCCGGAGACGGTGGCGCCGATGAGGACCTGCTCGCGGAGCTTCGCGCCGACCAGGCGCGCGCCGCTGAGATCGGCCCGGGTGATCAGGGCGCCCTCCAGATCCGCGCCCGAGAGGTCGGCGCCGGTCAGGGTGGAGCCGGTGAGGTCGGCATGCTTGAGCGTGGCGTCGGTCAGATCGGCGTCGGTGAGATCTCGCCTGGCGAGGTTGGCTCCGGTGAGATCCGAGCGGGCCAGCCGCGCGGCCTGGAGCTGCGCGGCGCCGAGGTTGCTGCGGCGGAGATCCATGTCTTCGAGCGAGCGCTGTGACAGGTTCACCTTGCCCAGGCTCTGCCCGGCGAGGTTTCGGATGCGCGTGACCTCGTCCTTGGGGGAGAGCTCTTTCTGGGTGCAGGCCACCACCAGCGCCGCGAGCCATACGCGGCCGGGGAGAGGGGGGCGGACCATCGCACCTCCAATTGGGCCGCTGGCCCGGACGGGGTCTGGCTCTCTGCGACGCGAACCGAAGGGCTCGGGCCGTCGGGCGCGCTACCCAGCGCCCCGCAGATCTGGCCCCGTGGCCGGATTTCATCCGTCCCTGTCACCAGATCCGCATATGACAGCGGAACATACCGGGCGCCCGACGTCACGTCCCTCGCGCCCCAGACCCTCCATGACGGAGGTCCCCAAAGGGAGGTTGGTTTGGCGATTCCCCGGTTTCACCACCCGCTTCTGGCGCTTCACTCCGACGCTGTCGCGGCGGGGGTGCTCGCCGACACGCAGCAGACACGTCAAGCGTTCGTAGCGGCGCTGCGGAGGGCGCTGGCGGTCCTGCCGGGGGCCAACGTGCGGATCGACGCCAAGACGCTGACGGCGCGGAGCGGGGACGGGCGGGAGGACTGGCTGCAGCACCGGTGGGACACCCTCCGCTGCGCGCCCACCGAGGCCCGCGACGAGATGATCGTCGCCATGGCGCGCTCGCTGGTGGCGCCGCAGCGCGAGCCCAGGGCGGTGTCTCCCGGGACGCTCGTCCCGCGGATACGTCATCGCTATCACCACCACGCGCTGCGTCTTCAGGAGGAGTACGACGCGCGCTGGTCGGCTCCACCGCTGATCTGGCCGCTGGGTTCGCACCTGTCTGTGGAGCTGGTCTTCGACCGCGAGACCGTCATGACCACCGCGGGCCCTGCGGCGCTGGCCTCTGTGGGGCTCACCCGGACGGCTGCGTGGGAGGTGGCGCTGGACAACCTGCGAGGGCGAACGTCCGATGATGCCCTGAACGCCACGGGGCCTGGCGTGTTCACCTTGCGGGTGGGGGACTGCCTGGACAGCTCACGCCTGCTCCTCACCGATCGCATCCGGGCGCTGCAGGTTGAAGGGGCCCACGTGGCGCTGCCGGCGTCTCGGGACACGCTGGTGATCACCGGAGACGAAGATCCGAGCGGGCTGGAGACGCTGCTGTCGGAGGCGGTGACCTGCGTGCACTCCCCGCGGCTCGACACCGTGACGCCGCTGCGGCTGTCGGCGGCCGGCTGGCAGACGTGGCTCCCGGAGGGCGGACCGCTCGGCGCCGCGTGGTCGGAGCTGAGCCGTCGCGCGCGCGCCGGTCATCACGCTCACCAGCGCTCGCTGCTCGCGCGTCTGCATGAACAGCGGGGGGTGGCGATGACGATCAGCCCGCTGGGGATTCGCGCGCTGGCTGACGGCGTGGAGACGATCGCGACCTGGCCCCCCGACGAGGCGCTGCTGCCCCGGGCCGATCGGGTGCTGGTGGCGACGGAGGAGGGCCTCCCGGCGGTCGAGGTGCCCTGGTGGGCCCTGGAGGCGGTGTGCGGGGAGCTCCTGGTCCCCGCCGGGGGGCTGTGGCCGCCCCTGTTCTACGCCCGCCGACCGCCCGATCTCGAGCGCCGGATCCGGCTCGCGGCGCTGGTCGCGCATGCGGACGGGGCCGATGCCTGAGCGGGGAGCGACCGCAGGTGGCAGGCGCTGGGCGGACGCGGTACAACAGCGCATCGCTGAACCCCCAACAGGTATCCAACCCACGAGGCTTCCATGAGCGAGGTGCTGCTGCTAGCATGTGTCTGCTTTGGGATGGTGTGCGTCTTCATCACCTTCTGCTTCATGATCCCGCTGGTGGCGAATGTGCTGCTCTCGCTGATCACGACGATCCTCGGCGAGCAGGCGCTGGCGAAGTTCAAGGGGGCCGAGAGCGGCTGCCTGTACCCCAACGAGAGCGACGGCGGCGCGGCGCTGTTCGACGGCCCGACCAGTCACCACGAAGACCACCACCCCAACTACGTCAGGATCTGGCTGGTTCTGCTGGTTCTGCTGGTGATCAGCGTCCTCGGCCCGACCCTCGAGATCAAGGTGATCACCCTGATCACCGCCTTCGGCGTAGCGCTGATCAAGGCGTACCTGGTCGTCGCGTACTTCATGCACCTGAAGTTCGAGAAGAAGATCGCCCACTACATCCTCATCGCGTGCCTGGGGTTGATGGCGGTGTTCGTCGCAGGCACCGCGCCGGACGTTCACAAGCACGAGGGCACCAACTGGGACAACGTCTCGGCCAAGGCCGAGGTGCGGCGCGGGCTCCGCGCGATGCTGACCCCCGGTCATGACGCCGCCGCTGAAGGCGCACACGACGCCCCCGAGGCGACCCCCGCAGAGCCGGCTGGTCCGCGCAGCGGCGCTGATGTCTACTCGACCTACTGCCTGGCCTGTCACGGCGCAGATGGCGCGGGCAACGGCGGAATGGCGGCGAATTTCATCACCGATCCCACGCGTCTGGCGCAGCCCCGCGAGACCGTCATCGCCGCAATCAAGGACGGCAGGACCGGTGACATCGGCGTGATGCCGCCCTGGGCTGGCACCCTCAGCGATGAGGAGATCGCCAACGTCTACGATCACCTCATGAAGAGCTGGGGCAAGGCCGGCGGCTGAGCCTGCTCGGATGGATCTCTGAATGGCTGACCAACTCCACTTCCCCTGCGCTTCGTGCGGCGGCAAGCTCGAATTCTCCCCCGGGCAGGAGAGCCTGGAGTGCGTGTACTGCGGGCACGAGCAGCCCATCCCCGCGGGCGGCGCCCCCATCGTCGAGCACTCCTTCGACGAGGCGCTGGCGGGTGCGAATCAGGTCGCCACCACGGCGATGGCTTCGGGCTCGCAGGAGATGCAGTGCTCCAACTGTGGGGCGATCTCCATCGTGACCGGGCAGGCGGATCGCTGCGCGTTCTGCGACTCGCCGGTGGTGCTGCACGAGCAGGCCGGCACGATGATCGCCCCCGAGAGCGTGCTGCCGTTCAAGATCGAACAGAAGGAAGCCGCGCGCATCTTCAAGGAGTGGGTCTCCAGCCGCTGGTTCGCGCCGTCTGATCTGTCCTTCCGCGCCCAGAAGAAGGGCATGGACGGGGTGTACCTGCCCTACTGGACCTACGACAGCGACACCTCCACGCGGTACCGCGGTGAGCGCGGCGAGCACTACTACGTCGAGGAGACGTACACCGACTCCGAGGGCAATGAGAAGACCCGCCAGGTCCGCAAGACCCGCTGGCACTCCACGCGGGGCAGCGTGCGGCGCACCTTCGACGACGTGCTGATCTGCGCGTCCGAGTCGCTGCCACAGAAGCTGTTCAACGGGCTGGAGCCCTGGGATCTGGGCGATCTCAAGCCATACAACGAGGCGTTCCTCTCCGGGTTCGCCGCAGAGCGGTACAAGATCGATCTCGAGGGTGGGTTCGGCCTGGCGAAAGAGAAGATGGTCAAGGTCATCCGCGACGACGTCAAGCGCGACATCGGCGGCGACGAGCAGCGTGTCCACAACATGGACACCCGCTACGGCGCGGTGACGTTCAAGCACCTGCTGCTGCCGCTGTGGCTGTCCAGCTTCCGGTACGGCGACGACATCTACCGGTTCGTGGTCAACGCGCGCACCGGCGCAGCCAACGGCGAGCGACCATACAGCGCGATCAAGATCGCCCTGGCGGTGATCGCGGCGATCATCGTCATCGGCATCATCATCGCGGTGATCAACATGGGCGGCAAGTAGGCTCTCTGGACGGAGGAGAGCGCTCCGTCAGGCCAGCAAGAGCCGTCAGGCCAGCAAGAGCGGTCAGGGCAGCAAGAGCGGACCGGCGAGGAACATCCAGGCCGCGAACCCCACCAGGGACCCGGCCACGCCACCGCACAGCAGCGGCAGGCGCCAGGCGCGCGGCGTCAGCCCCACGACGGCCAGGCACACCCCGGCGCCCGCGACACCGGTGATCGCCGAGATGGTCCCGAGCGGCAGGTCCGCGAGCATCGACAGCTTCTGCTCGTCGCCCGCGAGGAGGAACGCGCTGGGACGCTGGAGGATGAGCCAGCCCAGCGCTAGCGCGAGGGCGTTGAACAGCTCGCGAGACCAGAACAGCGCCAGCAGCGCGGCGGCCCAGCCTGCCCTTCCCAGGGGCCCCGCTCCTCCTGTGAGGCCAGCCCGCTGCGGACGCGCGCGGCGGAGGTAGAACAGCCAGGCCAGGCCGAGGGTGCCCGTGATGGTGGTCTGAAGGGGGCCGCCAGCGGTGAGGAGCGCTGCCTGCCAGACCTCGGTGAGAGGCCTTGAGGCGCACCGGTAGGTGACGGACGCGTAGTGGAGTATTGGCTGGCAGCCCAGGGCGCGCGCGGCGAGCCAGTGTCCCGCTTCGTGGCTGAGCGTGCCCACCGTCGCCATCGGCAGGAACAGCACCCCCACCAACGCGCAGCGCCGGAGGAATACGCGAACGGTGGGCTCCGCGCTGCTCATCTGACTCTGCTCATCTGACTCTGCTCATCTGGGCTCCGGTCATCGGGCCTCGCTCCTCGGGACGGCTCATCCATCTTGACCGGCTCGGTCGAGTATCCTATCCGGGTACGGAGGTAGACATGCTCTGGCTGCTGCTTGCAGGCTGCGGAGTCCCGGGCGACTCTGCGGGGGGCGCGATGACCTGCGTGCCGGGGCGGTCGGAGGCGTGCGTCTGCTCCGACGGGGCCAGCGGCGCGCAGCGCTGCGACGACGATGGGCGCTGGGAGGAGTGCGTCTGCGAGACCTCGCCGCCCTCCTCTACCCACACCTCTACGAATGCAGATACGGGGCCGCCCGAAGACACGGCCAGCACCCTGGACACGGGAGCGGCCGGCGACACCGGCGCGTCGGTCGCCCCGGCGCCGCTGCAGGTCTACCTGCTCGGTGGGCAGTCCAACATGGACGGCGGCGGACTGGTCACCGGTCTGCCACCCTCTCTGCAGATAGCCCAGGAAGACGCGCAGATATATTGGTCGGGGCGGGGCGCGTGGCAGGGGCTGTCGCCGTCGTCGTACTGGACCGCGTACGGCGACGAGTACTTCGGACCCGAGGTCACCTTCGGGCGGGCGATGCAGGACGCGCGGCCCGAGGTCGCGCTGATCAAGCATGCGGTGGGTGGGACCGACCTCGCCTACTGCTGGGACGCGGGGGCGTTCACTGCGGATACGGCGCAGGGGGAGTGCTACGCGGGGTTCTGGGCGACCGTCTCGGCGGCGCTGCTCGCGCTGGAGGCCGCCGGGGTGGACCATGAGATCGCCGGGATGGCATGGATGCAGGGCGAGTCCGACGCGATCACCGAGAGCTATGCGCTGGACTACGAAGACAACCTGACCGTGTTCATCGACCGGGTGCGGCAGGATGTAGAGACGCCGGACATGCCGCTCGCTCTCGGTCTCATAGACTGCCGCGCGCACTGCCCGTACCGCGACACCGTGCGCGCGGCACAGCAGGCCGTCGCCGACGCAGATCCACTGGTCTACGCTGTAGAGACGGAGGACCTCCCCCAGAACGCCGACGCGCTGCACTTCGACGCCTCGGGGATGCGAACGCTCGGAGAGCGGCTCGCCGCGGCGCTGCTGGGGGAGACCCAGCCCGAGACCGCCCAGCCGGCCTTCGCGCTGACCGGCAGCTCGCGGAGCGACTACACTGGTGACTTCGTGGTGGGGTACACGTTCTCCACCGATCGCGCGCTCACAGTGACCGATCTGGGCACCCTGGACCAGGACGGCGACGGCCTGTCGGATGACTCCACGGTGGCGCTGTGGGATCTGCAGACTCAGGGGGTGCTTGCCCGCGCGCGCGTACCGTCGGCGACCTCCGCGGGCAGCAGCTTCTGGGGGGGCTGGCGGTTCGCGGCCATCGAGCCGCTGACGCTCGCGCCGGGCACCTACGTGCTCGGCAGCCAGGTCTACTCGGGCTCCGCCGATCGCTATCTGCACGACGCGCAGGTGACGATCGCCGAGGGGATCACCTGGGACGAGGCGCGCCACGCGTCGGGATCCATGTTGGATTTCCCCACCAATGTCTATACGGGCGAGGCGTCCTGGTTCGGGCCCAACTTCCTGTTCGTGGAGCGATAGCACCCTGCCATGTCCGGAGTCTGCATCTTCCGTCACCCGCTGGCGCCTGGCGCCTTCCAGCTCCACCTCGGCGCGGCCGGCGACGATCTGACGGTCGCGCAGCACCGAATCGACGGCGCGACGATCAGCAGGTGGTCGCTGCGATCCGGCGAGCGCCGCTGGCTCCGCGAGGTGGCCGGCCGGCCCTGGCTGTCGCCGGGTGGGGAGAGGAGCGTCACGCAAGGCAGCTCCCTGATCATCAACGACACACAGACCGGACGCTGCCTCGATGAGCTGGGCGGGGGCGGGGGCTACTCGCGGGCTGCGTGGAGCCCATGCGGGACGCGGCTGGCGACGGTCCACTTCCTCAGGGGCGCCTGCCGACTCCAGGTGTGGAGCCTGGCCTCGGGGCGCCCGTTCCTCTCCCTGGCCGACGGCGGCCGCCTGGGCGGGAACCTCGAGTTCCAGACGCCCGCGGTGCTCCTGCTCTGGTTCAGCTCGGAGATACGCCGGTGGGATCTGCAGCAGCTCCGGGAGCTCCCCCCCCTCCGCGGTCACCACAACGACATCGGCGCGCTGGTTCACACCCCCACCCACATCGCGTCCCTGGGCGACTGCGACGGCACCGCGGTGGTGTGGTCGGCGAGCGGTCGGCGGCGCTCCGCGCTCCCGGGCGGGATCATGCGGCTGGCGCTCTCGGAGCCCCTGGCGGACGGCCGGCGCTTGCTGGCGTCGGGGGGCGTACGTGGGGAGATCTCTGTGCTGACATTCCCCGAGCTCTCCCCTGTCTCGACCTTCGCGGGCCACGACGACGCGATCCGGGCGCTTCGGTTCGCCGGGGACACCCTGGTGAGCGCCACGACCGCTGAGCTGGCTTCCTGGGACCTCTCTGCCCACTGCGCAGCGCCCCGTCGTGAACCGGTGCCTGGGAGCGCCAATCCAATCCGGAAAGCGGAGCTGACGACGCTTCGTGCGCGGCTGATTCAGCAGGAGGCCGAGGGTGGGATCAGCGAGGCGCATCGGGTGGCCACCGAGGAGGTCCTGTCAGCGGCGCGAACGGTCCGCTTTCAGCACCGACGCCTCTGTCTCAGCGAGTTGACCTGCGCGGCGGTGAGCCCCGACCGCCGCTACCTGGCCTGTGGCAGCGAAGACGACGTGCGACCCTGGGACGACCAGGAGGGGGCGGTGACGATCTGGGAGATCTCCACCGGACGTTGCGTCGCCAGCATCGAGGGGATCCTCGACGCGGTGCGGCACACCCGGGGTCGTATCTGCACCGAGCTGCTCCGTTGGAGCCCCGACAGCAGCCGGCTGGCCGTCTGCTACAACCTCAATTCCATCGGGATCTGGGAGGCCTTCGCCGCGACGCCGATCCCTCCCTTCGTCGTGTGGGCCTCCGACGGCATGGATCTACCGGCGATCTTCGATTGGTCTCCAGAAGGCGACCGGCTCGTGCTGGGGCGCGTTCGCATTTGGGGGGCACTCCCTGATTCGCTGATCATGCAGCTTT
>CAYXGP010000054.1:0-16741 GCA_964464515.1 uncultured Enterobacterales bacterium
CCTCCGGATTAGACTGAGGAGGGGAGGGGACCATCATGCTGTTGACCATCATGCTCATGAGCTGCGGCTCCAAGTGGGGAGGGATCGACACCTCCAGCTACGAGCTGCCGTTCTGCGAGGAATTCACCGACGCCGATCTGTACGAGGTCGAGGAGGGCGGCGGCAACGGCGCCTCGGGCGCGGTGGAGGGGCGCCTGGTCACCGACGAGTCCGACGATCTGCACGATCCCAACTACATCGCCGATGTCGAGTACACGCTCGAGAACACCGACGTCGGCGGCACCCAGCAGCAGGGGCAGACCGATCGCGAGGGCTACTTCACCGAGGTGCTCGGCGAGGGCAACTGGCTGCTCAAGCTGAGCGCGTTCAAGGGCAGCCTGGACTGCCTCAACGAGATCGCCTTCCGGGTCGAGGGGGGCAACACCACCGTCCTCTGCATCGACGTCCACTGCGAGTAGCGATCCTGGTGCAGGCAGCCGTGCCCCATCTCCCAGGGAGCTACCTGGTGGTGGAGCTGACCAACCGGTGCAGCCTGGCCTGCGTCCACTGCTCTGTCTCCGAGAAGGGGCACGCCCACCACGCGCAGACCGGCTACCTCGACCCCGTGCTGTTCTCTGCCCTGATCACCGATCTCGTGGAGCGACAGGCGCGCTTCGATGCCCTCATCCTGTTCTGGCTCGGCGAGCCGCTGCTGCATCCTCACTTCGGCCGGATCTGGCGCGAGGTGCTCCGCGCCGCGGCGCGGCACGGCACCTTCGGCAAGGTGGAGGTCCACACCAACGCCACCCACCTCGCCCCCGCGCGGATCCGCGCCGCCCTCAACAGCGGACCGGTACCCCAGGTGTGGCACTTCTCGTTGGACGCGGTCGATGTCGAGACGTACCAGAGCATCAAGGGGATGGACCGCTACGCGCGGGTAGCTGAGAACGTCGAGTCGTTCATGGCGGCGCGCGCCCCGCTACGGGGGTGGGGTTCTGGGGGGCGGGCGCCGGGCGGGGCGGGGCATGGCCGCGGCCGGTGTTCCAGTTCATCGTCGGGTCCAACAATGTCCACACGTCGAGAGCGTTCCTGGAGCATTGGACCGAGCTGTGTCGCAGCTTGGGAACCCCCGCGCGGGCCGCCGCCGGGCATGTGCCACCAGGCGACGACCCGATCGTGTTCTTTCGCCAGCTCGATTGCCCCACCCCGGCGCAGCAGGAGGCCGAGAACGCGGTCTTCCGACAGGCCATGGCGCAGCTCGGGATCTCCCCGCCGCCACACGACTCCGCGCCGATCTCCGACGCTCCCAGCGCATCCCGGGTGCCCTGCTCCGGGTTCTGGAAGAGCCCGGTGATCGGCTGGCGCGGAGACGTCACCACCTGCACCCGAGACAACGTCCTGCAGAATCGCCTGGGCTCGATCGCCGAGACGCCGTTCGGCGAGCTGTGGTGGGGCGGAACCGCGCGGGGCTGGCGCAGACAGGTGGCCGACGGTGACTACACAGGGCGCGCGCTGTGTCAGACCTGCTTCATCCCGCGCAGCCTCAACCACACGGGCATCACCCGCAGCGAGATCGACCTCTGGGCTGACAGCGCTGAGGCGGAGTCCGCGTGATCGGCGTGGTGGATCGGGCGCTTGATCGAGCGCGGCTGCGGCGGGCGCCCACGCGGCCTCGTCAGATTCATCTGGCGGTGACGGACCGTTGCTTTCTGCCGTGTCTGCACTGTGACATCTGGAAGAACGACACGCCTGATCTCCCCACCGAGGTGTGGGCGGAGCTGATCGATCGGCTGGCGCCCTGGTGCGCCCCGGCCGGGATGAACTTCGTCGGCGGGGAGCCGCTCCTGCGAAAGGACCTGGAGTCGCTCATGGCCCGCGCGGTGCAGCGTGGGTTCGAGGTCAGCTTCAACACCAACGGCTGGCTGCTCACCGAAAAGCGCGCGGCCGCCATCGCCGCGACCGGGACGCGCACCGCCTACGTCAGCCTGGACGGCATCCGGCCGCAGACCGTCGATCACAGCCGGGGCCGGGTGGGGAGCTGGGACAAGGCCATGGAGGCCATGGCGCGGCTATCCGCACATGCTGGCCTCCAGGTGGTGATCGCCGCGGTGCTGCACGGGGGCAACGCCGCCGAGATGGCCGAGCTGCTCGAATTCGTGCGCGCCCGCGCGCTCCAGCTCGTCGTGCAGCCGCTGTACCAGAACTTCGGCGAGAACACCTACGATCCCGACTGGTGGCGCACCTGTCAGCTCTGGCCCCACAGCGCCGCCGCGCTGGAGTCCGTCGATCGCGCGCTGGACCTGCTCACCGCGGCCCGCCTGCGTGGGGGCCCGGTCTGCAACTCCGCCGGTCAACTCCAGGCGATGAAGGGACACTTCCGGAGTCCCAGCGACGACAACGGCTTTCTGTGTCGGGCCGGCCACTCGGATCTGAGCTTCGACGCCAGGGGAAATGTACGCCTGTGCTACTTCCTCGAACCGGTCGGCACCATCTTCGAGGCGACGCCCATCTCCGTGTTGTGGGACGGGCTGCGGGGGATGCGGCGGCGGTACGAGGTGAGCCGTTGCGATAGACACTGCAATCTGCTCAACTGTAACTTCGCCAGCTCACCCGACCCCTGATGTTCGGCCATCCGGTCGATCATGCCACGCAGGCCGGGTCCCGGAGCCCTCGAGTCCATGCGGCTGAAAACGATCGTGCTGAAGCACCCCGGCGCGACCGCCTCCTGCCTCCTGGCGGTCGGTGCGGTGTTGGCAAGCGCGGCCGCCATCCGGCACGATTCGCAGCTCCGTCAGGCGGCGGTGCTCCATGAGGCCCGCAACCTCACCTCTGCGCTGCTCGCGTTCCGGGCGCTGTACTCCCAGGCTGTGGTGGAGCCCGCGCGGGAGGCTGGCCTGGACATCGTCGCCGAGGTCGGCGCCCCGGGAACCATCCCGCTCCCGATCACGATGACGGAGCACCTCGGGGAGCGCATTCGCAGCGGTGATGGCGGCCGCTCGGCGCGTCTGTACAGCCCCTTCCCCTTCCCGGGTGACTCTCGCAGCGGCCTCGAAGATGCCTTCGCGGAGGAGGCCTGGAGCCGGTTCTCCGCTGGCGAGCTGGAGCTGTGGCGTCTCGACGAGCAGGAGGGGGGCGCGGTTCTGCGCTTCGCGGTCCCCGACCGGATGACGGCCGACTGCGTCCCCTGCCACAACTCCCACCCGCAGACCCCGCGCTCGGACTGGCAGGTGGGCGACCTCCGCGGGGTGCTCGAAGTGAACGTCCCGATGGGCGAGGCTGCTCCGGAGGTGCAGGCCGCCTCACGCCAGACGGTGATGAGCTACGCCGCGCTCGGGGGGCTCGGCGTGCTCGGGCTGGGGCTCGTCTTCGGACTGCAGACCCGCCGGCGGGAGGAGCTGGAGGAGGAGGTGTCGGAGCGCACCCGCGATCTCGTGGAGGCCCGGGATCGCGCGCAGGCCTCCGACGTCGCGAAGTCCGAGTTCCTCGCGAACATGAGCCACGAGATCCGAACGCCGATGAACGCCATCCTGGGTATGTCGGACCTGCTGGGCGAGCAGGGGCTCGATGTACAGACGCAGCACCGGGTGGACGTGATCCGCCGCGCCGGCGATCACCTGCTTCAGCTCATCAACGAGATCCTCGACTTCTCGAAGATCGAGGCTGGACGGCTGGAGATCTCCCCGTTTCCCTGCGACGTCGTCCGCACCTTGGAGGACATCGCTTCGCTGCAGGCACCCGTCGCGGCCGACAAGGGGCTGGAGCTGGTGCTCGGCATCGATCCCGCGCTCCCCCACGAGGTCCGCCTGGACCCGATGCGCTTCCGCCAGATCGCCATGAACCTCCTGGGCAACGCCGTCAAATTCACGGACACCGGCCGGGTCGACATGCACCTCAGCGCAGACCCGGCCGAGCCGGGGGAGAAAGCCTGGCTGACGCTCAGCGTCGCCGACACCGGCGTGGGGATCCCGGCCGATCGCCTGGACACCATCTTCGATGCCTTCAGCCAGGTCGACGGCTCGGTGACCCGTCGCTTCGGCGGGACCGGGCTGGGGCTCTCCATCGTCCGCGCGCTCGTGGAGCTGATGGGAGGAACGATCGCGGTCGAGAGCGCCAGCGGCGTCGGCTCCCGCTTCACGGTTCGCCTCCCCATCGACGTCATCGCCTATGGGGAGGAGGGCCGGATCGACGCGCTGCGGGGGCATCGGGTGCTCGTGGTCGATGACACCGCGTCGGCGCGCGAGGTGCTGGAGTCCCACCTTCGGGCGTGGGGACTGAGCGTCACCGCGGTGGAGAGCGCCGACGACGCGAAGGCGCTGCTCGTCCCTGACCACGGCTTCGACGCCGCGCTGCTGGACTACATGATGCCCGGAACCGATGGCGTCTCCCTCGCATCGGCGCTGAAACAGAACCCAGAGACAGCGAACACCCCCCTCGTGCTCGTCAGCTCCGCTCCGCCGCCCCGGAAGAGCCGGTCGCTGTTCGTCGCCTGTATCGAGAAGCCTCTGCGGATCGGTATGCTGCGGGAGGCCATGCTCATGGTGCTGCAGCCTGAGCAGCTACGCACCACCCCCGCGACCCCGGTCCCCTCCGAGGTGCGCCGATTCGACGGGGTGCGGGTCCTGTTGGTGGACGACATCCCTGTCGGGCAGGTCGTCGGCCGGGAGCTGCTGGAGCGGCTGGGGTGCGTGGTCGACGTGGCGAGAGACGGGCGGCAGGCGGTCGAGATGGCCGAGCAGTGTGACTACACCCTGATCTTCATGGACTGTCAGATGCCCATCATGGATGGTTACGCCGCTACGCAGGCCATCCGGGCTCAGGAAGGTCAGGCCCACACACCGATCGTCGCGCTCACGGCCAATACGGAGGAGGGCGAGCGTCAGCGGTGTCTCGCGGCCGGGATGGACGACTTCCTCACCAAGCCGGTGCGCCTCTCGGCGCTGGCAGAGGCCCTCGACCGCTTCGTCTCGGGCGACGAGGAGGCGAGCGTCGACCGTGACGATGGGCCGCAGATACCCCCCGAGGAGGCCGATCTCGCGCTTCAGTTCCGCGGGATGTTCCTTGAGGCCACCGCCCGCCAGCTCACCGAGCTGACCGCCGCGGTCACGGCGGGGGGCGCCGACGAGGTCCGATTCCACGCCCATCGCCTGAAGGGCGCCCTCGGTACGCTGGCGACGCCCGAGCTCCTCGCGCTGGTCACTGCTCTCGAGCTGCGTGCAGACACGGACCCGAGCGTCGCCCTGGAGTCCCTCGTCACCGCGGTGAAGCTGGAATTCGGTGACGAATTGCCGGCCTGACGCTGCGGACGGCTGCGTTACGGTGGCCATATCACACAGGAGCTCCCATGATTCTGCCCGCCACCGCGCTCTACGGCGCTCTGCTCACCCTGCTCACCGTCGGCCTGGCCGCCAACGTCAGCCGCAACCGCAACCGGGCCCAGGTGTTCTATGGACACGGCGAGGACAACCCCCTGCTCCGCGCCCAGCGGGCGCACGGCAACGCGGCCGAGAACGTCCCGCTCGGCATCCTCATGCTGCTCGTCTGCGAGAGCCTCGGGGCCGGCTCGGTGCTGATGCATTGTTTCGGTGGCGCGCTGCTGGTCGGGCGGCTGGCGTCCGCGTTCGGGTTGATCAATGTGGTCGTGCCGGCTCGGGTCGGCGGTATCGTTTTGACGTGGGGGAGCCTGGCTGGGATGTCGGGGTATGCTCTGTTTCTGCATTTTACGGGGTAGGCACTGCGCTGAGACGTGTCGATGCCGATACATGGTTTTTCAGTGGTTCTGACAGCGGTGAGCGTTCAGGTGGACGACAAGATTGCGCCGCAATCGTGGCTCCTGTTCGCAGGTGAGGAATTGCCGCTCTGCAACACAGCCGCTGCGTCCACAGCGGCTGTGTCTGCAGCGGTGCTCCACACCGGGGGGAAGCGTCACAGCAAGGTGATGCGACGCGACCAGGGGCCGCGAGACCGTGAGCTCGTGGACACGCGGAGACGACCGCCTGAACCAATCCACCATCAGTCGTATTCAGAGCCGCCGTTTATTGTCGACTTCCCTATGGTGGTTGGCCTGTGTTGATAGCCCGCAGTGGTCGGGCCCTGTGTGGTCGCACGCTGCGCCGATTCGACAGCGGCCCGGATGCGCTCCTCCAGCGCGAGCGCCAATGCTGGCTCCAGCGCGACCACCGTCACCCGGAGCGTGCGGGCACCATCCGGCTGCATCTGGGGAGGGCGCCCGGCGGCGGCCGAGGGATCGAGCAGCGCGGTCTGTCGGACCACCAGCTGCACCTGATCGACGGCCAGCGTGCCGGTCCAGGTGAGCGTGAACGTGTGGCGGGCCTGGCGGTCCGAGATGCGCGTGAGGGGTTGCCCGGAGAGGCGTCGGTACGGGATCCCGCACCTGCCGTCGGCCGTCTGGATCCATACCCGGAGCGGTCCCAGCGCGAGCACCTCGCCCTCGCGTTCGGAGGTGCGGGCGACCTGTCCTACCCGCAGCGCGCCGGCAGCGCGGAGCGGGATCCCGACCACCCAGTCGCGCAGGAGCCCGCCGCCGGCCAGGCCGATGGCGCCCAGCGCCACCAGCAGGCCGGGTCGGGTGGGCGGCGTGGCGAGCTCACCGATGGTGCCAGCCGCGGCCAGGGTGCCCCCGACCAGCTCCAGCCACGGCAGCAGGCGATGCATTCGGCTGGCGGGAGGCAGCAGCCGCCCCAGTCCGCTCGCGATCGCGGCGAGACCGACTCCCAGCGCGGCGCCGAGCACCGTCATGCCAGCACCCCGCGGTGGGTCAGCCAGCGGGCGATGTGCGGTCCGCAGAACCGGTCCAGCTCGTAGACGCCGTCGACCGCGTCGATGAGCCCGGCCCGCTGGAGCGCGCGGAGCAGCGCGGGATCGGCTTGGGCGCCTGTCGTGGCGGCCAGCCCGTCCGCGTCGAGGCGGCGATGCAGCGCGAGCGCCGTGAGCGCGGCCACCCAGGCGGGGGGAAGTCGGTCCAGGGCGTCGGTCTCGACCGGCTCGGCGCGACGCACCACCACGCCGTCGGCGTGGGCCTCGGTGATGTGCGCGAGCCAGCCCGACAGCGCGGGGCCCACCCGCCCGCCGGAGTGGTCGAACAGCGCCGAGTAGAGCCGCGCGAGCTGCCACCGCGAGGGGGCGACGCCCCGCTCACCCACCCACAGCTCCAGCCCGGTGCTGGCGTGGCGCTCACCGATGACGGTGCGCAGCGCGCCCGCGTCCAGCGGCGGCGGCGTGAGGGTGGTGCCGACGAGCGCGGGCAGCGGCGTGAGCTGCCGCAGGAGCGACAGGGACGGCGTCCCGCAGCCGAGCAGCCAGCGCCGCTGCTCGGTCGCGTCGATCCAGCCGCACAGGCGGTCGATCGCGGCGAGTCCGCCCTCCGCGCGGAGCCACCAGCGCTCCAGATCGCGCAGGACGATCACGGCGTCGTGGGGGAGGGTCGCCAGCACCTGCGCGATCGGAGTGCGCCCCGAGGCGCCGAGGGCTGAGCGGAGCGCGTGTTCCAGCGCGGCAGGGGCGGCCGTGGCGGAGCGCGGAGCCTCGACCCGCACCACCGCGCCGGGTGCGGCGCGCACGACCTGCTCCAGGAGCGCCGACGCGCCGGCGCCGGGGGCGCCTGTGACCAGCAGCGCGCCGCGGCCGTCCGCGAGCGCCCGCCGGGCGCCGGCCAGAGCGGCCTCGGTGGCGGCGGACCAGCGCAGGGCGTCGGGCCCCGGATGCCGACCGAAGGCCCGCCGGTAGGGCAGCGGGAGATCGTCGAGCACCGCAGTCCGCGGCGCGACCTGCGAGCGGAAGCTCAGCGCGTCCTCGACGAGCGTGCTGGGGGCGGCCTCACCCAGCGCTCGGGCAGCCAGGACGCCGCTGGACCAGCGATACGACAGCTCCACGCCGAGGCCCGCGGCGCGCCCCACTGCGGCGGTGCCCAGCTCTCCGACCCGCGACAGCAGGCGGGTGCGCTCGCGGGTGCGGATGAACCGGCCCAGCGTCTCCGCGCCGCCGATGATCGTCGCCCCGCGCATGCGCTCTCGGGTGCTCTCCAGCGTGTGCCGGAGCTGGTCCTCCAGCGCGGCGGTGCTGGAGCGCAGGTGCTCGCGGGCGGACTGGAGCCGCGCGGCGCTGGCCGCCAGCAGCTCGGTCTGCCGCTCCTGCCAGGGATCGACGTCTCCGGGCTCGGCGGGTGTGTCCTCGGCCTGGAGGAGCCGACCGGCCTCGGCCAGCGCGTCCTCCGCGCGGCGGCAGGCGGCCTCCAGCTCACGCGCGGGTGCGCGAAGCATCGCCAGCAATTCGCTCTCGAGCACGAACCCCACCAGCCGGGCCAGCGCGATCTCCCTGGGCTGCACCTCGGCCAGCTCTCCGCGCTCCAGGGCGTCGAGCCCGGCGTCGTCCACCACCTGGAGGGTCGCCGGCAGGGGTTCGATGGCGGCGTCGATCGCCTCGGCGATCGTGCGGAGGAGCCCGTCGGTCAGGAGGGCGCGGCGCGGGCGGGCCTGGGGGACCGCCGGGGTGTCGCGCTCGCCGGCCACCTCGACGGCGCGGATCATCGCGTCGAGGGCCACTCCCAACCCCTCGTCCAGGTGCTGACGGAGCTGCTCGCCGGCCCTGTGCACTGCGCGCTCCAGGCGTAGCACCGCTCGCTGGAGCTGCGCATCCAGCAGGCTCCGGGCCACCAGCATCTGCAGCAGGGCCAGCATCTGTCCGTGGTGCGCGGCGACGTCGGTGGGGGCGATCCAGCCGCCGGGTGTTCCGGAGCGGGACCAGCTCCGCTTCGGTATCACCAGGAGATCGACCACGTCCTGAGCGATGCGTCCCGCGAGGGCGGCCTGCGCCCGCAGCTCCTGCTGGAGCCCGTCGCGGCGTCCCTTCTCCCAGGCGGCGGTCCGGCGGGTGTGCGCGGCGACGACCTCGGGGGAGGGGCTGCGGCTGTCCTGCAGCGCGGCGGCGAGCCAGCCGTCCAGCTCCACCAGCGCACGCATGCGGGCGGCGCTCTGGCGCAGGAGGGTCTGATCGACCTCGCGAGGCAGGGTGTGGGCGATGGCGCGGATGGTGTCGGCCCGCAGCGGGACGCGGCGCTGCCGCAGCAGACGCGGGATCGCGCCGACGCTCGGGTCTCCCACGGTGACCGACTGGTCTGTTCCGCGCGGGAGCGCCACCCACACGCGCTCGTCCAGGCCGAGCACCGCGGCGGCAAGGCCGTCGTCCAGGGCGGACAGCGCGGCCTCGAGCGGCCCCACCGTGCCGCCGCACCTGGAGGCGATGCGACCGAGGTGGGCGATCACGGCGTCGAGCAGGGCCGCGCGGACACGTCCCTGCATGCGCTCCCGCCGGTCGGGCTCCAGCTCGGCAGCGCGGGCGAGCTGGCGCAGGCTCCGGGAGATCGTCGCGTCCGTCTCGGCGAACGTCTCGGACAGGGGTGCGTGGAGCGTGCGATGCGTGTCGGCGATGAAGGCGGCGAGTACGTCGCGGACCTCGCGATGGAAGCGCTCGGGAGCGGCGGCGAGGGCGGCGTCGGAAGGCAGCACCAGATCCGCGGTGGGGAGGGTCGTCGGCGCTGCCGCGGTCGGCGCGACCGAGAGGCTCGCGAGCGGATCGGAGAATGACGGCGCGGCATGCACGAGCAGCGCGCTGCCCACCCGACCCAGCAGCGAGGACAGGCGCGCGGACAGCGCGCTCGGCTCGTCGTCCTGTGGCATCCCAAGGATGGTCAGGTCTGCCTCGGCAGACAGCCGCGAGAGCTGATCGAGCGCGACCTCCCCGCGGACCAGCACGCGCACCTCTGCGGGGACGCGCGCGGCGCGCAGCCACCCCGCCAGGCGATGCTCGACCATGCGCCGCGCAGCGGCGTCGGGGACCTCGGCGATGAAGCGCACCCGCGCGTCCGACCACCGGGGGCCGCTGAGCAGCAGACGGATCAGCGCGAGCTGGAGCGAGAGGTTCGCCCCGCCGCCGCGGGTCCAGGCGTCGATGCGCTTGCCGTCGTGGGGTTTTCCGGTGTCGCGATGTAGCAGAACGGTGTAGCCGCCGTCCACCGCCCCGCGCAGGAAGCCTCGGAACCCCGCGGGATCGGCGAGGGCGTCTTCGGTCTCGACCAGCACGCAGTTGGGCTCGAGCCCGGGCAGTCCGTGGAAGCGGCAGGCGGCGGCGCGCTCGGTCCAGCGGTCGGGGCCCTCGGCGATGGCCTGCCGACCCGGAGCCTCGCCGAAGGCGGTCACCGACGCGCCGACCAGCTCGGAGCCCAGGGCGTTCCCGGAGCCGCCGGCGAATGAGATGAGCACGGGGCGCCAGTTGCGCTCGTGGGTGTCGCTCTCGCGGAGCTGGTCCAGCCCCCACTGTACCAGGCGCGTCCAGACGCCCGCCCAGCTGTCGCCGCCCTCCAGGCGCTGGGTGTTGCGCCGCAGCACGAGGTACAGCAGCCCCATGACCAGAACGGCGCCAGCCATCCCCAGGGGGTCGAGCTGGATCATCAGCAGGGCAGAGACGCCAGCGCCCAGCAGGGGCACGAACCGCGGGATGCGGAACTCGGGTCGGAAGTCCGGGCTGACCGTGCTCTCGATGACGCAGGCCAGGTTGAGGAACCCGTAGGCGGTCATGAAGAACATGGTGACGACGCGCGCGATCACGTCAAGCTCACCGATGAGGATGCCGCTGAGCGCGATGAGGAACGTGAGCACGACCGCGTTACGGGGCTCGTTGGCGGGGCCGTAGCCCTTCGCGAAGATCGCCGGGCCGATGCGATCGGCGGCGCAGGCCTGGAGGATGCGGGGGGCGCCCAGGATGCTGCCCAGCGCGCTGGAGATGGTGGCGCCCCAGATGCCGGGCAGCACCAGCTCGGACTTCCAGGCGTAGTCGAGCAGCACGCTGGGGTTGCCAGCGAGCTGATCGCCGGGGATGCGGTACGACAGGAAGGCCGTGAGCGCGAGGTACACCACCAGCCCCACCGCGATGGCGGAGAGCGTGCCCAGGGGGATGTCGCGGCGGGGATCGCGTAGATCGCCCGACATCGACACCCCCGCCTCGAAGCCTGTGACCGCGGGGAAGAAGATCCCGAACAGCACGGGCAGCGCCACGGCGTCGGGCGGGGCGTGCAGCAGCGGCAGCTCCGGGGGCGGCGCGTCCGAGCCGATCAGCACCGACACCAGCGACAGCACGATGGCCGCCATGATGAAGTACTGGGTCTTGATCGCCAGGGCCGTGCTGATGAAGGTCACCGCCGTGACGATGAACAGCACGGTGCCGCCGCAGATCCGGATGTTCGTCGTCGACAGCTCCCAGTCCATGTACGACAGGAAGCTCTCAGAGAAGCCGATGACGTACAGGCTGACGCCGAAGGAGAGGCCGACGAACATCGCCAGGCCCAGCGTGCCGCCGATGGGCAGGCCCAGGCTCCGCGAGAGGATGAAGTAGCTGCCGCCGGCCTTCACGCGCTTGTCGGTCGCCATCGAGGAGACGGACAGGCCGGTGGTGATGGCGATGGTGTGGGCCACGACCACGATGCCCATGGTGGTCCACATCCCTGCGTTGCCCACGATCCAGGGCAGACGCATGTACATTATGACGCCGAGGATGGTCAGGATCGACGGGGTGAAGACCCCGCCGAACATCCCGAACTTGCGGGTGGCAGCCACGGCGTCCTCAGGCCGCCGAGCGGCTCTCGCCGACCATCCGGGCCAGGCGATCGAGCCCCAGGATCACGTTGTCTTCTGGCGGGCCGAAGGAGAAGCGCATCCACGGCGCGAGCCGGGAGGGCGCGCCTTCGGTGGGGGGACGAGTCAGGTGGTCGATGTCGAAGAAGGCCCCGGGCACTGTCAGCACGCGTTCCTCCAGCGCCCGCCGGAAGAACACCTCGGCCGAGTCGAGCGGCGAGGGCAGGTCGCTGAGGTTCGCCCAAAGGTAGAACGTGCCCCGAGAGGGGTTCGGCACGTGGATCCCCATCTGCCGCAGCGCGTCGATCATGATGCGGCGCTTACGCGCGAAGGCGGCCCGCAGCGCGGTGGTCTCCTGGTCGGCGCGTGCGGGCTCCAGCAAGTCGCAGGCTGCCCGCTGGAGCGGCTGCGGCGGTCCGCCGTCGAGCGCGCTGGCCGCCCGTCCCAGGTGGGCGATCATCTCCTCAGGCCCGACCACCCAGCCCACCCGCCAGCCGGGGTAGCGGAAGCACTTGGTCAGCCCATCCACGAGGAGTACCGGGTCCCGGTTCACGTCGCCGACGTGCCGCGCCGCCGACACGGGGCCGTCCGCAGGGTCACCGTCTGTGGAGTAGGTGAAGTGCGAGTAGAACTCATCGAGGATCAGGGTGCAGTCGTGGGTTCGGGATGCACAAACCAGCGCATCGAGGTCGCCGCCCGAGATGACCGCGCCGGTGGGGTTGCAGGGGTTGGACAGCAGCAGCGCGTCGAGATCGGCCATCTGCGCCACTGTCTGCGCGATGGGCAGCGAGAAGTCATCGGCGGTCGTGGGCAGCACGCGCGTCTGCAGGCGCTCCCCGCAACCGTTGATCATGTCAGCGTAGGCGGTGTAGTCGGGGTCTTGAACGCCCAGGAGGCCTGGCGCCAGCGCTGAGAAGATCCGGCTGAGCGCCAGCCGGCCCCCGGCCGCGATGCTCACGTTATCTGCGGCGTATTGGCTGGAGTGACCCTGGCGATACAGGCGGTTGTAGTGCGCGGCGACTCGCTCGCGCAGGGCTGGGGTCCCACCCACCGGGCCATACGCGTGATCTCCAGGCTCCAGCGAGATGGACTCGATGCGCGGCGGCGCGCCGGTCAGCGGGCCGACCTCCGGCTGGCCCTGGCCGAGGTTGCACCAGTCGGGGTGGCCATTGGTGAATCCGAGCTTCATCGCCTCCGCGACGACGTAGATCACGCCCATGTACGGAACATTCCGGAGGGCGCCGAGCGATCGGTGTGTGGTCATCGGCGGATCATGGCACGTTTGGCCGTTCCGCGCCGCTCCGCTCAGCAGCCCTCGGGCAGCG
Source organism: uncultured Enterobacterales bacterium (assembly GCA_964464515.1). GTDB lineage: Bacteria > Myxococcota_A > UBA796 > UBA796 > UBA2385 > CAYXGP01. The sequence goes on from CAYXGP010000054.1 coordinate 12,947, forward strand.
CGTAGAGCCTGACGGCGTTGTCACAGCCGATGGCCGTCGCGAGATCGGCGGGGAGCTGCTGCAGGAACAGCTGCTCCAGCCCCAGGATGCGCGCGTCTTCCTCGCTGGCCTGCATGAACAGGTCCGAGCCGAGGACGGCGCGATCGGGCCAGGTCTCCAGCAGCGCGAGCCACTCGTCGCGGATCTGGTTGTCGGCGTCGAAGATCGCGGTGTCTGTCTCGAGCGGTCCCTGGTTCGGCGCGAGCTGGATGTAGAGGTTGGGGTGGGCGGCGAGCATCGGGCCGACCAGCTCGGCGGACATGTCGCCCGTGGTGTCGCGGCCCACGTGTACCCAGATGAACGTGGCGGTCGGGTTCGCGGCCATCAGCGCCTCGAACGAGGCGACGTTCGCCTGGAGCTGCTCGGGGTTGCGGTCGCTGTCGGTCTCGTCGAAGTACCACCGCGGCGTGTCCATGGTGTCGAGCACGGCGTCCATGTGCCAGTCGATGGGCAGCCCCGCGGCCGCGGCGCGTGCGGCGAGGAGGTGGAACGCGCCCGAGTCCGGGGTCGTCTCCTCGAAGGCATGCTCGGCGCTGTAGGACAGGTGCAGCGCCGCCATCTCTCCCAGGACCACCGCCTCCCCGTCGGCCGTCAGATCGTCGAAGGCCGCGTTGAACGCTGTCTCCACCTTGGCGGTGACGACGCCGTCGTCCGTGCCCTCGATCATCCCGTTGAGGATGTTGCCGCCGACGCCCAGGTAGAACCGATCCGGCGCCCGGGCCACGGCCTCACGCACGGCCTCCTCGCTCGAAGCGTCCATGCCGGCCTGCGGAGACGGCGGGGACATGAGGATCGCCCGCGCCACGCCGAGCTCGTCCATCGTCTCCAGCACCGCCTCTACGCAGGCGTCGGTGTCGCAGACGGTCTCGTAGCCGAACGGGTGCGCGTGGGTGTCGATCCAGGGGATCGCGCCGCTGGAGGTGCCGCCCGTCGTTCCGCCCGACGTCCCACCAGAGGTGCCGTTGGACGTCGCGCCGGAGGTGCCGCTCGTGTGGGAGGGAGAGGTCGCGTCGGGCGTGGTGCTGGTCTCAGCGGGGTCGGCGCTGCAGGCGAGCAGGAGCGAAATGAGCTGGAACATACCGCCTTGTAATCCGCACGCCGGCCGGCCGGCTTCGCCGCGCCAGGAGCAACCGGGCTACCGGTCCAGGGTCCTCACCTGGAGTCCGCATGGTGCCCCGTCTCCGCGTCTACTGCGCGATCTCCCTCGATGGCTTCATCGCCGGAGAAGGCGACGATCTCTCCTGGCTCGGCGTGCCCGACGCCTCGGTGGTCGCCGAGCCAGGAACCTTGGAATTCGCCGACTTCCTTGAGCAGGTCGGCGCGATGTTGATGGGTCGTCGGACATTCGACGTTGTCCGCGGAATGGGAGGGCCGTGGCCCTACGGCGATCTCCCTGTGCTGGTGACCACCCGGCGCCCGCTGGACGACGCCCCGGTCACTGCCATTCCCATCGAGGGCGACATCCGGCGACTCTGCACGGCGGCGCAGGAGCTGGCCGGGGAGCGCGATGTGTACCTGGACGGCGGAGCGCTGATCACGCAGGCCCTCGACGCCGGGCTCGTCGATGAGCTGATCCTGACGGTGATCCCCGTGCTGCTCGGCCGGGGCATCTCGCTCTACCAGGGCGCGGAGCGGCACGGCTTCGACCTTCAGCGTCTGGGACGGTACGGCGGGATGGCGCAGATCGCGTTGACACGGACGTGCTGAAACTGGACAGACATCCTCTCCGCAGAGATCTCGTGAGAGGTGCAGGGATGCTGCCGGAGGGGCTGCGTCAGTCTCGACCTCCCCGCTCATTATAGAGCCAGCATTCACTCGGCCTCGGGTGTGAACAGAGGAGCATCCCGCTGCGAGCCGACAAGCGAGCCCAGCACCGATTCGTGGCCGCGCTCGTGGCGATGTCGGCGCTCGTGTTCGCCTTGACGATGATCACCCGGAAGCCTGCCCCCGAGCCGCGCGGACCGCTGGAGCCCATCCCGCCGCCGGTGGGTGAGCGGCCTCCGGCGCGGGCGGCGGGCGCCTGGGTGGGTCTGCCGCGGCCCGCGGGGGTCGAGCCGGCGGAGCCCGACGGTCGGAGCGTGATCGAGATCGGGGCGGGTCTGTCGCTTTCGCCGTGTACCACACCGTACGCGGAGCGCTGGCCCGATCTGAGGGGGACCATCGCGGTGGAGATCCACCTGGGAGCGGAGGGCGTGCGAGACGCGACGGTCCTGGACGTGACCTGGCTCCCGAGTGCCGTCATGGCCTGCCTGGCTGGCGAGATGTTCAGCGCGCCGTGGCCGCGCCCGGCCTCGGAAGAGACTCACCATGTGCCCTTCCGGATCGCGCTCGGGGGTGCAGTGGAGGTGGACACCCCTCCAAAAGTGGGGCATTAGGGGCCCTTGTCTCAAGCCACCCCTTCTCAAACACCCCGTCTCAAACCACCCGTGTTCCAAAGACACCGAGGAGCGATCGATGTCCCCCATCCCCGTTCATGGCGGCCTGACCGAGCTGGTCAACCGCGTGCTTCCGTTCTCGCGGCGCAAGGCCCTGCTCGCCGAAGCCGCCGATATGCCCAAGATCCAGGTCACCGACGCCGATCTCTCGGCGGTGTACCGCTACAGCGACGGCACCCTGTCACCGCTGACCGGCCCGATGGTCGAGGACGACTGGAACCACGTCCTGGAGCACCAGTCCATCGAGCGCGGCGGCAAGCGCTATGCCTGGACCATCCCGATGGCCCTGCCCGTCACCGACGGCGAGGCCGCGGCCCTGCGCGTCGGCCAGCCGGCGGCGATCGTCAACTCGTCCGGCGAGGTGGTCGGGCTGCTGCAGGTCAGCTCGCTCTACGACTGGGACAAGGCCCGCTACATCGAGCGCGTCTACCGCACCTCCCGCACCGATCATCCGGGCGGCGACATCGTGATGAGCGATGAGCGCACCAAGCTGGTCGGCGGTGAGATCCACACGCTGCCCCAGCCGAGCAACCCGGACTTCGGCGACTACGTGCTGACGCCGGCCATGACCCGCGCGCTGATCGCCGATCGCGGCTACGAGGCTACCCTGGCCTTCCAGACCCGCAACCCCCTGCACCGGGCCCACGAGTACGCCCTGGTGCACGGCGCCGAGGAGCTCACCCGCAGCGGCAGGTATACCGGCGTGGTGCTCAACCCGTTGGTCGGCCAGCTCAAGGGTGACGACGTCGACGCCGCCACGCGGATGCTGACCTACCGCAACCTCAAGGCGAAGCGTCTGCTCGGCCAGGGCGACAGCGACACCGAGATGTGGAACGGCAGGGGCTACGACATCAACGACGTCTTCCACCTCATCGGTCTGGACATCAAGATGTTCTACGGTGGGCCGAGCGAGGCGGTGATGCACTCCATCTACCGGCAGAACCACGGCTTCTCGCACATCGTGATCGGCCGCAAGCACGCCGACGCCCCGTTCCACGATCGCACCCCGATCTGGGGCGACTTCGACGCACATGCCATCTTCGACGAGCTGCAGGGAGATCTGCAGATTCAGCCGATGAAGGTGGGTTTCGCCGCCTACTACGACAACATGGGTCGGGTCGATCTGATGAGCCGCCACAAGGGCGAGAAGGCGTTCTTCATCTCCGGCACGAAGGTCCGCAGCATGCTGATCGCCGGCGAGCTGCCGCCCACGAAGATCATGCGCGGCGCCACCGCCGAGATCCTGATCAAGGCCTACGCCGCGAAGAACGCCGGGTAGTAGAACTCCGAGTAGTCGAGGGGCCTGTCGTAGCGCGTAGCG
>CAYXGP010000054.1:16751-39920 GCA_964464515.1 uncultured Enterobacterales bacterium
GTGTTTTTAAACCTCGGTGGGGGGGGGGGGGGGGGGGTGGGGGGTCCGCCTCCTCCTCGTCGGTCCAGTCGCCGGCCTCGGGCCACTCCGCGTTCACTGGGGTGGCCCTGCCGCGCAGGCTGACCTGCCGCCGCCGCCTGCGCCGCTTCGGGGTCTTCTCCGGCGGCGCGGCCTCTGGCTGGAAGCGCGCGTCGAAGGTCGTCAAGCGGGCGAGCAGGGCCAGCAGGAGCGTCGCTGCTGCCGCCGCGCAGGCGACCAGGCGCAGCCGAATGGGAGGCGCGAGACGTTTCCCTGCGGTCAGCGCATCGCCGCGCTCAATCTCTGTGACTGCGCTGCCCGCTGGCGCGCTCACCAGGCGCCAGCTCACCGTGAGGGGATCGCGGTTGGGGTCGTGGGAGTCGCTGCCGTCGAGCGCGATCGCCGCGCCCGGCGTGGCGCCGGAAACCGGCGTGATCACCGGGTGCGGCGGGAGGTTCTTGTTGGTGGCGAGCACCTCCACGCGATCGACGCCGGTGCGCGCGCCGTCGGTGGCGGCCAGCTCCAGCACGAAGGTCCCGGAGACGTCGGGCACGAAGGACGGCGTGGCGGTGTGAGCGTCGCGCAGATCGGCCTCGGTGAGCTTGCTGCGCTCCGGCACCGAGAGGAATCGCCACGCGTGATCGAGCGAGCGGCCTGGCGGTGCCTCCGAGCGGTGCCCGGACAGGTGAACCGGCTGACCCGCGGGGATCGCGACGCCCGCCCCGGCGTCGGCGAGAACGAGCTCGGGTCCCGTCGTGGGTGGCGCCTCGGCAGGCTCAGCGCTGACCACGATGTCGTGGCGGACCACCCGGGTGTGCTCGCCGTCGCTGAGGCGAAGCTCGATCTCCCAGGCGCCTGCGACGTCAGGCACGAGCGTGGGACCGGGCGCGACGTCGAGCGCCGAGGCGCCTGCGGCCGCGAGGTGACCCACCCCGATGGCCGCAAAGACGCCAGCCATCGACAGGCTCTTCAGCGCCAGTGGCGCCTGGGTGTACGCGAGCCGGAGGGCCACCGTCACCGCGAACACCTCTCCGAGGACCGACAGACCGAGGCCGAGGGCCGACCACGCCGCGGGCGGACGGGCGCCGTCGGCAAGCTGGTGGGCCAGCGCGAGCGGGATCCCGGTCGAGAGGGTGGCGAGCAGCAGCCCCACCGCGAGCGCGCGCATCGGAGTGACGCGCACCCGCGCCTCGGCTCGTGGCGCGAGGAGTCCGAACACCAGCCCCAGCCCCATGGCGGTCCACAGCGGCCGCAGGGACAGCAGCAGCCCTGCGCGCAGCTCGAGCGGCCCGAGGGTCGCGGAGAGGTCGGGGGCTTGCTCCAGCCAGGCGCGGGTCGCCAGCTCGGAGGTGGTCCAGTAGATCGCGATGATACCGAACAGCGCGTACAGGCGGAGCATGGCGGTGGAGGTCAGGGAGTCCGCCGCCGAGCGGGAGGGCGGGACGTGGACCAGCCCGTGCCGCGCGCTCCACAGCGCGAGTGCTGCCGTGAACATGAGCAGCGCCGGCAGACCGAAGGCGACCCGTGACCCGTAGGTGTGGAGCAGCCAGGGGATGACGAGGGCGCCGGCCAGCGCGCCCAGGTTCAGCGCCATGTAGAACCACCACCAGACCCGCGACATCCAGCCCGCGCGGCTCTCTCCGAACAGGTCGCCCATCTGGGCCCCCAGGATGGGGGCGATCCCCCCAGCCCCGAGCGCGAGGAGGGCGAGGCCGGGCAGCGACGCCAGGCCCGGCGGAGCGGCCGCCAGCGCCAGCAGACCTGCGCAGCTCATGGCGGTGAGGGCCTGGACGGTCCGGTAGCGTCCCCACAGCAGATCCGCCCCGGCGGCGGCGAGCAGGGGGAGCAGCCAGACCGCGCCGTCGAGCACCGTCAGCCAGTGGCGGGCCTGCTCGCCCGCGTCGGTTGCCCCGGTGCTCCACAGGTGGCGGGTGACCACCACGCCGATCGCCGCGAACGCTCCGACTCGTGCGGCCTGGGTCAGCCCGAGGCCGAGCAGGATCTCGGGGAGGCCATCGGGGCGGCCGGGCCCGCGCGAGGGTGCGGTCTGGGTCATCGTGCTTGTTCAGATGTAGGCGGCCTGCACCGTCAGCGTCAGCTCGGTGAGCGCCTCCGAGGCGGCGGCGGGGAGGTGCTCGAACCGGATGGCGATGTGGTGGGTGCCGGCTTTCGTCCCCGACCAGACCACGCGGGCCGTGCAGCGCCAGCGCTCGCCGGAGTCGCGGATCCCCAGCTCGATCAGGAGTAGATCGCCGAGGAGGAGATCAGGGGTCGCGTTGAACGCCAGCCCCGAGACGCTGAAATTCATCAGGGTGTCCGGACTGAGCCAGATCTGATCTGGAGCGGGTCCTCCAGCGAGCCACGCCTCGATGGCCTGCGGGGGGATGTCGGTCGCGCGCTGGGCCCGCAGCGGGATCGATCCATGCAGGCGGGGATAGCCCCGGCGCTCGCGATGTTTCTCGTCTCGGGCGCGCAGCTCGAGCCGCGCGCCGTCCGCTCCGGTCACCTCGGCGATGACGCGGGCGGTGGCGCCATCGCGGATGTTGACGACGACCCGCCGCCCGCGCGCGGGTGCCTGCGTGCCGGGGTGGAGGTCGATGAGGAGGGTGTCCCCCTCGTGGGAGGCCAGCGTGCCCCGGGCCATCATGGGGATCGGGCCCCCCGTGTCGAGCACCTCGACGGCGGGCGGAGACTTCGACGTTCCCATGGGCCCTCCTCGCAGCCACACCATGCCCGAGCGTTGCCCACGGGGCAAGCTCCCTCAACGTGATAATGCACTCTCGCATCGCCGCGATCCCGCGCGCGAAAATGGAGGAACGCATGCGACACGGAATCCTGCTGACGGCGCTTACCACCACCGTAGCGCTGACCTCGTGCAGCAAAGCCGAGGTGGACAGCTCCTACTGTGAGGCTCTCTGCGAGTGGGCGACCACCTGCGCAGAGTCCGAGCGTGACGTCGGCGCCAACCTGTACAGCGACTGCCTGGCCGCGGCCGAGGCCGTCGATTCGAGCTGCACGGAGGAGCTCAACGCCGCCGACGCCAAGCTGCTCGAGCCCTGCGTCAACGCCATCGACGAGAAGATCACCGCGGGCGAGTGCGGGGCCTTCACCGGCTCCATCGACGACCAGAAGCTGGGCACCACACCGGCCTCGTGCGCTGGTCAGGGCACCGACGCCCAGGCGGTGTTCGACGCCGTGCAGGACTCCACCGCTGAGTCGGGCGACGAGCTGTGCGAGCGCTTCTCGTACACCTTCTGCGAGCGGCTGGAGGAGTGCGTGGTCAGCGACTACATCACTGGCGACAGCTACGACATCCTGGTGGACGCGCTGGGTGGCAAGACCCCCACCGAGGTCTGCTACGAGACCGCGGCCATCGCCGGCCAGACCCAGTCCTGCAAGGATGAGGGGCTGTACGACTACAGCGAGGAGCTGGTCGACGCCAACAGCGCCCGCGAGCTGGCGCGCACCTGCCTCACGCAGCTCGGCGAGCTGTCCTGCTCCGATCTGTTCTCCGGCAACATGCCCGAGGTCTGCGTCGGTTCGTTCACTTCTGCCGAGGACGCTCTCACGTACGCCGAGGCGCTCTACGGCCTGCTCGGCGGCTGGATGGAGATCGCTGGACTCTGAGTCCCCCCACGCCGCAGCTTCAATGTCGCTGGGCGTCGGGGCCCTACTTGGCTGCTACCTCGGCGCTGTCGGATGGACGGCGTCGGGTCTTCTGCCGGCCCGACGTGAGGTCGCTGCCCCACTCTCGGGGTATCGGCGTGAGGTCGGGGGCAGCAGGCACCGGCATGGGCTCGGCGGCTGCGATCAGCTCAGCGGCCAGCTCGCGGGCGAGGGCGTCGCTGTTGTTGTGGAGCGCGGCGAAGCGCTGATCGACCCGCAGCGCGGCGTGGCTCAGCCAGTACAGCGTTCGGGTGAGGCTGCCGGACTCTCCGCGGTCGAGCTGGGACTGCGTACGAGAGATGACCAGCGCCATCACCGCCAGCTCGGTGCCGATCTCGACCATGCGGGCGAGGGTGAGCTGCCGCATTTCCAGCTTGGGTCCCTGGAGCACCATCCGGTGGAACAGCGCGCGGGCCAGCTTGCGGGTGCGGCGCTCCACCCAGGACAGGTGATCGACCAGCCGATCATCGATGTCGCCGTAGCTCTTGAGCAGACCGCCCAGCCACAGCCTGGGGTACCACAGCCCGTAGAAGCCGGCGGCCTTGAGCGCGCCCTTGAGCCGCTCGCCGAGGGGCTTGCGGCCGTCGAGCACCGGGCCAGCCAGCTTGAGGTGCTTGTCGAGCGCCTCGCGGGCCAGGAACAGGTGCATGACGTCGGTGGTGCCCTCGACGATGCGGTTGATGCGGGCGTCACGCAGGCCGCGCTCCACGGGAACGGGTACGTCGCCGCGCGCCGCCAGCGAGCGCTCGGTCTCGAAGCCCCGACCGGCGCGGAGCTGGAGCATGGTGTCGGCCAGCTCCCAGCCCAGCTCGGTGTTGAACATCTTCGCGGCGGCGGCCTCCATGCGCAGATCGCGGGCGCCGCCGTCGCTGAGGGCTGCGCCGAAGCGGGCGAAGGTCTCCATCGCCCACGCTCCAGCAGAGAGGCGCGCCAGCTTGTCGGCGCCGGCCTCGTGCGCGCCCACGGCCTTGCCCCACTGCTCGCGAGACTTCGCCCAGCGGGCGGCCCACTCCGCGGCGTCGGTGCAGCTCCGCGCCACCACCGCGGGGATGCCGAGTCGGCCGTCGTTGAGGGTGGTCAGCGCCAGGCGCAGCCCCTTGCCCTCGCCCCAGATCAGGTTGCCCGCCGGGACCTTGACGTCGTTGAAACGCAGAAGACCGTTCTCGATGGCGCGGATCCCCATGAACTCGCAGCGGTGGACCACCTGCACGCCCTTCCAGCGCGTCTCGACGATGAACGCGGAGATGGGGCGCTTCTTGCTGCCCTCCGGCGCGGGGGTGCGGGCCATGACCACGAGCAGGTCGGCCACGGTGCCGTTGGTACACCACAGCTTCTCGCCGTTGAGGATCCAGTGCTTGCCGTCCGCCGACAGCTCAGCGCGGGTCGCCATGTTGGCCGGGTCGGAGCCCACGCCCGGCTCGGTGAGCGCGAACGCGGAGATCTCGCCCCGCGCGAGGCGCGGCAGGTACTTCTTCTTCTGCTTCTCGGTGCCGAACAGCTTGAGCGGCTGCGGCACGCCGATGGATTGGTGGGCCGACAGCGTGGCGGTGACAGAGCCACAGTGCAGCGCCAGCAGGCCGAGGATGCGCATGTAGTTCGACTGCGACAGGCCCAGGCCGCCGTACTTCTTCGGGATCTTGATGCCGAACAGTCCCAGGTCGTTCAGGCCCTTCCAGACGTGGGCGGGGATCTGCCCGGTGCGGTCGATGGCGTCGCCGTCGATGTGCTCGCGGGCCCAGGCGTCGATCCGCGCGCAGATCTCATCTCCGATGGCGGCGTCGTCTTCGGGCTGCTCGGGGAAGGGATGGGTCAGCGACAGGTCGAGGTCGCCCATGAAGATCGACGCCATGAACGACTTGGACTTCCAGTCGGTCTCGCGGCTGTCTTCGGCGACGGCGATGGACCTGGCTTCGGCGGTGTTCCGGTTCTTGTTCTCGATCATCGGACCGTCCTTCTGTGGAGAAGCGGATCTCTATCTTCAGGGTCCAACCTTCAGACGGAAGCTACAGGCCCCGGGCTCGAGCAGGGCCCGGACTCGAGGGTCCAGTCGTGCGGAGCCAGAGAATGAATGAGGGCTCATTCACTATTTCACACCTCGCGCTTTTCAGCCACTGGGGGCGATGATGCGCCAGCGAAGCATTCCCGGAACCGATCTCTCCCTCTCCGTCGTGGGGCTGGGCTGCTGGACACTGGGCGGTCGCTGGTGGGGACCGGACGTCGATCCCGAGCGAGGCGTGGCCACCATCCACGCGGCCCTGGACGCCGGGATCAACTGGGTGGACACCGCGCCGATCTACGGTGACGCCGACGCGATCGTCGCGCGCGCGCTCTGTGACCGGCCCGAGGTGATCGTCGCCACCAAGTGCGGCGTGCGGACGGACGGTGATCACGCGCGGAGCGAGCTGGACGCAGCCCACGTGATCGCGGACGTCGAGGCCAGCCTGCGTCGGCTGGGCCGCGACCGGCTCGATCTGGTGCAGGTCCACTGGCCCTGCGAGAACGGCACCCCCCTGGCCGAGACCATCGGCGCGCTGGAGCGCCTGCAGGAGCGCGGCGATGTGCGGTACCACGGGCTGTGCAACCACAGCGCCGCTGCGCTGGCGGAGGCGCGGGGGCTCGGCCAGGTGGTGAGTCTGCAGACGCCGCTGAGCCTGCTGCGCCGGGAATTCGAGGGGGATCTCCAGGCTGAGTGCAGGATCGCGCGCAGCACCGCCCGCGGCGATCCGCCGACGCCCTGCGGGGTGCTGGTCTACGAGACGCTCTGTCGGGGGCTGCTCACCGGGCGGTTCAAGCGGGCGCCGCAGTTCCCCGAGTCCGATCTGCGGGCCCGCGACATGCGCTTCTCCGGACCGCGCTTCGCCCACGCCCGCGCGCTGGTCCACGATCTGGGGCGTGTGGCTCAGAAGGTGGGCGCTACGCCTGCCGCCCTGGCCGTCGGCTGGGCGGCCGACCGACCCGGGGTGACCGCGTCCATCGTCGGCGCGCGGAGCCCGGTACAGATTCAGCAGAGCGCGGGGGCCGCGCGCCTCATCGGGCGGAAGAAGCTGTGGTCGGTGGTCGATCGCGTGGCCGCGCTGCACGGCGGCTGGCCGCGCTGAGCGGCGCAATCACAGCCCCGAGATGAACAGCGTGTAGGCCGCGCCGGACTGGTCGCCGTTGAGGTCGTGCTGGGGGGCGCCGACCGCGATGTCGTTGTGGCCGTCTCCGTTGAGGTCGCCGGGACCGGCGAGGCTCCAGGCCGCGCGATCGCTCTCGGCCTCACCCAGGAACCCGGCGTCGGCGTCCTGCACCAGCCGCGTCCCGGTGAACGGGCCCAGCATCAGGTAGACCGCCCCGGCGTCCTTGCCGCCCGAGTCTTCGAGAAAGGCGCCGATCAGGACGTCGGGGATGGCGTCGCCGTTGGCGTCGCCGGCCGAAGCCACCGCGTTTCCGGCGTGGTCGTTGGTCTGGGAGCCCTGGAGCCGAGAGACGGCATCTGACAACGAGATCTGCCCGCTCAGGGGTCCGTGGACGAGGTAGGCCGCCCCGGCCCCCGAGATGCTGACCCCGTTGTCTATAGCACCGACCAGGACGTCGGCGTACCCATCTTCATTGATGTCTCCGGCGCCGTCGATCGACCAGCCGGCGTGGTCTCCGTCGGCCTCACCGACCAGCGCGGCCGTCGCGACGCTCAGATCGTGGACCCCGGAGGCGGGCCCCGAGACGAGGTAGGCCGCGCCGGCTCCGTCGCCGCCGAGGTCGCTGCCCCACGCGCCGATGAGCACGTCGTCCAGGCCGTCGCCGTCGACGTCGCCAGCGCTGGAGATCTGATCGCCGCTGTAGTCGCCTTCGGCCGCCCCGTGGAACTGCCCGGAGGAGATGCCGAGGTTGTATGTGCCCGTCAGGGGCCCGCGGATGATGTAGGCGGCCCCAGCGCTCTGACCGCCGGTGTCCTCCTGCTTGGCGCCGATCAGCAGATCCGGCCAGCCGTCACCGTCGACGTCGCCGCCGGCAGAGATGCCGATGCCCGCCGAGTCGCCTGCGCTCTCTCCAAGCAGCGTGATGTCGGCGTCGTCCGAGGTGTAATCTCCAGAGACGGGGGCCAGGTAGACGAACGCGGCGCCGGCCGTAGCGCCGTTCGTGAGGTCACCCCAAGCGCCGATGAACAGGTCCGGGAAGCCGTCGGCGTTCATGTCTCCGGCAGGCGAGAGAGAATAGCCGAGCTGATCCTCGACATGGAGGCCGCTGAACCGCGCGGTCGCCACCCCGACGCTCATCTCGCCGCTGGCCGGACCGTGGATGAGGTAGGCCATGCCCGATCCGGCGCCGTTCGGCGTAGAGTCCGGGGAGCCGACCAGCAGATCGGCGAACCCGTCGCCGTCGACATCACCCGGCCCGGCCACCGCGTAGCCGGCCTGATCGCCAGAGAAGCTGCCCAGCACCTTGCCGTCGGCCTGATCGAGGTTGCGGCAGGTGTCGTAGATGCCGTCGCAGTCGTTGTCGCGCCCGTCGCAGTACTCGACCGCGCCGGGAAAGACCGTCTCGTCGCTGTCGTCGCAGTCGTCGGTGTTGGGCACATGCCCGGCCGGGGGGGAGCAGGCCTCGGTGGAGGAGTAGGCGTCGCCGAACCCGTCGCCGTCGGAGTCGGGGTACCACACGTCGGCCACGCCGTCGTCCAGCTCGCCGTTGCAGTTGTTGTCGATGCCGTCACAGACCTCTTCGGCGCCCGGGTAGACGGCGGGATCGTCGTCGTTGCAGTCGTCGGTGCTGTAGCCGTCGCCGTCGTTGTCGGTCGTGGTGGTCGATGTGTCGATCCCGCCCTTGCCGTTGCAGGCGGACACCGTCGCGATCAAGGGGAGGAGAACAAGAACTCCAGTCATCATTCCGGGACGCGACATGGGGCCTCCTTACTGGCACGCGGGCACTCGGTCGGTTTCTACCGATTCTCGGCCATTCTGTCCGTTCAGCGTCGGGTTCGCGTGACCGCGTTCTGGATGCGGGGATCGCGCGGGTAGCGCGTCAGGGCCTCGCGGTAGAGCTCGCGGGCGTCGCGGGTGTCGCCGCGGCGCTCGTAGATCTGACCCAGAAGAAGCGCGAGCTCGGGAGAGGCTCCGCCCAGCTCCCACGCCGCGCGACCGTGCGCCACCGCGCGATCGAGCTCGCCGAGAATCGCCGAGATCTTCAGCGCAGCCAGGTGGGGGCGGGGATCGCGCGGGGCCAGCTCGACCGCGACCAGCGCGGCGCGCAGCGTGCCATCGGGGACACCGGCGCGCTCCCAGAGCGCGGAGATCTCCAGCCACCGGGCGGGGTCGGTGTCCATCACCAGGCGCGCGGAGCGCTCCAGCGCGTCGGCTGAAGCGACGAGGTCTCCGGCGCCCTCCTGAGCGACCGACACGGCCTCCCACAGCTCGGCGGTCGCCGCGATGCGCTCCTCGGGGCTGAGGCGGTCGGAAGCGCGATCGGCGACGTGAACCCCCTCGGTGCGACTGCCGTCGGCGAAGGGGGCCAGCGTGAGGGCGGCGTTCAGCTCGGCGACCGCCTCGGGCCAGCTCTCCAGCTTCAGCCAGATGCCGCCGAGCTGGCGCGCCAGCTCGCCGTCGGTGGGGTGGAGGGCCCGAAGCCGGCTGTACCGCCACGCCGCGCCGTGGAGATCGCCGCCGTCGAGGACGCGCCAGGCGTCATCCATCCAGGGCTGGGTGGGGCCGGCCAGGAGGGTATGGGCGCTGTTCGCTGCCTCGCGCGCCCGCTCGGCGTCGCCGCAGTACCAGAACACCGCCGCGGCATCGGCCTCGAGATCGGCGTCGTCGATGACGCCGCCGATCATGCGCGCGGCCATCGCCTGACCCCGATCGCAGTTGCCCGCGCCTGCATGCAGCCAGGCCGCCGCGGAGGTCAGCGTGCTCCCCGCGCCAGCGGTCAGCCCGGCTTCGGCGCGTGACAGCGCCGTCCCGGCTTCGCCGCGGGCCATCAGGCTCTCGACCTCCAGGCGGAGGGTGATGGGATCGTCCGGGGCCTGCTCAAGCGCGGCGGTCACCGCGTCCGTCGCCTCCGCTCCGTGGCCGGTGTCGATGAGCGCTCGCGCGAGGAGCGCGGCGCCCTCTTCTGCCTCCAGCTCGTAGGCGGTGGTGGCGGGGAGCTGCGCCTCGGCGGGGCGGCCCTGCGCCAGCAGCGCGCGCGCCAGCCCTGTGAGGGCGCGGGGGTCGTCGGGGCGGCGCTCCAGCACGTCCTGGTAGGACCGTGCGGCGGCCCCGTAGCGCTGTGACTCCATGTAGCCGTCGGCTCGCTTCAACGAACGGCGGACCGCGCACCCCACCAGCAGCGCGGGCAGAGCGAGCAGGACGAGCCGAGTAGACATGGTGGTCGTCAGCCGCCCAGGACCCAGTAGGGGCTGCCCTGGAGCTGGCGCTTGATCTGGGCGATCTCTGACGAGTGCAGCTCGAACGTCTGCGGCTGCCCCGTGCGCGGATCGACCTGGGTGGCGAGCCAGCGCTTGCCGTCGTGGGTGCGATGGAGCATCAGCCCGCGCGGGTCGTCGTAGACCAGCTTGACGTCGGCCTGGCTGAGCGGCTGGTTGGGGTCGGGTGGGGGCGGCGGCTCGGGCTCCTTCGGCTCGGCCTCCTTCGGCTCCTCGGGTGGGGGCCTCCGCTTCGGGGCCGTGGCCTCGATGATCTCCTCCAGATCCCACTGGATGGTGAGCACCTCGCCCTTCATCAGCCGCCCGATGTGCTCGCGCGCGGTGGAGCCCTCGGCCGCTGAGCACAGCTCGGTCAGCTCGGCGAGGATCGCGTCGTGGCGATCCGGGTCGGCCTTTCGAAGCTCTGTGATCAGCGCCTGGATGGCCTCGAACATTCCTTCCTCCACTCCGGTACGCGGGGGGGCCCAGCGACTCCCTGCCGCTCTATGCCGCCGCGGACATGGGCGCAGCCGGTTAGAGCGTGCGGCGTGGCCTTCCTCGACCGACTGAGCGCCGACGCTCGGAGCTGCCTGCTGGAGATCAGCCGACTCCAGCAGATGGAGCAGGGCGACTACATCATCCGGCGCGGCGACACATGCGGCGACATCTACCTCATCGAAGAGGGAGCGCTGGAGGTCGTCGATCCCCGCTCCACTCCCGAGGTGGTGCTCTTCGTGTTCAACGTGGGCAGCGTGGTGGGCGAGATGAGCTTCGTCGCCCCTGCACCCCGCGACGCCGACGTCCGCGTGGCCCGCACCGGCCGGATGCGCGTCCTCGATCGGGAGGCGCTCGAGCAGCTCCTCGATGCGCGGCCGAAGGTAGCCTCGGACTTCTACAAGACCATCTCCGAGATCCTCGTCGAGCGTCTGCGGGTGTCCAACACCAATTCGTCGCTCAGCACGGTGGCCTCGGGGCGGGGAGACGCCACGGACTCCTTCGCCGAGGAGGCCCGGCGCATCGCAGAGGCGGCGCGGAACACCTGGTTCGAGACCGACGCCCTGCTGCGGCGCAACCCCGATGATCAGGACGCCGCGCGGCGGGTGCGCGCGGCCTTCGAGCGAATCGTGCAGGACACCGGCGACTGGCTCTCCGAATTCACCAGCGCCGAGCAGCGCTGGCAGGCTGGGGAGGCGCTCGCGCGGGAGCTGCATCCGTACATCGTCACGTCCAACCTCGCGAAGCACACGCTCAACCCCGACAGCGGCCACAGCGGCGATCCGCTGATGATGGCCCACCTGCTGATCGGCCGCCCCGCAGGTGACGGCGAGCTGGGGCGTCTGCTCGATGAGTTGCTCCTCGGGCTGCCCACCTGCACGGGGATCCGTCGCCGCGTCACCTGGGCCGCGGAGGCGGTGACCAGCGCGCTGCCGGAGGGCCGCCGCACCCGCATCATGCTGATCAACGCCTCGTGCGGCGATCTCAACGCCAAGCTCATCCTCGATCTGTCGCGACGCGGGGCCGACGTCACCGTGCTCGATGGCAGCCGCGAGGCGCTCGCCACGTTCGACAGCGGGCTCGGGGCGCGGCCGCGCAGCGTGGAGTATCGGCTGGTCTGTCAAGACATCGCCGAGCTGCTGATGTACCCCGGCCGCTTCGACTATGGCGAGTTCGACTTCGTCGTGGTGGATGGGATCGTGGAATATCTCCCCGATCGCCTCGTCGCCGCGCTGTGCGCCATCACCCGCGCGCACCTGGCGGCTGACGGTGTCGCGGTGTTCACCGCCATCGGGCCCTCATCCGACGCGCTCTTCCTCGACCACGTGCTCCGATGGTCGACCACCCGCCGCACCCCAGCCGCGCTCGTGGCGCTCATCGAGTCTGCAGGTCTGGCTGCGCGCCTCATCCCCGATGACGCCCCTGACCAGGGGGCAGCGATCGTGGTGGGTGGGCGGCTGCCGGCCACCGACTCCAGACCAGCAGGTTGAAGGACCGCGGCGGGATTCAGAGCTGTCTCGCTCGGTCATGATGCTTGCTGTCTCTGGTCCACCCGCATAGCTTCAGTGTTCCGCCGATCGGGAACCGCGACGGAGGCGTCCCAATGAATCCAACCTCGCTCGTGCTTCTCTTCGTGCTGGCCTGCTCTGGCACCTCCTCGGAGACTCCTCCAGAGAAGGAGCCCGCCAAGGCCACGGAGAAAGCGCCCGACGTCAAATTCGACATAAAGACCCTCCAGGAGAACGCCGATCAGATCGCGCTCGTGCCATCTCCGGCCGAGATGGAGAAGGCGCTGGGCAAGGCCGGCATCAACCAGAAGCTGGCTGACATGGTCACCGACCGCGACATCAGCATGGATGTCGACAACAAGGATCAGATCGCCGTCCGCACCGGCGTGGTGCTGGCCGACATGATCCTGACGGTGCAGGCGTCGCCCAAAGACAAGACGATCGGTCGACTGAAGCGCCTGAAGGAGGGCTTCGCGAAGCTTGAGGCCGGCGATGATGTCCAGCGCACCATCGACGACCTCATCGAGCGCCTCAACAACGACGCCGTCAGCAAGAACGACCTGCTCATCGAGCTGGACGAGCTGTCGGGCGTGGTCGTCCCCGAGCTGGAGGCGGAGGCCGGTGAGTGGGTGGTGCCGGTCATCCAGGCCGGATCCTGGCTCGAAGGTGCCCACCTGATCAGCGGCGCCATCAAGGACGCCGGCAAGTACGAGGCCGCCAACAGCCTGCTGCGGCAGCCCGCGGTCGTGAAGTACTTCCTCAAGTACGTCCAGCGCGAGGGCCGAAACAAGGCCCCGGACGAGGTCGTTCGCACCCTCGAGGAGACCCTCACCAGCCTTGAGGTGATCACTGCCAAGGAGCAGCTCACCGCCGAGGACGTCACCAAGATCCACAGCGCCACCGGCGCGGTGCTCACGCTGCTCTAAGGGGCTGCGTTTTTCAAGGAGAGTGGGCGATGCGATTTCTACCGCTGCTGGCGCTGCTGGGGCTGCCTGCCCAGGCCGACGAGAAGGAAGCAGACACCTGTCTTCGCACCAAGATCTGGGCCGGCTACAACGACGGCTGGGCGGTGCGGACGGCGACCTCCGCCAAGCTGGGTGCGGGCGAGCACCGCATCTACCTGGTCACCCTGTACGAGGGTAACGAGTACAAGTTCCTGGTCTGCGGCGACAACAACTCATCCGATCTTGATCTCGTGATCCACAACGCCGAAGGCCGCGAGCTGGCTCGTGATGAGTCGGACGATCGTGAGCCCACAGTGAGCTACAAGCCGGAGACCACCGAGACCTACTACGTTGCGGTGTACGCGGCGCAGCTCTCGTCAGGCGCTGCCAAGACCCAGGCTGCCCTGGCCGTCACCTACCGGTAGCAGAAGAGAGGAAAGGCCCTGGGCCCGACCCGCCTCGAGGATCGGTTCCGCGAGGAGCTGACCGCACGCGCAATCGATCTGGACCCGGACGGGTGTGCGTTCGCTGTTGCGTTCACCCGGCTGGCCATCCGCTCGCTCTCGCTGCGTTCGCTGGGCGAGGAGGAGGTGGACGTCCTCGCCGCCCCGGTCGCCGCGCGCACCGGTGTGCCTTCCGAGGTGCTGGCCGGGCTGGTACGCAGCGCCGTCGAGCCGGAGTTCCAGGGCTCGCTGAGCAGCCAGGAGCTGCGCGTCTTCGACGGTCGCTTCGGCGGGAAGCAGGCCGCGCGGCTGCGCGAGGAGCACGAGGAAGAGCTGGATCTGCCCGCGTTCGCGGCTCGGTTCGGCTCCGACTCTGCGCTGCTCCTGCTCGACGCGATGTTCGCGGTGTGCAGCACCGATGGGCGCATCAGCCGGTCCGAGGTGCAGCGTCTGACGTCCACCGCCAACGAGCTGGGCATCGACCCGGTGCTCGTCACCGCGCTCCTCCAGCGGCACGACCCCCGCCACGCCACCGGAGACTGGAAGGTGGCGCTCACCAGCGATCGCGTGATCATCGGGCGGGCGCCCAAGTGCGAGGTGGCGCTGCACGACCCGCTCGTGGCGCTGCAGCATGCCCAGCTCGACCGCACGCCCACCGGCTGGCGGGTGCGCGACCTGGAGAGCGGCCGACCTACCCTCGTCAACGGCCTGCCTACGCACTCCGCCCCCATCGACGAGACCACCCGGCTGCGCATCGGCCCCTATGATCTGAGCCTGGTGGGCGACGAGGTGCGGGTCTACGGCGAGCGGCGGTTCTCCGCGCTCAGCGTGCGTCACCTGCGGCGCAAGATCGGCGATCTGGTGCTGCTCGACGACATGAGCTTCACCGTCTTCACCGGGGAGGTGGTCGCCCTCATCGGCAACTCCGGCGCTGGAAAGACCACCCTGCTCAACGCCATCAGCGGCATCGCGCCGGCCGACAGCGGCGAGGTGCTGCTCGACGGCGAGGACTTCCACGCGCAGCTCGCGGTCGATCGCTCCCTGGTGGGCAACGTGCCCCAGGACGACCTCGTCCACCCTGAGCTGACCGTCGAAGAGAGCCTGCTGTACTCCGGCCGGCTGCGCTTCCCGCCCGACGTCACCGACAAGGAGCTGCGTACCGAGGTCGATCGCGTCCTCGACGAGCTGGGCATCGAGCACATCCGCCACAGCCGCATCGGCGACACCCTGCGACGCGGCATCTCCGGCGGCCAGCGTAAGCGCGTGAACCTGGGCCAGGAGTTGATCACCCGCTCCACGCGTGTGCTGTTCCTCGACGAGCCCACCAGCGGGCTGGATCCCCGCTCCAGCCAGGACATCGTGGGGGTGGTGCGGCAGCTCGCGGACGCAGGGCGCATCGTCTTCCTGGTCACCCACGACCTCACGCCGGAGATCATCAACAAGGTCGACCACCTCATCGTGATCGCGGAGGGCGGGCGGCTGGCCTACTTCGGCCCCCCCACAGAGGCTCGCCGATACTTCGGGGTCTCCACGTCCGACGCCATCTTCAATCGCTTCGGCGATCACACACCGCGGGTGTGGGGCCAGCGCTACCGGGAGTCCTCCGACAGCCGCAAGTATGTCTCCACCCGCGAGCACCTGCTGCGGCTCAAGGGCGGAAGCCTGGAGGAGCAGGCCACGGAGTCGCGGCCCAGCCCGTCGTGGTTCAGCCAATTCCGCACCCTCACCGCGCGGCACTTCACCACCAAGCTCCGCGACCGCACCGGCATGTTGGTGGTGGCGGCCCAGCCCCCCGTGCTGGGGTTGATCATGTGGCTGGTCTTCCCGGCCCCTACGTCGCCGATGCTGTTCATGATCGCGCTGGGGGCCATCTGGTTCGGGATGTCCGCCTCGGTGCGTGAATTCCTCTCCGACCGGGTGATCTGGCGTCGAGAGCGTCGGGTGGGCGTGGGCGTGCTGCCCTACGTCGCCTCCAAGGTCTTCGTGATGACCGTCCTGGTCGGTCTCCAGAATGGGGTGCTGGCGCTCATCCTGTTCTACAGCATGGGCATGGCCGAGTACGGCTTCGACCCGGTCAAGCTGACCTTCATCACCATGCTCACCGGCTGGGTGGGCATGTCGATGAGTCTGCTGGTGTCGGCGGCGTGGTCTAGCATGGAGGCGGCGGTGGGCACGCTGCCGCTGCTCCTCATCCCGCAGATCACCTTCTCGTCGATCCTGGTCTCCTTACGAGACATGAGCGCCGCCGCGAAGTTCTGCACCTGGCTCACCGTGCAGCGGTACACCTTCGACGCGGTGATCAAGTGCGGTGAGAGTTACGCGGTGTGGTCGCGACGCGGCGGAGAGTGGGAAGCTGTGCCGATCTCGATGGCTCTGTATCTTCGCGGGCTGAAGCCCAGCTCTGGCGCCGATGACCTGGGGTTGTCGCTGGAGACGCTTACCTTGGTGCTGATCAGCTTCTCGGGGGCCTGCCTGGGGGTGACCACGCTGATCATCTTCCTGCGGGGCCGCCGGGGGTAGTCGCCCCGGACGAGCCTGTGGGGCTCCAGCGGCCGTCTCCGTCGCCGTCGATGCGCACGGGGTTGGTGAACCCGAGCGGCAGGTAGGCCGGCGCCACCATGCGCCAGGCCAGCGGCAGCGCGTCCGGGGCTGCGGGGAGACCGTCGAGCGGCCAGCCCGCCTCGACCAGCACCCAGGTGTCCCGCTCGACGTCGATCGACCACTCGAAGCGGCGCTGCGTCATCATTCCTCCATCACCGACGATGTCGAGCTCCGTCCGCTGGATCACCGCTCCATCCGTCACGAGCCGCACCTCCGACACCGGCACCCAGGGCGCCGCCGTGAGCTCAGCCGTGATCTCGACAGGCCCGCTGACCGAGATGAGGTCCCCGGGGCGCCCGGTGAGGCTCCCTGAGCGCACCCGCAGGTCGATGACCGGGCCGGTGGAGACCGACACCCGGCCGGTCTCCAGAGCGGAGATGACCCCGGTCAGCGCAGCGGGATCTCCTTCCACCGCGATGAGGTTGGTGGGCATCCCCGCCAGCTCCACCGTCGCCGCGTGGCTGTCGCTGTTTCCGGTGCCGGTGACGAACCAGCCGTGGTTCATCAGGTGGAACCAGTCCGCGCGCGTCTCCAGATACAGCCGGAACGAGTACCGGTTGACGACCTCCAGCGTGTCGAAAGCGAGAGCTCCGCCGGCCGATGCGGTCAGCCAGGCGTTGGCGCCCTCCCCCAGCGCGGCGTTCCGGTCGAGCCCAGGGTGGTTGAACGGGGCGTGGCCCATCGGGCGCGACGTCACGGTGGTGCCGGCCTGAAACGGCAGCGCCCGGCGCGGCCTCTGGTTCACCTCAGGACGAAAGTCGATGCCGCGGGGGTGGTTGAGCTGCAGCAGTAGCCGCTCTCCCAGCTCCGGGTGGGGGGCCTCGCGCTGACGGGTGCGCCAGCCCGCGAGGAAGGCCGCCAGATCTCCACCGTCCTCGGCGGCTGGCGGTGCGTCGCCCGTGATCGGGAAGGCGTTTATGTGACCCAGGCTGATCTGGTCCTCGGTGAATTGTGACTCGATCCCGGGCATGCAGCGCAGGGCGATCCCAGCGTCCGCGAGGGCCCGGGTGGGCACCGAGAGGTCGGGCAGAACGTCGTGGTCGGTGATCACCACGAGGTCGAGACCCGACACGGCGAGGCTTCGGAAGCGCCGGGCGTCGGGGACGTGGACGTCGGTGCTGCGCGCTGTATGCACGTGCAGATCGGCGGCGATCGCACCTCCCGCGTGCACCACGCGATCGACCACCAGATCCACGACCCGCGGCGTCTCGTGGGCCCCGTCCAATTCCAGGACGGCCAGAGCCACCGTGTCGCGGATCCCGCGCGTCGCTGCGAGCGTGTGGGCGCCGTCATCCAGGTAGAGCACGCCGGTCCCATGGACGAGGAAGACGCTGTCGAGTCGCCGCTCCGCGCCCCGAGAGTCGTACAGCTCGGCGTCGTCGCTGGACAGCCGCGCCCGGGCTCCCTCCCGCCACACCACGACGCGCGCGGGGATCAGCTCGCCGCGGCAGTCTCGCACCCGAACCTGCACGGCGTTCGCGCCCCGGGCTGACGTGAAGTCGCTCACCACGACGACGGGCGGTGCATCTCCGAGGCGAGCCTCGATCTCCACCCGGTGCTCGCCAGGGGAGACCCCGCTGAGGTCCAGCTCCGCCAGCAGGCGCGTTCCCCGGGTGTGACTCCGCAGAACCACCAGGGGATCATCAGCCGCGGCGCCGTCGAGCCGGACACGCAGCCGCGCGTCCTGGAGGCCCGCCGGGAGCTCGGCGACCAGGGGCACCCGCGAGGCGCGCACGACCACCCCCTCCGAGGGACTCAGCATGATCGCTGCTTGGGGAACGCTGGGGGGGAGCGGGTCGCGGCCACAACCCAATCCGAGAAACGCGAACGCGGTGCGTCTCAATGATCCAAACTTTCGTAGCCAACGCATTGCGGCGACCATAGCACGCGCTGGCACCAGACCCCGGGGTGGAGGCCTGTGCGCGGCCCGGCCCCTGGGTGGACGACCTCCCCCTCTTCGCCGCTGCTCCACAGCGGCTTGCGAGCGGCGCCGGACTGCTCACGCAGCCCGGAGGTGCTGCACCTTGAACTTCCGCGAATCCGAGTCGTCTTGACCAGTCCCCACGCGCTGCTATGCTGGCCGCCAGCAGAGGATCGCGCCCGTGCCCGACAGCTCTTCGCCGGCCTTGGATCTCGCGCGCGTCGCGGCCCTGCTCGCGGTCGCGGCCGGGGGATTCCTCGCAGGTCGCGTGGTCGGTGTCGCGCAGCTCGACGCCCCCACGGCCAGCTCGGCCGCCGCCCCCGAGCCGGACGACACCCGCGAGCAGCTCATGGCCCTGGGCTACGTCAGCGGCACCGATCCCCTCCCGTCGCAGACGGGGGTGACGCTGTCTCAGCGCGACAAGACGCAGGAGGGGCTCAACCTGGTGGTCTCGGGCAGCGGCCCCACCGCCTGGCTGATGGAAATGGACGGAGAGGTGCTCCATCGATGGCAGTACGACTACAACTCAGCGTTCCCGGAGCACAGCCGACCGGTGATCTCGCCCGGGCTGCGCTACTGGCGGCGGGTACACCTCCTTGAGGGTGGTGGCCTGTTGGCTATCTTCGAGGGGCAGGGGATCATCCGAATCGATCGTGAATCCAACCTTGTCTGGGCGTCTTCAGAGGGCGCGCATCACGATCTGGAGGTCCTGCCGGACGGCCGGATACTCGTGCTGACACGGTCCCTGACCACGAAGCCCGAGCTATCTGCAGACCAACTCGTGCTCGAGGACTTCGTCACCGAGATGAGCCAGGATGGTGAGGTCCTCGCGCGGCACTCGGTCCTCGACGCTGTGTTGCGTTCCCCCTGGTCGGTCGTGATGCGGATGACGTGGAGAAAGGGGGACATCCTGCACACGAACACCCTCGAATTGCTCGACGACCGGGTCCAATCCAAGGTGCCTGCGTTCTCCCCGGGGCGAGTGCTGCTCACCATCCCCCACATCGAGTCCATCGCGGTGATGGACCTCTCCACGGACGAGATCGTCTGGCTCCAGGTCGGGCCCTGGCGCTTCCCCCATCAGGCGACCGTGCTGGACTCCGGACGGCTGATGGTGTTCGACAACCGCGGCCACCGCGGCCACAGCAAGGTCATCGAGCTCGACCCCGCCAGCGGCCAGATCGGCTGGGGGTACTACGGCGACGAGGGCAACGGGTTCTACACCTGGGCTTGTGGATCGAACCAGCGCCTCGCCAACGGAAACACGCTCATCACCGAGACCGATCCCGGCCGCGTGTTCGAGATCACGCCCGAGGGTGACCGGGTATGGGAGTACGTCAACCCTGAGCCGTCGGCGGAGGACGACGCGCTGATCGGTCGGCTGTTTGAGGTAATCCGACTGCCTCGGAGCGCCGCGGCGTGGCTCCCACCCGGGGAGCCCTGAGAAGAGACGCTGAGAAGAGACGCTGAGAAGAGACGCTGAGAAGAGATGCTGAGAGGGAGCGCTGACCTCAGCCCCAGATGAGGACGGCGGTGAGCAGGACCCACAACGCGGTGGTGACGCCCACCTTGGCGACCGTGCCCAGCACCCGCCCGATGGTCGCGCTCACGGCGGGCACGAGCGCGTCCTTCCAGTCGCGGCGCTCGGCGCCGGTCATCTCTCCCGCCATCGCGCCGACGAACGTACCGCCCACGGTGCCGATCAGCGTGCCGATCACCGGGATGGGGATGAGGAACGTGCCGGCCAGCCCGCCCAGCAGCCCGCCGAGCACGGCCCCGGTCATCCCGCGCTTCGTGCCTCCGCCCGTTCGGCTGCCGAACATGCCGGAGGCCAGCTCAAGCGCCTCGCCGACCAGGAGCGCGCCCCCGCCGAGGGCGAGCAGCCACCACCCGAACGTGGTGGCGCTCCCCGTCCCGAGGACGAACCCATCGAGCAGTTCGATCACTGCGGCCAATCCCAGCAGGGCCCACCCTCCGGGCAGGCCGGCGGCCACCAGACCGACGCAGGCCAGACCGAGCACGGTGAACAGAAGCACGGGGAAGATCATCGCGGAGCGATCTAATCACCCGCCGCGCGCCGGCGAGTGGTCTTTCGAGCTGTCCACGTCGTGGACACCAGCGCCCATCAACTGGACGGTCTCCGTGCGCTGACTTCGCGAGAGTGGTGCTCGAATCGGAGCTCGCTCGTCGGCACGCCCATTGCTTTGTGTGTGTGTGCCGCTTCCGCGGTCCCTGAGATGCACTGGAGTTTGAGATGACTACTGCCCTTGTCCTGCGCGCGCTCCGAGAGCCCGAGCGCGTCGCTCGCTCGCGCCTGGACGCCGCCCCCGAGGCGCGGATCCGTCGAGAAGATGTCGCCGAGTTCGCCGCCCTCGCAGCCACGGCCAGCCTGGGGGTGGGCCTCTACGGCGCCGCCCTTCACGGGTTCGGCGGTGCGCTGTCCATGCTCGATCACGGCGTGCGAGCGGTGGTCGCGGCGGGCATCGCGTGGACCGCCACGCTGCCGTCGCTCTACATCCTGGGCAGCCTCACCGGCTCGCGCCTGCCCGCCCATGCGATCACCCGCTCGTCGCTGATCACGGTGAGCTTCGGGGGCCTGGCGATGCTGGCCTCGATCCCGGTGCTGTGGTTCTTCGAGTTCATCTCGCCGACGCCGTGGATGCGACTGGCGGTGGTGCTGGTGACCTTCTGCGGGGTGGGGCTGTCGATGTCGGACGTCTTCCTGCGCGTGATCGGCGCCCAGGAGAAGGTCCGCCTGCTCCACCTGCTGTGGCTGGCCCTGCTGAGCGTGGTGGGCGCCGAGATGTTCTACGTGTTGGGCTTCTTCGAGCTGGGATGGTGAGAGATGACTGCTGCGACCACAGAGCTGACCGAGCTGACCAACTTCGCTCCCCCCGACCGGCCGGGGGTGATCGACCTGCTCCTGCGCCATCGCGCGATCGCCGATGACGACTGCGCCGACGCTGAGCGGGCCGCCCGCCTGCTGCCCCGCCTCGTGCTCACGACCGTGGGCGGGGTGGGCGCCTTCTCCCTCGTGCAGGGACTCCTGCTGACCACCGCCGCGCATGCGTGGCCTGCCGGGCTGGCGGAGGCCCACCCGCTGCTGGCTGTCGGGGGGGTGTTCGCCGCCTTCGAGTTCGGCCTGATGGGCACACAGATCGCCGCCCTCCCGACCTTCTACTTCCACGCGCTGCTGGCTGGTCTGCGCACCCATGCGTGGCGGATCACCGTTGAGTCGCTCCGCGCACGCGCCACCGCGTCGGTCGTGCTGCTCGGCCTGCTGCCGATCTACCTGGCGCTGGCGCTGGGCTTCGGTCTGCTGGCGGCGGGCGACTCGCGCTGGGCGGAGCTGCACAGCGCGGTGGTGCTCTGCGGCTACGCGCTGCCGCTGGTGGCGGGTCTGGCCGCGCCGCTGTCGCTGCTGCGCGCGTTCCGCCGGATGGCCGGGGAGCGCGAGGAGGACGGCCGGCGTCCCATGCCCACCCTGCTGGTGATGGCGTGGTCGGCCCTGTTCACGGTCATGGCCCCGCTGGGGATCGCGCGCATGCTCGGTCTCCTCGGCGCGCTGTAGGAGGCCATCATGCGTCCCATCGAGCTGCTCGTGATCTACCTGCTCATCGGCGGCGGCGTGACCGCCGCGATGGCGCGGGCGGACCTGCCGGGCAAGGGGCTGGCCCTCCTGCTGTGGCCGCTGTTCCTGCCGACACTGCTGGGATCGGCCGGGCCGGAGCCCGCGCTGCGCACCAGCGACCCCCGGATCGCCGCGGCCGCCCGGGAGCTGCTGGCGGCGCTCCGCGATGGTCCCGCGCTGCCGGCGCCTGCGCCCGATCCGAGCGCGACGGTGGCCGGGGTCGCTCGGGGATTGGAGGCGATCGCGAGCCGGCTGTCGGAGATCGACGCGGTCCTCGCCCGCCCCGAGCACGACCCTCGCGACGTCGGAGGCGGGGGAGCGACGGCCAGCGTGCAGGCGGCCCGCGAGGAGAACCTGGCGCGGCTGCGGGCGCTCCGCGATGCCTCCGCCGCGCGCCTCGAGGGGGGGCTCGCTCGCATGGAGGAGCTGGCGACGCGGGTCCACCTGGCGCGGTTCACCGGGGATCCTGGAGACGCCGTGGCGCGTCAGCTCGCGCAGCTGGCCGCCGCGGTGGACTGCGCCGGTGAGGTTTCGGGGCTCGCCGAGCCCGCCGCGGGGTAGCCTCCCCGTGTGCCTCCCGCGTTCATGCCGGCTCTCCTTCCGCTGATCGCCTGCGCGCTGCTGCTGTCTCTGCTGGTGGCGCGTCGTGGGCGGCCCGCGCTGGCGCTGACCTGTCTGTCGCTGGCGCTGTGGGCGCTGAGTGTTCTGCTGGGTCAGCATCCACAGACGCAGGCGATCGGCGGGCGCGTGGCGATGATCGGGTTCTTGCTGCCCGCCGCCTTTCTGCATGCGGCCCTGGAGGCGATCGGGGAGCGCGGACGCGTTCGGCTGGCGTATGGGATCGCCGCGGCGTTCTTCGTCGTCGGAGCGGTGTGGCCCGATCTGTTTCTGCAGAATGGCGGCCGTCAGCCGGGCCCTGCGTTCCCGGTGATGTTCGGAGCGGCCGGTCTGTTGAGCGCGTGGCCGCTGTGGCTGCTGAGTCGGCGCCTCCCCGGGGCCGCGCCCGGAGAACGAGAGCGTATCCTGTATCTGCTGTTCGCTGCGTTCCTGAGCACCGCGGGTGGGGGGCTGAACCTGCTGAGTCTGCTGGCCGGCCACCCCACGCCGGCCGGTCTGTACATGGCGCTGGGGTCGCTTGTTCTATTGGCTTGGGTGGTGCAGTCGACCCGCCTGCCCACCTTCGGTCAGTTCGTGGAGGCGTCTCTGCGTTACTCGGTGGGCGCGGCGCTGCTCAGCACCGCCTACCTGTTCGCGGTGCTGGTCTTCCTGCGGCCGGAGCAGGCGCGCACCGACCCGGGCTGGTCCTGGGACTCGTGGAGCGGCGGGCTGCTGCTGTTCGAGCTGGTGCTACTGGGGCAGCCGCTGCTGGCCGGGGCGCGGAGCTGGCTGGCCGGGCGGGTGCTCCCCGAGCGCGGCGACGTCGCCGAGCTGACCCGCGCGCTGGCCGAGATGGATCGGCTTGCGCAGGGGCTGGGCGGTCGCCCCAACACCGCCTACGGCCTGGCGGGGCTGGGCGTGCTCGCCGAGCTGGTGCTGGAGAACGACGGCCCGAGCGCCCGGGCCGGCCAG
>CAYXGP010000055.1:0-39558 GCA_964464515.1 uncultured Enterobacterales bacterium
CCAGCTGCCTCCCGTGCGGGGACCGTCCTCCCCCCTCATGAATAAGACGGGTTCATGAGTCTGGGAGCGGATGGGTCCGCGCTGGGGGGACAACCCTACACTGCACTCGTCACCCGGTCTCGCACCTCCACCAGAAACGTCCACTCATCACTTCAAACTCCCTCCCGGAGCCGGGGTTCAGCCATCATGACCCGTGTCACCGCTCCCGAGCAAGCCGCCGCGCTGCCAGCCGATCCCGCGCCGCCGCCCACCCCCGCGTGACCATCGATCGGTCATCCAGCCACTCCTGCGGTCGAATCGCGCACTGGCACTCCGGACACCGTCGGGCCTCCGGCCGCACTCGATGCTCACAATGCTCACACGGAACCCGACACGCGACATCGGCGGCCTTCTGCGCTCCCCAGACCGCGAACGCGACCGCCCCCAACACAAGCCCGGACAAGAGCAGGAACGCCGCCGCGATGTACGGCATGAGGAAGACCGCGGCCAGCAGCGCGATGGGCGAGCCTGTGAGCAGGATCTGGTAGATCCGCTGTGGGGTCTCGGGGACGAACTCGGCGATGAATTCCTGGATGTGATCGTTGGCCCACGCCAGCAGACCGTGGATCCCGACGGCGCCGACCACGGCCCCTCCCTGCACCGCGGCGGGCTGATCGGCGGCGCGCGCCTGCTGGACGGCCCACCCCAGATCGGCGTCCGCCGTATCTCCGATGAGGTCGAGCGCTTCGTCTTCGGGCAGGCCGAGCGAGGCGAACAGCAGGACACTGGAGAAGGCCCCGAAGCTGCCGAGGAGGTGGGAGATCTTGAGCTCCCGGAGGATCTCGTCGGCGGCTTCGCTGTGTCGCGCGGCGGTCTCGAGCCCGCCCAGCACCGCGGCGACGAGCATGGCCGGCAGAGACACCAGCCAGTCCAGCCCCGGAGTGAGGGCGAGGACGTCGAGTCGCACGAGGAGGCCGATGGTCCACTGGATCCCGACGAACGTGAGCCCGGGGCGGCTCACCGACAGCACCGACGCGGAGAAGCTCTGGGACAGAAAGCGGACGAGGCTGAGATCCATCACGTCCATCCCTGCAGAGAGCTGTTCAGGAGCCACTCGGCGATCGCGCTCACGCCCGGGACCTTGAGGCTGACCAGCAGGTGCAGCGCGCCGATCGCGACGCCGATGCTGGCGAAGACGAACCCGAACAGTCCGCCGCCCAGTCCCACCGGGAGCATCCACTCGCGCGCCTGCACGGGGCGCGCCTCGGCGGCCCAGGTCAGGCGCCGCTGGATCATCCACAGCGCGCTCTCGCCGTGGAGCAGCGCCGCGACGAACCCGACGATCGCGAGGACCACCGCCGATACGCCGAGGAACGGCGCGACCGCGACGTTGATCACGAACACCGTCGAGACGATCAGGGCCGCCATGAGCTGGATGGAGAATCGACAGGTGATGCGGCGCAGCGGGGGCAGCCACTTCAGGCTGCGCCGAATCACGAACGCGTGAATGATCACCATCCCGATGGCCTGCACGATCGTCTGGGTGAGCGGCGCGAGGCTCGAAAAAAAGCTGGCGACGCCGACGAGGAGGTAGCCGAGGAGGCGCCACCCGCGTCGCCGACGTCGGAGGTCTTCGACCAATCCGCCCGGGACCTCCTGATTCTGCAGAGCTCTCCCGCAGAGTGGGCAGTCCGCGCCCCGCAGGAGACGCTTGAGCGGAACCCGCTCGGCGCACCAGCCGCAGCGGCGGCGTGCCAACAGCGCATCGTTGTGTCGCGCAACTGAAGACACGCTGGCGACCTCCGGGACAAGAGCGGCTGTCGATAATGGTATCGCGATGGGGACGCTGCGAACAGCCCCCTGTTTGACAGCCGCGTCCGGCGGGCTATGCACGGTGTTCGTTCTTTTCAACGCTGACGCACGAGGTGCTCTCTATCCGACAATTCGGATGGAGAGTGAAACGGGAAGCCGGTGAGAGACCGGCGCGGCCCCCGCCACTGTGACTGGGGACGCCTGCTGCATGACATCTCCGCAAGGAATTCTTCAGGGAGTTCTTCAGGGAATTCTTCTGGGAATTCTCCAGGGAGGTGAGCCACCGAGAGGGAAGGCGCAGCGAGGCGGACGATCCAGGAGCCAGGAGACCGGCCCCGTGCGTTTTCACCTGGTTCCTCGGGTTGGAGGAGGCAGGCGCCTGCTCCAATTGCGCGCGGGTGCTCGTCTTCCTGACCCTGGAAGACGTCATCCTCCTCATCTGCGCCATCGCCATCTCCCTCGCCGCCTCTGACGAAGCGGAGGGACAGCCGTCCGCGCCGGCAGAGCCTCCCGCCCAGGCAGAGCCTCCCGCCCAGGCAGAGCCTCCCGCCCAGGCAGAGCCTCCCGCCCAGGGGGGCGAGCCGGGGGAGTCTTCCGGGGAGATGGTGGTCGAGGCCCGCGCGCCTGATCCGGGCGACACCTCACCCGGAGCGGTGACCGTGATCGCGGTGGGGGAGCAGCAGCTCGCCAGCGAAGATCTGGGCGACGTGGTGGGGGGAGCCGCGGGCGTGACGGTGGCGAGACTGGGCGGCCTCGGCGCGTGGTCGGGCCTGTCGATCCGCGGGTCCACGGTGCGGCAGGTGGAGATCCACCTCGACGGCATCCCGCTCAACCCCAACGGCACCGACGGCGTGGATCTCAGCGAGCTGCCGGTGTCGGCGTTTTCGCAGGTGGAGGTCTACCGCAGCCACCCCCCGCCGGAGTTCGACGCAGCGCCCATCGGCGGGGTGGTGAACCTCGTGACGGGAGACGCGGAGACCGCGCGGGTCGCCGGCTCTGTGGGCTCGTTCGGCGTGGGTCGGGTGAACGCCACGCGGCTGTCGCCGCTGCAGAACGGGCGCGATCTGTTGCTGGCGACCGAGGCCCTGCACACCCGCGGAGACTTTGAGTACTTCGACGACAACGCCACACCGTACAACGTCTTCGACGATCGCATCCGAGAACGCAGCAACAACGACCGCGATCGGTTCACGCTGCTCGGCCGCTGGCGAGGCGGCCCGGAGCGTCTGCGCTTCACGCTGCTCGACGCCTTCCACGCCGCCGAGGGCGGGGTGCCCGGCACGGCCATGGCGTCGTCGTCGGCGGCGCGGCTGGAGACCACCCGCAACCTCTCTGCGATCCGCGCGGAGGGGAGGGCGGCGCATCTCCGCGCGTGGCGGCAGGATCGCTGGACCACCTGGGACGACCGCGCCGGGGAGGTCGGCACGGGCACCCAGTGGAGCCAGGATCGCACCTCGACCACGGGCCTGGTGCTGCACGGTGCGGTCCCGCGGCCGCGGCTCGTGCCCACCCTCACCGCCAGCGCCCGCCGAGACGGCCTCCACAGCGAGGACCTGCTCGCCGAGGAGGTGGGCGATCCGCGCTACCGCACCACCCTCAAGCTCACCCCGGGGGCGACGGCGTGGGCCTGGGACGAGCAGGTGCAGCTGTCTGCGGCCGTCGGCGGGCTGTGGGTGGACAGCCGCGCCATCGGCGAGATCCCCTACGAGGACTTCCCCTCCAGCACGGAGCGCTCCGAGGACCAGCTCTTCGCGGTCAACCCCCGGGGAGGGCTCCGGGTCTCGCCGTGGGAGGCCGTCTCCCTCCGGGCCAGCGCGGGCCGCTACGTGCGCGCCCCCGACTTCACCGAGCTGTTCGGAGACCGCGGCGCGATCATCGGCAACCCGGGCCTGCAGCCCGAGCGCAGCGTGCAGTGGGACGTGGGCGGGCGGGTGCGCTGGGACGGCGCCGTTCCCGGGTCGCTGGAGCTGGGGTACTACTGGGTCAGCACCCACGACCTCATCGCGTTCGTTCAGAACTCGCAGCGCACGATGGTGCCGGTGAACCTGGGCCGCGCCTGGGTGCAGGGGCTGGAGGCAGCGCTTCAAGTGGAGGGCGGCCCGCTGGCCTCCTCGACGTCGGTCACCCAGAACGACTCCGTGAACCTGTCGACACGGCCGGGCTACGCCAACAACCAGCTCCCCGGTCTGCCGCTGTGGGACATCGAGCAGCGCACCACGCTGTCGCCGCTCGACGCGCTTCGGTTGGGTCATGTCTTCACCTACACGGCGGGGACCTACGCCGACGAGACCAATTGGTACCTCCAGCCGCCGCGCCCGCTGCACGCCGCGTTCATTCGCGTCGAATCAGGGCATGTCTCGGCTGAGCTGGACGTCCGCAACCTCACCGATCTCACCGTCCAGGCGGTGCCTCGAGACCCTCTCGACGAGAGCGATGACGCCCTCGTCCTCACCAACGTCACCGACTTCGTCGGCTACCCACTCCCCGGTCGAACGGTGCTGTTGACGCTCCGCTGGACCGGCTGACTCATCGCCAACAGGAACAACCCATGCGCGCCCGAACCATGCTGACCCGATTGAGCCCACAACTCCTGACCCTCCCGCTGGTGATCGGTCTGCTCGCTTGCAAGCCCCAGGCCGAGACCGACACCAGCGAGCCCGGCCCCACCGGCGGTGCGACGAGCGGCGGCACCTCCGGGGGCACCAGCGGCGGGACGAGCGGCGGCACCTCCGGCGGGACCTCTGGCGCGACCGGGGGAAGCACAGGCGGGACGTCTGGGACGACCGGCGGGACGAGCGGCACCACGGGCAGCACCACCGGAGGAAGCACCGGCCCTGTCGAGAGCACCGCGGCGGTAGTCACCACCGACTACTCGGTCTACGGGCTCGCCACCGTGGGGCTGGCCGACTGGACGATCACCGACGAGATCACCACGCTGGTCGGAAGCTCCTCGCTGACCACCATCGACGGGCTCATCTACAACGTCAACTCGTACGGCTACGACACCATCCGGGTCTACGAGCCGGGGAGCTGGGGAGCGCCGCTGGTCGAGTTCTCCATCGGCGACGGCACCGCCAACCCCCACGGCATCGGCATCTGCGATGACAAGCTGTTCGTGGCGATGTACGGCGGCACCACGATCAACGCCTACGATCCCACGACCGGAAATCTGGTCGGCGCGGTGGACCTCTCGGCCTACGACGACGGCGACCGCTTCCCCGAGATCGACAGCATCGTCGTCTCCGGAGACACGCTGTACACCAGCATGAATCAGCTCGACCAGCGCAACGGTTGGGTCGCCAACGGCGGCAAGATCGCGCAGGTGGACTGCGCGTCGATGGCCGTGACCGCTGACTGGGACGCTGTGCCCAACCCCCGCATCCAGGCCGATCCGACAAACGAGGGGGGCCTTCTGGTGACCACCGGCGTCTACTACACCGCCGACGGGACGCTCTCCAGCTTCGATCCTGCAGACGGTAGCTGGTCCGAGCCCTACATCATCGAGCGCACACTCCAGATGGACATCAACACCGTCGCGGCCCTGCCGAACGGGAAAGCCCTGGCTGTGGTGTCCAGCATCGCGGATTGGGGCGCCACCTACGCGATCATGTGCGGAGATCTCAACACCGGAGAGTGGGCGGTCGCAGAGGAGACCGGCAGCTACCTGGGCGGCATGACGATGAACGCATCAGGAGAAGCGTGGATCTACGCCCGCGAGAGCTGGAGCGACTCGTCGACGCTCGGCGGGCTCATCGTCTATGATGTCGAGACGTGCTCTTCGCTGACCGGGCCGGACTGGCTGACGTTCTCGCTCGATCCGTACAGTGTGGCCTTCTATTGAGTCGCTGATACGGCTCCAGTGACAGGCGGTTCATCGCAGCGTGTCAGCGGCTGCTGGCAGAGAGGCGGTGCGGGGCGAGCGCCTCGAACACCCCCTCGTGGATGTACCAGCCCTCCAGCGCGGGGTTGAGATCCCAGCCGGTGTAGGCGGGCGTCGCGGGGGGGATCCCCTCGACCAGCGCGCGGTCGCCGGCCCGACCGACCACCACGCAGGCCTGCCGGTGCCGGGTGAGCATCACGCACATCCGCCCCGGATCGAGGTGGAACTCGTCGGCCTCCCGCAGCCCGGCCAGGGGGTGCCAGGCCAACACCACCTCGAACGTGAGCCCCTGGGCCTTGTTGGCGGTCATCACAGCGACGTCTGTGAGGTTCCGCTCCGCCAGCAGGGCTCTCAGGCGGTCCTTCTGATCGTTGTGGCTCACCAGCACCGCGACGTCAGAGGCGACCAGACGCCGGGGCGTGCGCGAGCGCTCGCAGCGGACCATGGGGTCGCGGGTCAGCAGCCGCACCGCGAGGGCCGTCAGCACCCGCGCGATCTCGGGATCGTCGATCAGCACTGCGCTGGCCGGCAGCTCGACGTGGGCCCATCCTGCCGTGGATGCGTGATCGAGGGCCGCGTCCACCACCGGATCCCGGCGCTGGCGTCCGGGCGACAGCGTGAGGCGCCGCACCTGCGGGAGCACCGCCGCGTGGAAGCGATGATCCGGGTAGAACGCCTGGGCCACGGCCGCCGCGCGGGCGTCGAGGCGGCGGGTGATCGGCAAGCGCTCGATGTGGCTGCCGGGGTGGTTCCGCATCAGCACGTCCACCGCCCGCAGCAGGGGATCGACCCCCAGTCCCCGCCAGCGATCGGCATCGGGCGCGGTGGAGAACGGCGAAAGCTGTCCGCTGTCGCCCATCAGCAGGTGGCGTGGCGCGAGGTCGGCCACCCGGTAGTAGTGCACGGCGTTCGCCTGGTAGGCCTCGTCGATCAACAGCAGATCGGCGCCGGGGAGATCACCGCGCGCGGCGGCGTCGCCCAGCTTGTCGAGCGTGCCCACCCGGATCGTTCGGGCCAGCGCGTCCTTTGCCTTCTCCTGGACGACGTTGCCCAGCGTGTGGACGGGGAGCTGCCGGTTGCTGGCGGGGATGAACGTGACGGTGTGGCGCCGCGCTCGCGCGGCCAGATCGAACACCAGCGCGTGGGCCTGCTCGTTGGTGGGGCAGGCGACCATCACCCGCATTCCGCGGTCGAGCGCCTGGAGGACGGCGGTGCCGATCGCGTACGACTTTCCGGCGCCCGCGGGGGCGACGCCGACCACTGCCTCCGCGCCGCCGCTGCCCAGCGCGCGCCCGATCGCCCGCGCGATCGCCCTGTCGGCGCTCGTGACGACCTCCTGATCGTACAGCTCCCCCGTCACGACTCTGTCACTCCCAGCGCTCCGAGCGCGACTCGACCGGCCGCGGCGTTGGGGTGGGGGGAGCCGCCTGGTGGGTCCAGGGCACCTCGCGGGGCATCCGCAGCCAGGGGCCGCCCACCAGCTTGTGGATCGACAGCACGATCTCCGCGCCGACCGCCGGTCGGGCGACCTTCCGGCTCCCGCTGCCGTGGCAGACGACCATCCGCGTGCCGCCGTCGGGATGCGGGGTCGTCTCGCGGACCTCCCAGGGCTGCCCCCGCGGCCACTCCGTCCACCACAGGCGCTTGCCAGGAGGCATCGCGCAGGGCTCGTCGGTCTTCAGCGTCATCAGCGGGCGGAGGACCGTGCGGACGTTGCCCTGCTCGCGGTGGGTCATGTCCAGCGCGATCACGGTGCCGCTCAGGGCGTCGCCGCCCATCAGGGACGCAGCCATCCGCAGCGGATCATCCAGGGCCTCCTCGGCGAGCTGCTGCTGCAGAGCGTCCTCCCATCCGCGCAGGGTGATGGCGGCCTGCACGTGGGTGTGCCGGCGTCGCAGGCGGCTCCCGGGCCGCAGCGTGTACTCCAGGTGGCGCGCGAACGCCGCGGTGTCGGCGGCCCAGCGGCGGCGGGCGCCGGGGGCCTCCGGCCAGGCGCGCTCCCGCTCGAGCGCTCGCCACAGCAGCGGCCACCCGCGATCGACCAGCGCGGTGTAGTGGGCGCGGATCTCGCCGCGCAGCGGACGGACGATCGACTCTGCGGTCTGTCGGCTGCGCTGGCGGTTGAAGGCCTCGATCAGCGGATCGACCCGGGTGTCGTCGATGGCGTCGGGGGCCGGGCCGATCTGGATGCGCTCGGCCCGGGTGGCGGCTTCGTGCCCCGTGAGTCCCGCCGGGGGGGCGATCCAGGCGTCGAGGGCGGGCAGGCTCTGGGCCTCCAGCTCGCTCAGCTCCGTCACCCAGTGCTCCGCCAACAGATCGGTCAGCGCCACGATGAGCTGCTGCCCGGGGGTGCGGGAGTACTCCGAGAGAAACCACAGGTGGCGGCCCAGGCGCACCAGCGCCGGATCGGCCGGCGTCGGGCCGGACAGCGGGAGCCACGCGAGCCGTCGCGCCAGCCGTCGGAGCAGCGTGAGGTTCCCCCGGTTGGGGACGATCACCTGCGGGGTGCCTGTCCGCACCGTGCCGTCGCGCAGCGGACGCCCCTCGAACCACGCGTTGAACGGGCCCGCCACCGCTGTGAGCGACCGGAAGGCCAGCGCGCGGTCGCGGGGCTCCCCGGGCACCACCAGACCCCGCTGCTCCGGGCCGAAGCCGAGCGCGAACGCAGCGGCCGTGAACGGCTCGGCGCCGAGCTGCCACAGCAGCAGACCCATGGGACGCTCGGCGATGTGACGGTGCCGCAGACGGGCCGAGCGCACGGCCCGCCCGCGCCCACGCGCCTGGGCGATCAGCACGGCGTCGAGGTAGTTCACGAGACTCCGTACCGGTCCAGCAGGCGGCGCGCGCGGGTGAGCTGCGCGGCCACCGGCGCCTCCGCGTCGGAGGCCTGCGCGCCGTCGGCGAGCTCAGCGACCCGATCGACGCTGCCTACGCCGGGCACCAGGCGGACGAGCTGGCCGCCCACCACCGCCGGGTCGCCGACGTCGTGGGCGCGGTGACGGCAGAAGCGGGCCATGCCGCAGGCCGCGAGGCAGGCGGGCTTGTAGGCGGTCCCCACGGCGTCGGCGAGCCGCTCGGCCGCCTCCAGGCGGGCGTCGGGATCTGCGGTGGTGTCCGCCACCGCGCTGAACGTGGGCAGCCCGTCGGGCAGGGAGTCGGCCAGCTCGGCGGCGTCGGGGGCGGCGTCGAGGATGCGCCGGGCGCGGCGCACCTCCCAGTGGACCCGCTTGGCGCACATCGTCGGCTGGAGGCCGGTGTCCCGGGGGGTGATCAGGAGCGCCTCCTGCGACACCAGCGCGTCGGCGTCGCCCCCGACCTGATCCACGAGCTCTTCGAGCAGCAGGATGTAGATCGCCACCTGCGCCATCGCCGCCCCCACCTTCTCCGGATCTGCCTGCCCGTCGATGGTGGGGAACGACTTGATCTCGCCGGCGCGGATGGGCTCGTCGAAGCGCGCGGCGAGGGCGTCGGCCTCGAAGTACGACCGCACACCGGCGACGCTCCGGGTGAGGACCGCGCCGTCCAGGAGGTTGGGCGCGTCGGGGGTGCGATGGACGATCTGCCGCACCCGCTCCGTGGTGGCCCGTGCCCTCCGGGCCAGGCTGGCGCGCCCCCAGTCGGCCTCGCGCATCGAC
Organism: uncultured Enterobacterales bacterium; assembly: GCA_964464515.1. Lineage (GTDB taxonomy): Bacteria > Myxococcota_A > UBA796 > UBA796 > UBA2385 > CAYXGP01. The sequence continues at coordinate 9,307 of CAYXGP010000055.1, forward strand.
GCCACCCGCGCGTCGGTGATGTCGAACCCCAGCTTCCGCCGAAGCAGCCCCAGCAGCGGCGCGTGCCCATCCCGCCGCAGGCTCTCCTCGAAGGTGTTGCCGCGTCGGAACGCGAACGGGGACTGGCCGTACGGCGCCGCGAAGGTCGTCCCGGTGAGGAGGCCGTCGAAGTCCACCCGGGCCGTGAAGCCCACGGTGGCGAGCTGGCAGTCCGCGGTGGTGGCGAAGCGGGCGAGCACGCGAACGTTGGGCGACAGTCGCTTCACGCCGCCCGCGAGGGCGTCGAGGCGGGCGTCTCCGCTCACTGCGCTGCGGGCCATCGGGCTCCTCAGGGTTTGAAGCACCCTATCGTGCCACGCTGCGGGCTCGCCGCTCCGCTCGAAGATGCTCCGCAGGTTGGCTGCGTTATCGCTACTCCTGCATCCACATTCACAGGCGGAGGTGGTAATGGGTTTGATTCGTAGAGTCGGTCGCCGCGTGGCGAAGCGGGTGCGTGGCACACCGACCACCCGCGATGCCGGTCGTCCGCCGGCTCCGACAGTGGATCTGGAGGGCCTGGAGACGCCCGCCGCGGAGCTGCTGCGGCGCCGCGCTGACGGCGAGGCGTTGTTGTTCATCGACATCCGGCCGCCGCACGAGCGCGAGAAGATCATCCCCGGCGATCGCAACATCCCCATGCGCCAGCTCTATGAGGACTGGCGGACCCTGAGGGGTGAACACACCGTGGTCTGCTACTGCGTGAGTGGCGGTTACTCGGTGAACGCCGCGGAGATGCTGCGTGAACGCGGCGTCGCGGGCGCCACCTGTGTGTCAGGGGGCATCGACGCCTGGGAAGACGCCGGCGGAGCGATCGCCGTCGTTGAGAGCTGACCGCTGACTGCAGTCTCAGCGCTGAGACTGCGTTGGTCAGCGTCAGGTGTGAGTCAGCGTTGGGTCGCGGTCTCACCCTGAACGCTCACCGCGGTCACTCCTCGATCGTCTCCAGCATATAGCGCAGCGTCTGCCGAGCCTCGCCCGAGGAGTTCGTGGAGTTGCCGTAGCGGAAGGTGGTGAAGAACACCTGCCCCTTCCCGGCGGTGAAGCCCACCATCATGGGTGAGTTCAGCACCTGCGTGAGCACCATGCCCTCGCGGTACGACGCGGTGCCCTCCATATAGACAGTGACCTGATCGATGGCCGACTCCATCACCGGCCAGACCGCCATGTCGTAGTTGAGGGCGACGCTGTCTGCGCCGAGGTATGCGGAGAGATCTGCGTCGTTGACTCGGGCCGTGAGCGTTCCGGGTTCGCCCTGCTGGGCCGCATCGACCACCGTGTCGTCACCCAGGAACTCCATCTTGCCTTCCCAGATCTGCTCGATGACGTCGTAGGCCCAGTCGGTGGCGATGAGCGTACCGCCGCCCTCGACGTAGCCCTTGACGTTCTCCTTGATCGCCTCGACGGTGGCCGCGGAGCCCTCGCTGCCGTCATCGACGATCACGCCCAGCTCGATGTGCCCGCCGTTGAAGAAGATCGCGTTGAACTCCGCCAGCGACTCGGCGTCGGTAAGGAAGTCGGTGATCTCAGAGCCGGTGAGTCCGTTGACCACGTGGGGAGTGCCGGCGCCCATCTCCTCGAGGAGCGTATCGAACTCGTCGTAATCGCCGGTGATCACCGCGATCGCGACGTCCACCTCGCCGAAGCACTCGGGGTCGTCCAGCTCGAGGTCTTCGCCGCCGTCCAGGTGGACCTCGAAGTTCTCGATGATCACGCCGGAGTGCTGAATGTAGATGTCGTAGTCCAGCTCGCCCGGCAGTGCCTCCAGCTCCCAGCGGCCCTCTTCGTCGGTGCGCACGATGCGCGTGTCGTAGATGGCGCCGTCGCCGTCGGACAGGTTGGTGTAGACCAGCGCGCCGGTCAGCCAGGACTGGGTCACCTGATCGCAGACGCGGCCGGTGACGCTGCCCAGCTCTCCTCCGTGATCGGGGACGACGGGGTGGAAGGTGTTCTCGGTGCAGCCGAGGAGCGTGAGGCCCAGGATCGGGAGGATCATTCCGTACCTCCGGAGTAGGACGTGCCCGGCACGAGCACGTAGATGTCGAGGGTGTCCAGCAGCGTGGTGCCGTCGCCGAGGACGTTGAGCGTGAGCGCGTAGAGCTGGTCCTCCTGCGTCTCGGCCACCGTGCCGCGGAACAGCAGCGTGAACGGGAGCTCTTCGCCGCTCACCGCGCCGTCCAGCGCGTAGTAGGAGGGCTCGATCCCCACCACGAAGCCGTTGTCGTCGCCCTCCACCTCGAGGGTGATCAGCTCGAAGCGCACCGACGATACGAGGTCAGCGATGGCGTCGGTGATGGTGTCGCGGAAGCTGGAGCTGGAGCCGGTCCATGTGTACACCAGCATGTCGCTGCCGGCGTAGGAGCCCGTGGCCGAGGCGAGCTGCTGCATCTGGCTGACCGGCGTGCTGCCGCTGACCGAGATGCCGATCAGGTACGCCTCGAGGTCGAGCGCGGCGTTGACCACGTCGGTGCTGCTGGCGTCGTAGCACCCGCCCGGCGTGGGGTGGGTGTCGGTGCCCCGCATCTGGTTGTCGGTCGCGTAGACCACGATGGGCAGTGCGTAGTCGCGGAACCCGTAGCCCCCGAGCGAGCCGCCACCTGGGCTGGTGGCGTCGAAGCTCTGGCCGCCGCCGCCGCCGAACGCGTCGGTGGTGGAGGTCAGGAACGGGCGCACGTCGCTGGAGCTGTCGTAGCTGCGGTTGCAGTTCTGGTCGTAGCCGTCGCCGGTGAGGCCCTGGAACAGCGCCTCCATGCCCGACTCCGGACCGTCAGACCCGTTGTGCAGGGAGATGGTCGACAGCGTGGACTGCACGCGCCCGACGTCGGACGTGACCTGCTGGAGCAGCTCGAACGGCTTGTCGGCGCCGGTGCCGTAGCTGCCGTAGTTGTAGTCGTCGAAGGTGGCGACGCCGTACTCCGCGTCCGGGATGGTGCTCGACAGGGTGGACACCATCGACGAGAACTCTCCGGCCATCGCGTTCACGGTGGAGGCCATCGAGCAGGTGGTGTCCAGCAGGAAGGCCACGTCGCCCATCTGGATGTTCAGCTCGAACTGGAACGTCTCCTCGACGTCCATGCGCTCGTCGACCTCGACATAGATGGCGTCGATGATCGAGAACGGGTCGTCGGGGTTGGTGCCCGCCGCAACCTCCGCGCCGTCGGGGAAGCCGTCGCCGTCGGTGTCGGAGCTGTAGGGATCGGTGCCGTAGAACAGCGCCTCGTCGCCGTCGGACAGGCCGTCGCCGTCGGAGTCTTCGTCGGCGAAGTCGTAGGTGCCGTCGCCGTCGGTGTCGGCGGGCTCTTCGGTGGGATCGGTGGTGCCCGCCTCCTGGCGATCGAGGAAGCCGTCGCCGTCGGAGTCGCCGTCGAGGTAGTCGGGCGTGCCGTCGCCGTCGGTGTCGACCGGCTCGTCCGAGAACTCGCTTGTGCCGCCCTCGTAGAGGTCACCCACGCCGTCACCGTCGGAGTCGATGTCGAGGTAGTCGGGGGTGCCGTCGGCGTCGCTGTCGGGCTTGCCGCAGTCCTCGCCGATCTCCCAGGTGTCCGAGATGCCGTCGGCGTCGTTGTCGGTGTCGGCGGCGTCGCAGATGCCGTCGCCGTCGGGATCCGCAGCCTGCTCCGTCTCGTCCTTGATGCAGTTGGCGTCGGAGTCGTCGTCGAGGAAATCGAAGATCTCGTCGTTGGCGGTATCGATGGGGAGCGGGAGGAGGTCGTCGTCGCCGGCCTCGGTGGAGTCGGGGATACCGTCGTCGTCGGAGTCGGTGTCCTCGAAGTTGGGCTTGCCGTCGTCGTCGGGATCCTCTTCGCCCTCGTGGTGATCCATGATCGTGTCGCCGTCTTCGTCGGGGTAGACGACCTCATCTTCTTCACCGGTGTCGCCGCCAAGGTAGGCCCCCTTGTCGCAGGCGGGGAGACCGATGAGGAGCAGCGCGGTGAGCAGGCGGGCAGACTTCATGTCGGCCTCCAAATCTTGGGCGAATGGGGGCGTAGCAGACGCCTCCGCCAGTAAGCTATCGGAGAGACGGGCCGTCCGCACCAGCGCGATACTCTCTCGCTGTCATCGCACGCTCCGCGCCAGCCGGAATCCGAGGAAACCGAAGCGACCGGAGGGGTTGTCGCCGATCCGAAACCCGATCCGCGTGATGCGGGATGTCCCCGCCCAGCCACCGCCCCGGCTGACCCGATCTCCACCCGCCCCAGCGACGCCCGCCCGCTCGGCGCCCGCCTGATCATCGTGGGCCTGAACGCCGCCCGCCCGATCATCATCAGCCCGATCACTGTCAGCTCGATCACCGTCAGCTCGATCATCGTCAGCTCGATCATCGTCAGCCCGCTCCCCTTCGAGTCGGGTGTCAGCCGGCGCGCAGACCCTGCGTCCCTCCGTCGGCGGACCGTCGTGGAGGTCGTAGCGATCCGCGCACCAGTCCCGGCTGTTTCCGGCCATCCCGCGGATCCCGTAGACGCTCTCGTCCACCGGGAAGCGCTCCACCGACGCCGGTAGCGGGCGCCCGGCGTGGCTCTCGCGGGTGCAACACCATGACGGATCCATCACGTCTCCCCAGGGGTAGAAGCGTCCGTCCACGCCCCGCGCGGCCTTCTCCCACTCCAGCTCACCCGGCAGGCGCCAGCCCCGACCGCTGCGGCTCGCCTCCCAGGCCGCGAAGGCGCGCGCGCCCCACCAGTCCACCATGATCACCGGCCAGTCGGCCTCCCAGATGTCGCCGTCGGCGTCGGGACGCAGCGTGAACCGCCCCTCGGCGTCTCGGCCGTAGATCATCGCCCCCAGCTCGCCCACCGTTCCGCCCTTCTCCCGGGGGACGAAGCGCAGGGCCTCGGCCTCGCGGCCAGCGGCGACCAGGGCGTCGAGGAAGGCCAGGTACGCGCGGTTGGTCACCGGGAAGCGCCGGAACACCACGCCGTCCACCCACAGCCGGCGCCGCGGCAGGCTGTTCGCCGCCTCCGGGTCGCCGCCGCTCCAGTACCAGCCCGCTGGGACGTAGCAGTCGCCCGATCCCAGCGCGTCGGCGCGGGGAAGATGGACGGGGTGCGGCGCGCGTCCCCCGGGAGGGACGCCGTCCCAATACTCCTGACGACCGATGTGGACGGGGTAGCGCACGTCGGCGCAGCTCGGGTGCCGCAGCACGCACAGATAGCTGCCCATCGGCAGCGCGGTCTCGCGTATCGGCGTCGCACCGAGCGTGCGCAGAAAGCGCGGGACCAGCCTGCGATGGTGGACGGTGTAGCGGTGGAGGAGCATCTCCGCGCCGGGGGGATCGGTCACCAGGCTCAGCGCGCCGTCTCCCCGCAGATACGCGGCGCAGCGGATACGCACCGCGTTGCCCTCCGGGAGCGCCTGGGCGTGCTCGCGCAGGAGGACCTCGGCGCGGGCGACCTCCTCGGCGTCGCGCCGCTCCTCGGCTCGTCGGTGGGCTCGCGCCAGGCGCCTCGTGAGCGCCTCGTGGGCCTCCTCCAGCCCGGGATCGATGCGGAGGGCTCCGTACAGCCCCTGCTCCACCGACAGCTCCACCAGCGCCGCGCGCCGCTCCAGGGCCGCGGCCTCGTCTTCGCGGAGCCAGCCGGCCAGCTTGCGCTCCTCCGGCTCCCAGGTCGCCACGCCCTCCAAGAGCGCCGCGGACTCCGCGCGGAGGGCGGCGGCCTGCGCCCGCAGCGTCGCCGCCTCGGGCTCGCGATCCTGCGCGGCGAGCGCGATGGCCCGCGCCTGCTCCCGGCGGCGCGCGCCGTCCAGCCAGTCGCGCACCGCCCCGGCCAGGTCGGTGGCGCTCTGGAAGCGGTCCTCCGGGGCCCGGGACATCGCCCGCTTGCACGCCTCGATCAGCGGCGCGGGCATCGGTGGCCCTACCGCCTCCGACGGATCTTCGAAGCCGACGTCGGGTGCACCAGCCGCGCGTCGCAGGGGCGCGGGAGGACCGGCGCGGACCTCCTCGAGGACCTGCTGCCCGGTGCGGCCCTGGTAGGGAGTGCGCCCGCTGAGCAGCTCATACAGGATGGCCCCCAGCGCGTAGACGTCGCTCCGCGCGTCGATGCGATCGATCTCGCCCCGGGCCTGCTCGGGGGGCATGTAGGCGGGGGTGCCCGCGACCGCGCCCATCTGGGTGAACTGCGAGAGGTCTCGGGAGCGAGCGGTGACGACGGTGTCGAGCGGCCCGGTGTCGAGCTCTCCCTGCTCCGCGGCGAGGTCCCTGCGACCGGTGACCTTGGCGATGCCCCAGTCCAGGACGAACACCTCGCCGTGGGCGCCCACCATGATGTTGTCGGGCTTGAGATCGCGGTGGATCACCCCACGCTCGTGCGCGTAGGCCATCGCCTCACAGACGCGGTGGAAGGCGTCGACGAGGCGACGAAAGGTCCAGCCGGAGGGCGCGGCCACCCAGGTGGTGTCTGCGCTGGCCTGGTGGACCTCGGAGATCACCCGGGCCAGGGTGCGACCGCGGACCTCCTGCATGGTGAAGTATTCGCGGCCGTCGGGCAGCCGCCCGCGATCGTAGACCGGGATGACGCCCGGGTGCTGGAGCTGCGCGGCGGTCTGGGCCTCCTCGACGAAGCGCGCCAGCGATTGGGGCTGCGACATGACTCGGGGAGAGGCGATCTTCATCGCCAGGGTCCTCCCCAGATCGTCGTCTCGCACGCGGCGGACTTCGCCCATGCCGCCGCGGCCGAGGAACCCCATCGCCTCGTACCGCTGGCGCGACGAGTCGCGGGGGGGCTCCGAGGCGATCTCCGCTGTGAGCGTGGAGGGGAGGATCGTGGGGTGCGCGTCCAGCGGGAGCGTGTGCTGCTGCGAGGCGCCGTCGCGGACCTCGAGATCGAGCGGGTCCCCTCCGAGCGGGCCGTCGGTGTGGTATTCGGCGAGGATCGTCCGCATCTGGTCCACCTGCTGGGGTGTCCCGCCGTTCTCCCTCATCAGCTTGATGGCCTCGTCCCAGGGCTTCGGTTCTCCGCCGTCGACCGCCCGCCTAACGTGGTGGTTCCCGCTCACGGCCCCGTGAACGGGTCGCAGTCTTCGTCGATGCCGTTGCCCTCGCGCTCGGTGGCGCCCGGGTTCACCATGGGGTCGGTGTCGTCGCAGTCGGTCTTGGCGGTGTAACCGTCGCTGTCGGCGTCCACTCCCAGCACCTCGCAGCTCAGGCCCATCTTGGCGACGCGGCTGGTGAGGATGCTGATGCAGGCGTCCGCCTCCTCGTCGGAGAGGTTGTCCTGCGGGACCGGCGAGTACTGGTCGCCGGTGGCGCACAGGTGGCCGTCGCCCTTGGACTCGTAGACCCCTGCGGCGTAGATCGCGGAGTACTCGCTCGGCGGCGGGCCCTGATCCTTGCCCGCGTAGAAGATCACGCTCACAGAGGTGGGGTCGCCGAACCAGGTGCCGAACGCCTGGCACCGCTCGTACATCTCGTACTCCCCCGGATCCGGGTAGCTGGTGGCGGTCTTGTAGGCCGCCTCCAGATCGGCCGCGGAGAAGCAGGGGCAGGCGGCCGCCTCGACGTGACAGGTGGCGTCGCAGCCGTCGCCGTCCATCGTGTTGCCGTCGTCGCACTCTTCGCCGGACTCGACGACGCCGTTCCCGCACACGGCAGAGGCCGTGACGTCGACCTCGACCAGCGCGCACGACTCGTCGGTCCAGCCACAGACGCAGCCGTTGTCGACCTCGACGTCGTAGATGGTCTGGCCGTCGACGCGCAGATCGCAGACGCTGCCCGAGAGCATCTGCCCGCAGATGGCGTCCTGGCCGACCCACGACGTGCCCAGGCTGGACACCTCTCCGGTGACCGGATCCTGGCAGGCCCAGGAGACGTCCAGCGGTCCCTCGGCAGGGCTCCCGCCGTCGGAGACCGTGAGGCGCAGACCGCTCTGCTCGCGGGGGTCGCCGTTGGTGATGCGCCACCAGGTGAAGTGGTCGAGGTTTCCAGAGGCCACGCCGTTCCTGTGGGTGAGCACCGCGTCGAACTGCCAGGTGCCCGTCGCGGAGTCGAAGTGCTCCAGCTCGACGTCGGCGGTGCTGTCCGAGACGACCACGTCGGTCTGGAAGGCGATGCCGCCGGTGGGCTGGAGGACCGCCTCGGCGCCACCCACCGTCCCGACCGGGGTCAGCTCGAAGGTGAGCAGGACCGGCGGGGCCTCCGCGCCGCTGGCTCCCTCGTCGGTGTGCCCCGGGGCCTGCCCGGCGTCGGTGCTGACCGGCGCATACCGCACCTCGATGGGCCCGCTGTAGGCCGCGCCGCTCTCGTCCGTGAAGCCGACCCCGGCGGGTATCGTGAGGTCCATCGCGTCCAGGCTGACGTGCACGTCCGCGCCGGTGAGGAAGAGCGGCTCCGAGAACACCTCGGGCGCCTGGAGCGCGACAGCGAGGGTCTCACCGCCGGTGACCAGTACGCGCTGCTCGAGCTGCACCAGCCCCTCCGGCCACGCGGTGAGCACCAGCCGCTCATCCGCGGGCACCCAGTCGATGGTGGCGCGGCCGTCCGCGTCTGTGGCTGCGCTCAGGCCGGCGACGTTCACGGTGACGCCGGAGAGCGGGGCGCCGCTGGAGTCGGTGACCGTCGCGGAGATCATGCCGCTCCAGTAGGAGGAAGAGCTGCTATCGCATGTGGTGCCGCATGTGTTGGTGCTACTGCTGCTCGTGGTGCCGCCGGTGATTGTTCCTGAGGTGTACTCGGTGCCCGAGGAGCCGCCGCTGCCCGAGGTGCCGCCGCCCATGGTGTCCCCCGTTGAGGAGTCATCCGACTTCCCGGAGCAGGCGAGGAGCAGGGTGACGCTGAGGATGGTTCGCATGAGGCCCCCGTCCAGGCTGCGGCCCGGTGGTGCAAGAACGCTGCAGCAACGGTAGCCTGAGGCCGGGGCTCCCCGCGAGCAGCGGTACCATGTGGGGCGCCGTGGAGGTCGGAATGCTCGTGTTGATCCTGACGAGCCTGTGTGCCCAGGCCGCTTCGCGTCTGGTGCTCGCGGTGACGGAGCCGGTCGCGGTGTACGTCGACGGCGCCCAGGTCAGCTCGCCCATGGGCGGGCGCGCGGTGGTCAACCACATCACCCCGGGCACCCACTCGGTGGTATTTCGGGGGATGGACGGCCAGCTCACGTACGAGTCCTGGGTGCTGATCCCCGCCGACGCGGAGGTCTCTGCCCGCTACGATCCTTCGCGGGGTCTGGTGATCACCGGCGACGTGGGGCTCGTGGTCACCGCGCCGACCGGACCGTCTGAGACCCGGGCCGACGAAGCCGTCGTCGTCTCCGATCCCAATGCCACCGGCACCGTGTCGTCGTTCGACATGAACGAAGGGAAGACGAACAACACCAACATCACGCAGCCCGATCAGGCCGGCGGCGACTACACGCAGTTCACCCGCGCTGTGGGCACCGTGGGCATGGGGGTGGCGACCGTCGTCGCGCCGACCACCACCACGCTGGTGACGACCGCCGTTGGGGGCGTCGCCGCCACCGTTCGCAGCGCCGAGTCTGGCGGCATCAGCTCGCTCGGCAAGAGCTCCAGCACGCCCAAGCAGGGGCGGCCCGTCCCTCCGAAGGCCATCACAGGGCACGTGAAGTTCTCCAACCTCGACGGCATGGCCTCGACGGTCTACCTGGACGGCTTCGTCATCGCGCAATTCACGGGGCCCACCAGCGCTGCGCGCGCGGTGAAGATCGAGGTCGGCCGTCATCCCATCGAGATCTGGGACGACACCACCCGCCGCCCGCTGTACCGGGGCATCGTCCAGGTGGACAAGGACTACACCCTGCTGCTGGAATTCAGCGGCACGCAGGCGCCGGCCGCCCCTGAGCGGAGCTGGGCCTGGTATCCGCAGTGACCTCTCCTCTGGAGGGGGGGCCCTTGGAGGGGAGGGCGCCGGAGGGCGCGCCGGCCGAGCCGCTCGAAGCGCTCGCCGAGCGGCCTGTTCGGGGCTGCGGCTGCTGCACCTGGGTCCTCTTCGTCGCCCTCGCGGGGATGGGCCTGCTGCACCAGGCGGCCCTGCGCGTGGCCGCCGCCCCGGTGGCCCTGACGGCTGCCTCCACCGGCCTCGCGGGGGTGCTGCTCGGGGTCTCGCTCGTCTGTGTCCTGTGGGCGATCTGGCGGCGGACGCCAGCAGCGCTCGCCCTGGCAGGCTCGGCGACCATGATCTGGCTGACTGTGTGGGGCCGCGCCTGGGTGGCGTGGCCGGCGTCGGGTCCGGCGGATCTGCGGGTCATGACCTGGAACGTCCAGCGGCTCGGATACACGGCCGACGCGGCGTCAGAGCGTTTTCGCTGCGCCGCGGCCGCCATCGAGCGGCTGGAACCCGACGTGCTCGCGCTGCTCGAGGTCTCGGCGGAGGACGTGGAGCGGCTCTCGGCGGCGCTCGACCTGGACTGTGCCCATATCGACTACCTCGGCACCGGACGCCCCGACGCGGGGGGGCTCGCCGCATGCAGCCGCAGCGAGTGGCAGCTGGCGCGGAACGGGCCGCGGGCGTTCGTCTCGGGCGGGAGCTGGTACTACATGTTCGCCGAGCTGGTGCGCGGTGACGACGTGTTCAACCTGCTGGCCGTCCACCTGCAGCCGTACCGGCTCGCGCTGGGTCGCCCGGAGAGCGGGGTGGCCGAGGCGCAGAGTCAAGAGACGGTCGCGCTGCTGGAGCTCTTGTCTCGGCTGCGCGACCCGACCGTGGTGGCCGGGGACTTCAACAGCCCGCGGGACACCGCCGTCCACCACGCGCTGCGTGGCCACCTGCGGGACGCCTGGGAGCAGGCGGCGTGGGGGCCGGGCATGACCGTTCAGTTGGGTGGGGTGGTTCCGCTGCGGGTGGACTACGTGTACGCGACGCCGGACTTCGGGATCGCGAGCGCGGAGATCCCCGACGTGGGATGGGACTGCTCGGATCACCGGCCGGTGGTTGTTGATCTGGTGCTTCCGGAGCGCTGAGCCAGCACCGCGGGTAGACTGCCGGCATGCTCACCACGCTCCTCCCGCTGCTGCTGGCCTGCGTCCAGCCGACGCCCCAGCCCCAGACCTCGGTCAGCCTGTCGGCGATCGAGCGCCGGACCGGCGACGCGAATACCGGCGCCGACGTGGTGGTGGTCGCCCTGCACGGCCTGGGCGATCGACCCAAGAATTTCGCGCGCGTCTTTGACGGCTTCACCACGCCAGCGCGCCTGCTGCTGCCGCCAGGACCCCATGCCTATAGCAAGGGCTATTCGTGGTTCTCGGTCGATCGGCGCGACGCGGCCGCCTTCGCGCAAGACCTGGCCGCCCAGGCGGACGCCCTGGCCCGGCGCCTCGTCGGACGTCCGATCGTCACCGGCTTTTCCCAGGGCGGGATGCTCTCGTTCGCCATCGCGGTTCGTCACCCCGACCGTGTCTCGGCAGCGTACCCGGTGGGGGGCGCGCTGCCCGAGACGCTCATCCCGAAGGTCGCGCCCATCGACGGCCCCCGCATCGTGGCCTTGCACGGCGAGGATGACATTCGCGTGAACTTCGCCGCCACCGACGCGGCGGTCCGGAGCCTGAAGGCCGCCGGGTTCGACGCTGCCATGCGCAGCTACCCCGGCGTCGGCCACTCCATCTCGCCGCAGATGCGGGCCGACCTCGACGCGCTCATCGGCGGGGGCGACTGACCGCGGTGGGCGTCTCGGCGCACTTCTTCGCGTTGGATTGGCCGGAGTGGGTGCAGCGGTACAGGGTCGCGGCTGGCTGCATGCGATCCCCGCTCGGCGCGGACACAACAAGAAGTGGTACGATCATATCGACGCCGACACGATACTACCGTCGGGCCCGACCGCGCCTGCCCCCCGACGCACGCGCCGCGCTCGATCCATTCATCGGCGCCGTGTTTCGGCCCGGACCTGGCGGCCCCGACACCTACCGCGACCATCTGCTGTATCGGCCGGCGCTGATAGAGCGTCTTCTCTCCCTGGAGCTGGACTTCTGGTCGGTCGGGTCTGCGCTGGAGGGAGTGGATCTGCGCGACCTGCGCCGGGTGTCGGACGCCGAGGGGTTCGAGCTGGTCGTGCGCGAGTGGAGGAGCGTCTTCTTGCGGGTCCGACGGTATGGAGAGACGTTCGGGCTGTGGGTTTGGGTCTGGGTTTGAAAGCGTCAGGTGACATCACCCGCCGCTGGCCTCGAAGACCGCCGGCCGCAGAAAGTACGACACGCCGAGCACTGCCAGGATGATCAGCGGGGCGGGCACACCGGCTATGTCGCCGGCGGCAGCGTGCGAGTACGCGGCGCCGGTGAGATCGAAGAAGAAGCCAGCGTAGGCCCACTCGTTCAGCCGTGTTCGCTTTGGCAGGGCCAGGGCGACCACCCCCAGCAGCTTCCAGACGCCGATCAGCGTGAGCACGTAGAGCGGCATCCCCAGCTTCTCCATGATCTCCACGACCATCTCGGGTTGGATGAGATCCATGACCGCGCCGGGCAGGATGGCGAGGCAGAACAGGGCGGTGGTGGTGATGAACGCGATCTTCTTCTTGCTCATGGGTTTCTCCGGGTGGACGCTCCCAGTGTATTCGTGCAATATTGAACTTCAATAGGCTGAAATGAACATCAGATGACAGGAAACATCACGAATTCGACCCGACAGGTGGAGCCCGGTGATGGGTTCGAGACCTTCGTCACCATCGTTGACAGTGGGAGCGTGACCGCGGCTGCTGAGATGCTCGGTCTGCCGCGTTCCACGCTGAGTCGACGGCTCGCCCGGCTCGAGACGCGCCTCGGGGTGCGGCTGCTGCATCGCACCACGCGACGCATGACGCTGACGGCGCACGGGGAGGTGCTCTATGAGACGGCTCGGCGGGTGGTCGATGCCGCCCGCGCGGCCGAGGCCGAGGTGCTGCGTCTGGGTGGGGTTCCGCGCGGCCTGCTGCGGGCCTCCGTCCCCACCGGGATGCCCCAGGAGCTGCTCGCCCGGTGGGTGATCGGGTTCCTGCACGCCTACCCGGAGGTGTCTGTCGAGCTGGTCGCTAGCAGCGTACACGTCGATCTCGTCGGGGAGGGCTTTGACGTCGCCATCCGGGCGGGGGCGATCGAGGACCCGTCGCTGATCGTGCGGACTCTCGGCCACGACGCGCGGGTAGCGGTCGCCTCCGCGCGGTATCTCGCCGAGCGCGGAGCGCCGGAACACCCCGCGGAGCTGCAGAATCACAGCTGCATCGTTGGATTCCGAACCGGCAGCGTGCCGGAGCGGCGCTGGCCCCTGCGCGACGGCGGCTGGGTGGCGGTGTCGGGCTCGCTGATGTCCAACCAGATGGGGGTGCGCCTCCAAGCCGCCAGGCAGCACTTCGGCATCGCGCTGGTCGTCGATCGCCTGGCGGCCATAGACCTCGCGAACGGGACGCTGATCACCGTGCTGCCCGAGGTCCTCGGTCGTCGGGAGCGGCTGAGCCTGGTCTACCCGAACCGCACGCTCCTCGATCCAGGGGTGCGGGTGTTTGTGGACTACTTCGCTGCATGCATCAACGCGGCCCGCGCGGGCTGATGGTCGGATGAGCGTTCAGCGAAAGAGGGCGCCATAGTAGTAGTAATCGGGTGTGTACTGCGGCTCGTAGTAGTAGTACCACCAGTACGCATAGTTGTTGAACCATGTGTAGTGACCATTGTAGAATGCGAGGCCCCAGTATTCACCCGCGTCGGTGTAGACGTAGCCGATGTCGTACGCGTTCCATGTGTAGTAGGCGTCGTAGATCGTGACAGTCCGCCTGAAGTAGGTCTCGTCTCCGCAGAATTCACCCTCGAAGGCGTACAGGCAGGCGGTGCAGTCGGTGATGGGGCCAGCGACGTCGTATTCCATCACGGCCTCAAAATCTGGCCGCGCGGAGACCATCCAACCGTAGATGTATGGGGTGTGCAAGATAGTCTCGCATGTATAGTCGCTGGGTGTGGGGCCGCCCGGTGTGGGGTCGCCCGGTGTTCTACCATCTGTCACCCCGGGGCGGTCATCATCATCGTCGTTCTTGTCTTCGCAGCCGAGCATCGCCAGGGCGAGCAGGGGGATGAGTAGTATTGTGGTCGGTCGGGGATGGGTCATGGGGCTCCTCCACATCGAAGCCTATCACATACCAACCGATGAACCTGGCGATCGGCGCAGCCGCCGCCCGAACACCACCCACTCGTCGGGATTCCGTAGACACAGATGTAGCGCCGCGGGTAGCCAGTCGAACAACGCGAACGTCACGATCCGATCGCGGGCAGCCATAGCTCCTCTCCCGCCGCGAGGGGCGCCCACTCGACGAGCTGGAAGCCCTCGTAGACAAACCAACGAAGCCCGGGGTCCTCCAGGGGTACAGAGAACGTCGCCTCGACCACCTGGGGCCGCCCGTCCTCGGTGATCTGCCGAATCTCGATCGTATACCCGGTCATCTCGACGGCGTCGCCCACCTGCCACGGCCGCTCGATGCTGCGGGTCAGACGCTCCATGGGGATACGGTTCCAGCCCCCCCGTGTCTCCAGCTCGAGTGTCTGGGCGTCGAGGCGACGGACCCGGACATCCGACAGCAGCGATCCGAGCATGGCGACCGGGCTCGGCGCTGCGGCCTCGCCGTGGACGAAGGACGCCACGCTCAGCGATGCGCCGGCCAGATCGTGTGTCTGCAGCAATACGATGGTCTGCTCCGGCGTCAGATCGTCGGGGAGCTGAGCCGTCGGGAGGAGGACCTCGAGCAACACAAACCAGAAGAACGGCCCGGCCACCAGGACGGCACCCGAGCAGGGAATGTGTAGCCAGAGCAGGAGCCGCTGCGCGCGCCCGAGCGGCGCCCGCCCGTCCAGCCAGGACTCCATCTGCAGGGCGAGCAGCGCGAACGCGCCCAGTCCGGTGAAGGTCAGCACCCGGGACATGGGAAACGCAGCGCAGATCGGGATGATGGAGAGCCCCATCCCCAGCGCCCAGAAGCGCGCCTCCCGCCGCGCCCGCAGCAGCGGAGACAGCCAATGGAGCAGCCCCAGCGTAAGGAACCAGGTCAATCCAGCGACGGCGGCGCGCTCCGCGACCGAGAGCAGGTTGGTGCCGTCGATGGGCGCCTGGAACCACTGCGCTGTCATCATGAGCGGGACCCGCTCGACGAGCGCCACCGCGAAGCGCAGGGGTTGCCGCCCCGGGTCGATGTAGACATCAGACCAGCGCACGCCGTAGCCCATGTGTTGGTAGACGAGTCGCCACGCCACCAGCACGACGAGGTACGGCAGCAGCGCCCGCAGCCGCACCGTCCACCGCTGGTCATCCATGACAAGCTGCCAGGCGGCGAGGTAGGCCAGCGCCCCCACGCCCGCCTCTGCAGAGAGCAGCGAGAGGGCGAAGCAGAGCACCGCCGCCGCTCCCGACAGGACCCGCCCCTCGGTCCGCCAGCGATGGTGCAGACACATCGAGGCCAGGCCGAAGACCATACAGACCGATGCGTTGCGGTTGGCGAGCCAGCCCGCGGTCAGCGCGTGGGCATCCTCGAACGCGAAGAACAGGCCCGCCAGTCCGGCCAGGGGCAGCGCCAGGCCGAATCGACGAAACGCATGCACGACCAGACCGACGCTGGCGCTGTACCAGAGCAGGCTGTGGATGTGTTGGAGCCAGAACCGGTCGGGCCAGAGCGCATAGTCCAGCATGTGGGTGAGGACGCTGATCGGCCGGAAGAACGTGGCGGAGATCTCGGGATCGGCCCACCAGGGCAGGAGCCCCATCGCGCGCTCGTGGACCAGGCCGTCCGTGGTGCCGGGCATGAACGAGAACAGATCGAACAGCGGATCGGAGCCCTCGCCGAACGGCCACTGGTCGAGGAGCACCAGGCGCTGGAGGAGATCGTCCGCGGAGATGCCCAGCCCGATCGACGGCAGACCCAGCAGCAGGGCCAGCCCCATGCACAGCAGCGCCCACCGCGGATGGCCCAGCCACTGCGTCCAGGCCGGCGTCTCGAGCGGAGCGGTCCGGTCGGGAGCGCTCACGACGCGCGCCGATCTGGCTTCGTCTCGACTGATGAGACCGACGGGATCCGGGCGCGGTAGGAGAGCATCATGCCGGGAGTAACCAGCGCGGGTTCTTCCGGGATCAGGTCCGCTCCACCAGGTCGCCGCTCGCGCGGCTGCGATTCGACTTAGACTCCGCGCAGGGCCCTCTGAGGAGAAGCAGCATGACCGAATTCGCGATCACTGCCGGCGTACTGTTCATCCTCTGGTTGATCCTGGAGCTGCGCACAAGCCGCGCAGACGGCACCCACCTGCGAACCAACCCGGCGCGGAGGTTGATGTTCTACATCATGCCCACCCGTACGGAGTCCCAGTGTTACTTCGACGTGTGGTTCGACGCGACCAACCTGCTCGCGTACCTCAAGGAGGCCAAGCCCAGGTTCGGCGCCAACATCACCCACGCCGTCGTGGCCGCCGCCGAGATCGGGCTGGCGACCAACCCCCGGATGAACAGGTTCGTCGCGGGGAGGCGCTTGTACCAACGCGACGGTCGGTTCGTCACATTCAGCATGAAGCGAAAGGTGGTCGGCGGCGGCATCGACTACAAGGCCCGGCTGGCGACGGTCAAGCTGGAGACCTCCATACCCCGCACCTTTCGACAGCTCTGCGACGAGATCAACGAGCGCATCACGGTCAATCGGTCCGGCAAGAAGACCTACGCCGATAGGGAATTCCAGCTCTTCGACATCCTCCCGCGCCCGCTCCTCTCGGCGGCCGCGCGGTTCCTGATGAAGGCCGACCACTACGGTCTGGTTCCGGCTGGTTTCATCGACAACGATCCGCTCTACACCAGCATGTTCGTCGCCAACCTCGGTTCGATCAACATGGACTCGACGTTCCATCATCTCTTCGAGTACGGCACCTGCCACATCTTCCTGGCGGTCGGTCGCGTGCAGCCCCACGTCGTGATGCGCGACGGCGTGCCGGTCGAGGTGCCGCGTATCCACCTGCGCTACACCTTCGACGAGCGCTCTGACGACGGCATAAACTGCCGACACGGCTTCACCGCCATGGTGCGCGTGCTCGAAGACCCCCGCTTCTGGCTCGGCTGTCTCAGAGACGACGGCTCAGACGAGCGCCCGTTCTGGCCGCGTGAAGACTGGGACAGCGACGACGGTGTGTTCATGCAGCGTCAATAGGGGACGCGCGTCACCACCCGGTTTCGCAGAGCGCATCGATGCGGTCGCTCCAGTCTGCGATGCCGTCGATGTACTGTCGCTCCCAGAACTCCCCGTCTGGATCGGCGCCGTCGATGCCGCCGGAATTCCACAGGGCGGTGAAGTGCAGCGCGCTGCCGTCTTCGAGCGCCGAGAAGACCTCGATCGAGTAGGACTGATCGAAGAACGCAGCGCTGTCGCCGTCTCCGATCACCGCCGGCTCCGGAAGCCATCCGCGGACCAGCACCGTCGGGCCCGCGTCGTGATCGATGCGCCGCGTGCGAGCCTCGAAGTCGTAGCTCCCCGAGGTCAGCACGTACGTGGTCGTGATGTGGGACGTCCAGGCGATGTCTGTGCAGGTCCCATCGAAGAAGCAGTCCGGGTCGGACTGCCAGGTCCGCGAGTAGGCGTCGTACCAGCCGGGGAAGAGGACGTCTTGATCCGCCTGCGCGTAGAGGTTGGCCAGCTCCATGGGCGTGCAGGCCGGGTGCGGCACCAGCTCGAAGACTCCCGTGAGCCACGCGGTGTCGAGATCGGGCTCGAGTCCGACCGCCGCGAAGGCCTCTCCGTCGAGATCGCTCAGGGTGCCGGACCATCCCGCGTCGCTGCCGTCGCTGTCGTGCAGCGCGGCGAGGTTCACGGCTCCCTCCAGGAGCCGCTCGGTGTCGTCGCTCTCGTACTCCACGAACAGGTAGCGGGCGAGATCGTCGAGGGCGGTGGGCGCCGGCTCTGCCGATCGGCAGGCGCTGCACAGGACTGCACAGCACAGGGCAGCACTGCTCAGGGCGTTGGGGAGGAGACGTCGGGGCATGGCTGCAGGTTGCCCTGAGCCGCGGAGGTCAGCAACCAGTTGATCATCGATCTGGTGGATGCCCCAGCGCGCGCGTCACCCAAGCGCTCGCGGATGATGCGCTGGGCTCTCGCCATGTCCGCGCTCGTCGCAGACGCCGCCCGAGCGCCGCCCACTCGTCGGGATGCCATAAGCACAGATACAGCGCGGACGACATCCAACCGAACACGCCGACCGACATCGTGACCGCAATCGCGAGGTGCATGCCCAGTCCGAACATCGCAAAAAAGACCCGGGGGTCCCAGCGGAGCGAACATCCCCGGGTGAGCCGAAACCAATATACGATGAGCAGCAGCGGCGCCAGCACCTCGAAGCACCACACCGACAGCGTCGCGGCCTGTGTCAGCGGATAGACCTGCGCTACCCAGGACATGTCCCAACGCCGCCAGGTCGGCTGCTGCAGGATGTAGTACAGCGCTGCAAGATCCCCGCCAGGGACCCAATGCACGCTGAGCTTCTGCAAGCCCGTGGAGCCGTACATCAACACGAGCTGTACGATGCCCAGGTAGCGGGGCCAGGCGGGCACGGCCCGGTCGCTCGTCCAGGCGCCGGTGCGCAGTCGGCAGCTCAGGCCGGCCGTGGCCCCAGAGTCGGCGAGCACCAGCAGCCAGAGCACGTTGGAGGCCAGCGGATCGTAACTTCCGCCGGTGTGGCCGTTCAGCCAGGCCAGGCCCAGCACGCCCTGGAGCGTCAGCAGCGCCATCAGTCGCGGCAGCAGTCCGAGCGTGAGGAGCAGCCCCGTGAGGAGGGTGGCCGCGGCCAGGCCGTGGACCACCTCGGGTGTCGGGCCGCCCAGCGCCGACACCAGCCAGGGCCCGTCTCCGAGGCTGCGGAATCCGCCGTGGTCACGGTCCACCCAGATGAGGTCGATGAGGCCCCCGGGCAGGACCTCGGCGATCATCCACATCGCCCCGAGTCCGCCCACGATGCGCAGTGTTGCCAGCGCGGTGGCCGGCTCGCGGGTGTCGAGCAGGGCGACGAATCCGCGCCAGCGATCAGCGATGCTCATCCAGCTCCCGCACGATCGCGCTGTGGAAGACCCCCTTCGGCGTCTCGCCTCGGCGTGCCTGCTTCGGCGAGGGGGTGCGTCGGCGCTGCCACCGCAGCCGCAGCCGCGAGGCCCGGGGAAACTCTGCGGCGGCCTGCCCTGCCAGCCAGGTGGTCAACCGGGCGTAGCTGCCGCTGTATTGGGGCCACGAGTAGCGAAACAGCGCCGAGCGCATGCGCGTGTGGTCGAGCAGCGCTCCCTTCCAGTACGCCTCGGGCTCTCCCTCCAGGACGGGGGGCTGCCGGTACAGGGGCCGCCACGCGCCGTCTTCTCTCAGGTCGATGAACAGCCGCGAGGGCGTGACGTACGGGGCGACGAACATCCGCCACGACTGGTGGGTGCCGCACAGCGTGTAGTACGGGTCGAACGGCGCGAGGGCCTCCCGCCGCGACTTCATCACCTGGCGGGCGGTACGCCACAGGGTCTTCTCCAGCTCGTCCGGGGTCACCGAGACCCCCAGCGCGGACAGCCGATCTGCCCACGCGGCGATCTCCGCCTGCACCGTGGCGTCCTGCCACGCGGTGCGCTTGAGCCCGCCAGAGGGCGCGGGGATCGCCATCAGGCCGATCGCGATCAGGTGGAACACCACGAAGACCGCCCGGAGGTGGGGCCACAAGCCGCGGGGAGCCACGCCGGCGCTATTGCGCGCCGCTGAAGCGCAGGGTGCTGCCAGACTGCAGGGTGGCGTGGTCGATCGAGACGTCCAGGGTCTCGCCGTCGAGATCGATCGCGTCTACGTCCGCCGTGCCCGTGCGCAGGATGGTGAGCGGCGCATGCTCGCGGTCGATCTCCACCCGCGTGAAGATGGGATCGCCGAGCACGTACTGGTCGGTGCCGGCCAGGGGGTAGAGTCCCATCGCCGCCCAGACGTACCAGGCCGACAGCGTGCCGCCGTCGTCGTTGCCGGCCAGTCCGTTTGCGCCCGTACCGTACTGGCTCTCCATCACCCACCGCACCCACTGCCGGCCGAGGTCGGGCCGCCCCGCCAGCGAGAAGAGCCACGCGGCTTGCAGGTCGATCTCGTTGCCGTGCCAGTACCAGGTGCCGGGGATCCCCTCGGCCTGCTCCTCGTGCTCCTGCGCGCCGCGCTCGAAGAACTCCGTCAGGCGCTCCAGCGCGACGTCTTCGCCGCCCAGCTCGGCGAACAGCCCGGGGGCGTCGTGGGGGACGAACCACAGGTACTGGCGCGCGTTGCCCTCCGCGTACTCATCCAGCCACGCCGCGTCGCTCGCGAACTCTGCGAACTCCCCGCTGGCCAGGCGCCCGTGGAAGTAGCCCACCGCCGGGTCGTAGACGTTCCGCCACCACCCGCCGCGCTCGGCGAGCGTCGCCGCGGTGGTCGGGTCCACCAGCTCCGGCCCCAGCTGCCCCAGCGCGTGATCGGCCAGGGCCAGCTCCTGGGTCCAGGCCACCGAGGCGCCCCCCTCATCGTGCGCGATGTACTCCAGCTCGGCGTAGCGGTTCGGGTCGGGCCGCCCGCCGTAGGGGGTGCCCACCGTGCCCAGCGCCATGCCCACCGCGTTGTCGATGAGGATCTGCTCGTCGAAGGCGCCCAGCTCCTTCTGCGCCGCCTCGGCCGCGACGATGTGCGCGGGAGATCCCACCATGAAGCCGCCGTCCCAGTTGGCGATGGGCCACTTGGGCAGGCTGCCGCCCTGCTCTACCATGCGCGCCAGCGAGCGGAGCAGCACCCGGTGCGTCGCGGGCCACAGCAGGGTGTAGAGAGGGTGGGTGGTGCGGTAGGTGTCCCACAGCGAGAAGTCGGTGTGGTAGGGATGGCCGGGATCGTCGTGGATGGCGCCGTCGAAGCCGGGGTAGCGGCCGTCGACGTCGTTGTAGCGGGTGGGCATCAGCAGGCTGTGGTACAGCGCGGTGGCGAAGATCGTGCGCTGGTCTTCGGTCCCCCCCCACACGGCCACGACGTCCAGCCAGGGTCGCCACGCCTCGTAGGCGTTGTGGGCAGAGACGGTGATGTCGTGGCCGTCGTCTTCTGCGGCCAGGTTGGCCCGCGCGCCGGGCAGGTCGACCATGCTCACGCCCACGCGGATCCGCGCCAGATCGTCTCCGAGCTGCAGATAGCCGCCGACGTTCACGCCCTCGCCGGCCTCTTCAGCGGCGCTCACCGTGGTGCTGCGTTCGCTCAGCTTCTCTCCGCTCCAGGTGCCCCAGACCGTCGGGGGATCGTCCATGCGCGCGGAGAAATAGATCGTGTACGGCGAGGTCATGTCACCGTCGACCTGCATCCACCCCTCGAACGCGCCCGCGGGGTCGATGGTCAGCTCGGCCGCCATCACCCGGGCGTCGCCCATGGTGTGTGACAGATCGATGACCACCGTGGGCTCGGCCACTGTGTCTGCGTAGGCGTAGCGGTGCAGCGCCGTGCGGTCGGTGGCGGACAGCCGGACCTCCACCTCCGGGTCGTCGAGCTGCACCCGGTAGTAGCCAGGCCGCGCGGACTCCTCTTCTTTGCGGAACGGCGCGCGACGGGGGTCCTCGTCGATCAGCTCCGCGCTCATGCCGTCGGTGGGCATCATCGAGACGAGGCCGTAGTCGGTGAGCCCCACCCCGTGCAGGTGGATGTGCGAGAAGCCGCGGATCGTGGAGTCGGTGCTGTGATAGCCGCCGCCGCGGTACGCGCCGAACGCAGCGCCGCTTGCGGAGGCGGTGTCGGGGCTGACCTTCACCAGCCCGAACGGCCGCGCGGCGCCGGGGAACCCGCAGCCCACCCCGAAGCCCTCCCCGCCGGTGGCGATGAAGGGATCGACGTAGCTCAACAGATCTACCGGCTCCCCGGGGTCCGCCGTGTCTGTGGAGTCGTCATCACTCGCGCCCGTACACGAGAGCGATGCGATCACCGCGAGGACACTGCTGACAGCTCGGATGTCGCTGATCAGGCCGAATGGGCGGAATTGTCGGGAGAGAGCGGGCTCTCTGATAGGGTAGGGGACGCCGGAACCCCCACCCCCTCCAGCACTGCAGCTTGTCGTGAGTACTGACCAGACCGCGCTTCGTCGCTTTCGCATCCTGGAGGCCGTGGGCAAGGGGGGCTTCGGGACGGTCTATCGCGCGGAACTCCAGGGCGCCGGGGGCTTTCGAAAGCAGGTCGCGCTGAAGGTGCTCAACCCTGAGGTCGCCGAGAGCGTCGATCTGGCCGAACGTCTGCGGGACGAGGCGCGTATGCTCGGGCTGCTGCGGCATCGGGCGATCGTGCAGGTTGACGGCCTGCACATGCTCGACGGCAAGTGGACCGTCGTCATGGAGTTCATCGACGGCGTCGACCTGAGTCGCGTGATCGCCAACGGCGCGATGCCGGTCGGGCCCGCTCTGGAGATCGCCGAGGAGGTCTCCGACGCGCTGCACAGCGCGTACGACGCCCCGAGCGGTGAGGGCGAGCCGCTCCGCGTACTCCATCGCGACATCAAGCCCTCGAACATCCAGCTCACACCCTCCGGAGAGGTCAAGGTGCTCGACTTCGGGGTCGCGCGCGCGGAGTTCCAGCGGCGAGAGAGCGTCACGCGATCCATCCTGTTCGGCTCGCTCGACTACATGGCGCCAGAGCGGGTCGACGGCATCGACACCCACGCCGGAGACGTCTATGCGCTGGGGGCGTTGCTGTACGAGCTGCTGGCGGGAGAGGCCCTCGGGCGCACGGCGACCAACCGCGAGCGCCACGAGGCGGCGATGGAGGAGCGGCTGAGCGGCTTGTTCGAGGCCATCGGCGACGAACGACTCGTCAGCATCATCGCGCAGTGCACCGCCTACGACGACGGCGACCGCCCCACGGCGGGTGAGCTGGCGCGGATGCTGCGCAGAGAGCGGCTGCGGTTCCCGTCGCCGTGGCTCAAGGACTGGGCCTCCGACGTGGTCCCCGAGCTGATGCGGAGCCGCGATCACACGCCGGGTGAGCTCACCGGGTGCTTCGTCTCCACGTCTCTCAGCGCCCTGCCCCGGACCGACACCGACGAAGACGCGCCCACCGATCCCGCCATCGAGCCAGAGCCGCGCGGGGAGTACTGGATCGCGGTCGCCGCCGCTATCGTGGTCCTGCTCGTGGGGCTCTCTGCTGCGTCGGTGCTGGGGGTCGCGGCGGTCTGGTTCGGGGGGGAGCCCTCAACGCTGCCCCCTCCGGCCGAGGCTGCCCCGACCGACGACGCCGCGATCAACATGCTGGCGACAGATCTGGAGGTGCCCGAGCTCACCCCGGAGGTGCAGCAGGCGCCGCGGCGGGTGGTCCGCGACAGAGACGACGATCGAGACGAGTACCCGGACGAGTTTGAAGACATCGACGAGCCGGAGCCCGCGGAGGACAGCTCAGGCGAGCCGTCGCTCCACGGCACCGTGCTCGCACGGGGAGACCCGGTCGATCTACGTCTGGTGGGATCTGCGGGCACCCTCGAGCCCGGTCGGGTCCCCGCAGGAACCTACAGCCTTCAGGGGCGCTTCGACGGCGCCGTCTACACCCCCGCCGGCAGCGTCACGGTCCACGCCGGAGAGGTGGTGACGGTGGTCTGCCGCAGCGGTCTGCGCCGGTGTACCTCCCGCTGAAGCCGCGCGGTTACATCCCCTGACATTTGCTGTCAACGTCACTCCGGATACATGACACGGCCTCAACGTGGAGGAGTGATGCCCCTGCTCGTCATCAGCGAGCCCCGACAGCCAGAGCGACGGTTCGATCTCGGTCCCGATGACGTGATCATCGGGCGGTCCTCCGAGTCCGACCTGTGCCTGCCGAACGTCTCCGTCAGTCGGCGCCACGCGCGCCTGCGGGTGAAGCGCGGCGGCGTCTCCGTCGAAGATCTGGGAAGCAACAACGGCACCGAGCTCAACGGCGAAGAGATCCAGGGGCGGCGTACGCTCTCCAGCGGCGACACGCTGCGGGTGGGCAAGTACACCCTGGTGTACCTGATCGAGGTCGACATGAGTCCGACCCGGGCGCTCCAGGTCGAGGAGATGGCGCCCTACCAGCCCATGCTGGGAGCCTCCACCGCCCACTCCACCCATGTGATCTCCGCCGCCCTTCGAAAGAAGCTGGTCGAGGCCGAGAAGCGCTGCCAGAACGCCGTCCTCGTGCAGGCAAACGACCCCACCCGCCGATGGCGTCCCGGCGCTGACGAGGTCACGATCGGCCCAGGCGGGAAGATCCCGGTGTCGATCTTCATGGCCCGCACGCCGGTCGCCAAGCTGCAGTGGAACGGCAACGGGCACGTCGTCCACAAGACCGGGATGTTGGGCAAGGTGCTGATCAACGGCAACAAACCGCAGGAAGGACGCATCCTCGATCACGGCGACGAGATCACCGTCGGCAAGCTTAAGCTGAAGTACGAGGTTCGGGAGAAGCGGTAGGCTGGCCCGCCAGTTGGTCCTACCTGGCGGGGGTGCTGTAGCTCCCGGTCATCGCCTCCAGCTCCTTTCCGTCGGGACGAATCGGCACCATCTCGAACGTACAGCTCCGGGCCTCCCCTGAGCGGTGCGGAGAGTGGATGCTGCGCAGCGGGTCGAGCCGGTAACCGCGGCCCGCGCCAGAGTAGCTCACCTTGTAGACCTTCTCGTACGCGGTGGAGCCCGCGCCGTCGCAGCTCACCGCGAACCGGGCCTGCCAGCCCTCGCCGATCGACGGGACGGCCAGCTCGGCGCGGATGACATAGTCGCCGGGGGGCAGCTCGCCCGGGTCGGAGCCCAGATACGTGCCGCACTTCTTGCTGCCGGTGCATACGCCGAAGCCGCGATCGCCGGTGGGGGTGACCCCCGCCTTGACCGCCTCGATGTGGGGCGCCAGCATCTGCTGCTCCCACTCATCCAGGGCGTTCGCCGCGGGGGCGGCTTCGGGGCAGGTCGGACACTCAGGGCAGGCGACCGGTGAGGTGGGGGTGGTCTCCTGCGCGCAGCCCGTCAGCAGCGCGAGCGCGATGAGGGTCATCTGGGCTCCGGGGATGAAGGGGAGATGTCCGGTTAACGGGTTGCCATGCCCGGTCCCCCTCCGCCCGCCGTCTCGACGCTCCGACGCTTCCTGCTGTGGTGGTTCAGCAGCCCCGGAAGCCCGTGGGTCTCGATCAACGTGGCGATCGACTTCTCGACCTCCGAGGCCTATCTGGAGCGGGTGAACGCGGCGCCGGGCGCGCGGGTCTCGGTGCAGCACCTCGTCACGGCTGCGGTGGCGCGCGCGCTCACCGAGCACCCCGAGGCGAACGCCCGAATCATCGGTCGCGACATCGTTCCGCAGCCGCACGTCGGCGTGGTCATGCCGGTCAACCTGCTGGGTCACGCCGGCGAGGCCAGCCGGGAGCTGGGCATGGCGCTGGTGGCCGAGGCCGAGCGGCTCTCCCTGCGTCAGATCGCCGAGAAGGTCCGCGGCGAGGTGCGGGCCGAGCGCTCGGGGAAGGTGCAGAATCGCCTGATCCGGCGCATCCTCCAGCTTGGTGAGCTGCTGCCACAGGGGCTGATGGAGCGGGGGCTGGAGCAGCTCGACCGGCTCGCATCCAACCCACTCACCGCGAGCGCGATCCATGCCCAGATGCCGATGACCACCGGTATCTCCAACGTGGGCGCGGCGTTCCGCGATCTCGAGGGCGCGTGGTTCCGCGGGGCGTCCGTCACCATCCCGCTGCGACTCATCCACATCGGCACGCTGTGGGGGATCGCCCCGGTGCAGGACGAGGTGGTGCCGGTCGATGGTCAGCCGGCGGTGCGACCTGTGCTCCCGGTGCTCATGGTGTTCGACCATCGTCTGATCGACGGGGTGCGCGCCGCCCGGCTCCTTCGCACGTTCGCCGACCTCCTCGCCGACCCCGAGGCCGCGTTCGGACCGGAGGGCCGGCGCCCGCCTTGCCCCCCCACCGGTCCGCGGTAGACTGCCCGCCGGATCGACGCAGTACTTGACCCCACCTCCACAGCGGCGAAGATGATCGGCGATGGGTGCTCCCTTCCAGCCACGACACCTGGCCGCCGCGCTCCTCGGCGCGGTGATGTCACCTGGGTGCATGTTCATCTCTCAGTCGGAGCTGGAGCAGAAGCTCGAACAGTTCGACACCGGCACCCTGCCCACCACCGACGCTCCCTATACCGACCCCAGCACCACCGACTGCGAAGAAGAGCAGATCTGGTACTACGACTACGACGGCGACGGCTACGGCGATCCCGAGACGTTCGAGCGCGCGTGCGAGCAGCCGGATCGGTACGTCAGCAACGCCGAGGACTGCAACGACTCCAACGCCGCCGTGCACCCCACGCTCTGGTACAAGGACGACGACGGCGACGGCTATGGAAACCAATACTCCTACCAGGAGCTGTGCGAGGAGGAGACGCCCGAGGGGTATGTCAGCGGCAGCCTGGGCGTGTTCGACTGCGACGACGGGCGCGAAGAGATCCACCCCGGCGCGCTCGAGCTGTGTGACGGCAACTACGACGAAGACTGCGACGGCCAGACCAACGAGGCGGGCGCCGACGGCTGCGACGACTATGTGCTCGACGCCGACGGCGACGGCTACGGCGCCGAAGACGGCGTCGCCGAGTGCCTGTGTGAGCAGCCCACCGGATGGGTCGAGTCGACGGACGAAGAATTGGACTGCGACGACGAGGACGAGGCGAGGTACCCGGGGGCGATCGAGATCTGCGGCGACGGCATCGACAACGACTGCGTCGAGGTCGATCCCTCCTGTCCCCTCGACGAAGACATGGCCCTGGAGGAGCGCGCGGTCCTGCTGTCCGGAGACGTCCAGGCGGGGGCGCTGGGCAGCGCGCTGGCGATCGGCGACCTGCTCAGCGCGAAGGTGCCGTCGCTGGTCGCGACGATGCCGGGAGGCGCGTCCTCCGACGGCGATGAGCGGGCCGTGGTGGTCTACGAGACCCCCCTGGGGCCGTTCGCCGAGCCGGCGCTCACGCTGACGGGCTTCGAGGCGTCGTCGCTGATCATCGGAGATCTGGACGACGACGGCGACGATCTGCTCGTCGGCGCCGAGGGCGACGTCTATGTGCTGTTCGGGCCGCTGTCGGCCGCTGATTCGGAGGCGCTGGACGACGCGGCTTCCTTCAGCATCGAAGGGAACCACAGCAGCTTCGGCGCGGCGATGACAGCGGTCTTCAGCGACGGCGATCCCCTCGTGCTCGCGATCGGCGCGCCCGACGTCGACGGGGGAGAGGTCTCGCTCGTCTTCGGAGAGCTGACCGAAGACAGCGTCGTGGGCGCCACCGTCGATGGCGTGACGACCGGCGATCGGCTCGGCGCGGCGCTGGACTGGCTGCCCGACCCGACCGGAGAGGGCATGCCCTACGGCGTCGTGGCGGCCCCCGGCGCAACCATCGACGACGTGGACAACGCCGGCGCGGTGTACCTGATCCCCGGCGACGGCAGCCTGACCGATCTTGCGGACGTGCCCCCGGCCATCTCAGGAACGGAAGACGACGAGGCGGTTGGCAGCGCCGTCCGCGCGGCGGGCGACATCGATGGCGACGGACTGGACGATCTGTGGGTGCTGGTCCCCACCAATGACGAGGGCTTCGGGACGATCTCGCTGATCCGGGGGGATGACGGCGGAGACTGGGAAGTTGGCTGGGCGGTGATTTCGCTTGACAAGCAAGACGATCTGTCGGGGCTGACCCTGACGACGGGCGAGGTCGACGGCGATCCCGACGACGGCAGACTCGATCTGCTGATCGGCGTGCCCACCGAGGGTGACGGCGGCGTGGTGCATGTGCTGCCCTCGTCGGTCCTCGAAGAGGGGCCGCTTGATCTGGCGGACGAGGCGTTCGAGCTGCGCGGCGGCGATCTGGCGGGCGGCGACCACCTGTCGGTCGGCGCGGCCCTGGCGGTCGGCGCTGATCTGGACAACGACGGCTTCGACGACGTCTGCATCGGCGCGCCGGGTCTGGATCTCACCGGCGGTGACCCGGTCGATCAGGTGGGCGCCATCTACCTGCTGTTCGGAGGTGGCGAGTGAGCGCGCGCGCGCTGGTGCTGGCGCTGCAGCTGGCCTTGGGCATCGCTGGCGGCCTGCTTGCGGCCCCCGCTGCGGCGGCATGCCCTCGGGGGTTCTCCTCGCGGGAGATGTCCCAGCAGATCTCATCCGGCGACGCGGCCTTCGCCGACATGAACGACGCTGCGTTCCTGCGCGCCCACCAGAACCTCCTGGCGATCCTGCCGTGTGTGCAGGAGGCGATCTCGGTCAATCAGGCTGCGGCCTTCCACCGCCTCGACGCGCTGGGAGGCTTCATGTCCGGAGATCAGGCGGCTGCGGCGGCGTCGTTCCGGGCGCTGCGGGCCGTGGTGCCCGGGTACAAACTCCCCGACGCGCTGGCGCCGCCGGGTCACCCGCTGCGGATCCTGTTCGACGTGGCCGGCGGCTCCGGGGCGACCCCGGGGACCCCCCTCACGCCGCCGCGGTACGGATGGATCCACATCGACGGCCAGCCGGCGAACACCGCTCCGGTCGATCGTCCCTACCTCTTCCAGCGCTTCGACGGCGCTGGCATGGTGCAGCAGACCGTGCGGGTGAGCGCGGGCATGGCGCCGCCGGCCTACGAGACCCAGGCGTCCTCGCGCTGGGCCCCGGAGCCCCCGCCCGAGACGGTGGTCGGCGTCAGGCCGATCGCGGCTCCCGAGCCCGAGACCCCCCAGATCAGCCGGCGCGCGCTCGCGGTCGCCGGGGGGCTGGGTCTGGCCGGCGCGGGGTTCTATGCAGCGGCGGCGATCAGCCACGGGGCCTTCTGGGATACGACGCAGCCGGCCGCGGTGGTCCCGCTCCGGCGCACCACCAACGTGTCGCAGGGACTCTCGATCGGCTTCTCCGTAGCAGCGATCGGCGTCGGGGCCGGCGCTCTCTACTTTCGGGCCTGGTGAGTGATGGCGGGGCGCTTCGATCCACAGAACGCCATCGGGCACGGCCCGCGCGGCGTGCTCTACCGGTCGCCGCAGGCCCCCGCCGCCATCGAGCTGGTCCGCGGCAACGACCTGTCGGAGGCTCGACGCAGCCTGGTCGCCATGGCCCACCTGCAGTTCCGACACCCGGTGGCGGTCGCGACGCTCGCGGTGGACGAGCACCCCGACGGCCTGCT
Organism: uncultured Enterobacterales bacterium; assembly: GCA_964464515.1. Classification (GTDB taxonomy): domain Bacteria; phylum Myxococcota_A; class UBA796; order UBA796; family UBA2385; genus CAYXGP01. Next base: position 38,378 of record CAYXGP010000055.1, read on the forward strand.
GCGCCTGTGCGAGGTGGACGGGAGCGACATCGAGGCGCTGGCGGCCCTCGGCCCGGTGGCTGCGGGGACCGCCTGCCGCGTCGTCGCCCCCCTGCTGGAGGCCCTCGACATCGCCGAGGGGCAGGGGCTGTGGCACGGCGCGATCGGTGCGCGTCACATCTGGGTGGGGCCCGGCGGCCAGATCATGCTGCTGGAGCTGGGGCGCCCCCTGGACCAGTCCGCCCCGGGTGGCATCCCTACGCCATACACCGCGCCGGAGAGCTTGACAGGGGGCGGCGAGCCCGCCTCGGACGTCTACGCCTGCGCCGCCATCCTGGCCCACCTCGTCACCGGCTCGCTCCCCTCGTACGCCTCATCCCAGCGCGACTGGCACGAGGGGATGGTCGCCGCGATCGCCGAGCGGGTGCTGGAGACGACCGGGGCTTCCGCGGTCTCCGAGCTGATCGCGTGGTGCCTGGCGTTCGAGCCCTCCGCGCGGCCGACCGCCCGAGAGATGGCGACCTGGATCGCCCGGCTCGGGGTCGATCTCGGCGGGCCCGCTCCCGCGGACTGGGTCTCGCCCCTCCTCGGTCCCGCCCGCGAGATGCTTCACCAGCAGCTATTGTTCGAGGAGCTGCTCGGGGGCGACGACCTCGGTGCGCCTGGGGAGCCCTTCACGCCTGGCGTTCCCTTCGCGGCTGCAGCCCCCCACGCATCAGCCGATCCCGAGACGGCCCCGGCCACTCCACATGAATTCCCCGAGGTCGATGATCCCACCAACGCCCCCGACGTCGGGGTGTTGTCCTTCCGCGAGCCGGCGTCGGAGCCGGTCCCCGTCGAGATGTGGTCAGGCGGCATCCACCCGGTCGAGGTCCCAGAGCCGGGACCGTTCCTCCAGCTCCCGACCCCGCGTGCGGAGCCGCCGCTCCCGGTGCCGGACACCCTGTCCGATCCGATAGATGCGCTCTCTGCATCCTCTACTGCTGACACCGAGGAGCCAGCGGTCCGAGTGAGCGCGGTCCGGCTCGCTCCTGCTCAGAGCGATCCACTGCCCATCGAGCCGGTGGTCGAGGCCGCTACCGGGGAGCAGCCCACGGTGTCCGAGGTGGCCGGATTCTGGGGGCCGCCCGTCGAATTGCCTCGCGCCGATCCGCACAGGGTTGATCCGCACAGGGTTGATCCGCACAGGGTTGATCCGCACA
>CAYXGP010000056.1:0-39359 GCA_964464515.1 uncultured Enterobacterales bacterium
GGCGGAGGCTCTGGGGGGGGGAGGCGGATGCTGCTGGCGGGTGAGCGCCGCCTGGTGCTGGCGGGCCGGGCGGGGCTGGCGGGGCGCGCCGGGACCACCGCAGCCGCACGCCGTGAGCCTGGTGCCCTCCTTCAGCGGCCGCACGCCGGTGTCGAGGCCCGACTCACTTCCACCGCTTCCGCTTCCACCGCTGGTTCCGCTTCCACCGCTTCCGCCACCGCTGCCGCTACCACCGCTCGTGCTGCCGCCGCTGCCACCGCTGCCACCGCCGGTGCCGGTCGTGGTCCCCGTCGCGGTGTCCGCCTCGTCGCAGGCGTCGCCGACGCCGTCGCCGTCGCGGTCTTCCTGGCCGCGGTTCGCGTCGTCCTCACAGTTGTCGTCGTCGTCTGCGACGCCGTCATCGTCGCCGTCGAGAGCGTCCACCCAGATGCCCGTCGCCGCGACGTCGCTGTCGTCGCCGTCACCCGCGTCGTAGGAGTACATGCCGGCCTGACCGGCGGGCAGCGGATCCCCGTCGGTGACCGAGAACGCCTCGCGATCATCGAAGAACGCCGTCAAGCGGCCGTCATCGACCTCGAGCGAGAGCGAGTTGTAGGTCTCCATGTTCACGTTTCTGGAGCCCAGCTCGACGCCGCCGTCGCGCTCGACGCGGAGGAGCACCAGCGTTCCGCGGCTCACCGAGGTGATGGGTGGCGGCGCGGAGTCCTCGCTCACGAACAGGATGTAGGCCGCTCCGTTTCCGTCGTTGTGGGTGACCAGTCCGATGGTGTCGTCGTCCTCGGTGTACCAGTCCACCGAGACCAGCACGTCCTCCAGATCGGCGTCGCGGATCAGCCAGTTGTCGGAGGCCAGACCCTGCCCGTAGGCGCGAAAGTTGACGTCGTTGATGTTGTCGTCCGTCAGCGGGTAGGCTCTGCCGTCGCGGGCGTACCAGGAGTCGGCCCGGTAGCCGCCGGTCCAGCCCTTGTTGGGGACCATCACGTCGTTCCGGCCGAAATTCTCGACCTCCCAGACAGGGATGTTCCCGGCGCTGACCATCAAGGGGAACAGCCACAACATCATGCACCTCGAAGCGCTGCGATCATAGCCGCACAGAGTCCGCGTCGCTGGCGCGCGTGCCGCTCAAGGCCTGCGCGATGTGTCCGGCCAGCAGCTCTGGTGCATCGAAATGCAGGGAGTGCCCCGCGTCGACGTGGATGACCTCCTGCAGCGCGCCGATCGCGTCCAGGCGCTCCTGCAGATCGGACAGCGCGGAGGTGTACCAGCCCTGCCGCGACAGGATGACGGTGGTGGGCGCGCGGACCCGCGCCAGGTGCAGTCGATGGCGCGCCGCGTCGTAGCCCACCGCGGAGCGATCCCGGTGCCGGCGATCCCAGGTCCACACCACCCCGCCCGGCGCGGGTCGGGTGATCCGCGCGGCGAGCGCCAGCGCCCACGCGCGATCGATGGCGGGGTTCATGCGCCGCAGACGCGCCGCCGCCGCCGCGACGTCAGGCAGCGGGCGATGCCCCGGGGGGCCCGCGTGGTGGCGCGCCTGGTGGTCGAGGAACGTGCGGTAGACCTCCACAGCGTCCTCGTCGCTGATCGCCGGCGGTCCCAGCCCATCGACCAGCACCAGAGCCGACAGACGGTCGGGCCGCAGTCCGGCGTAGAGCCCTGCGATCGTCCCGCCCATGGAGTGCCCGACCAGCGCCACCGGCGCGCCGGGGCTCAGCCGCGAGATGAGGGTGTCCGTGTCGGCGACGTACTCGGGGAAGTGGTAGCAGGAGCCCCCAGGATCGTGATCGCTGCGGCCGTGGCCGCGATGATCAGGCGCGACGACGCGGTAGCCGTCCCGGGCGAGAGCCTGCGCGACCCGCCCCCAGCTCGCCGCCTGGTCGAGCCAGCCGTGCAGGAGGACCACCAGAGGTCCCGCGCCCCACTCACACAGACAGAGGCGGATCCCCCGGCAGTCGAACCAATGTTCGTGCATGACCGCCAGTAACCCGAGCCGGCCGCATCGATGGGTTAAGAGCGACTCGGAGACGTCCCGTGAGCACCTCGGACTCGCTGCCCCACCGCGCCCGCCAGCGCGAGGCCACCCGCCAGCGGATCTACGACGCCGCGCTTGAGGTCTTCGCGCGCGACGGCGTGGCGACCGCCCGCATCGAGGACATCACGCGCCGGGCGCAGGTCAGCCGAGGTGCGTTCTATTTCCACTTCCCCACCCGCGAGGACGTGCTCATCGAGCTGCTCCGCCACGCCGAGGGAGACTTCGTGCAGGCCATCGAGCGGCTCCCGGAGGACGCCCCTCTCGAGGTGGTGTTCGGCCGAGTGGCGGAGGTCGTCACCCTCACGTGGAGCGCGCGACCGCGGCTGTTCGCCGAGGTCGGGGTGGTGGCCCTGCGCCGCACGGCCGGTGAGCTGGGGCGGGATCGCGACGGGATCCGCGCGGTCCTGTCGCGGCGCTTCGCGCGAGCCGCCACGCGGGGGGAGCTCCGCGCTGACCTCCCCGCGAACGTCCTGTCCGATCTGTACCTCGCCAACCTGTTCGCGGTGAGCGTCGGCTGGTGCGCCGCACCCGGGTTTCCGCTGGAGCCGGCGCTGCGTCTGTCCGCCGTGCTGTTCCTCGACGGCGCCCGCGGCACCGAGCCCGTACGATGAATTCCCGTATGGTGACACGCGCCACGGTCCTCGGGGCCGGTCTCCTCGCCGGCCTCCTCCCAGGCTGCGAGCGAAACCCGCCGCGCGCCCTGCTGCGACCCCGCCCGCCGCGCGCTCCCGAGCGCATCGCCCCACCTCAGGGCGGCGTGGTGGAGCACGAGGTCCTCCGCTGCCCCGAGCAGCTCCTCCAGCCCCTGCGGCCGTTCTGGTTCACCTTCTCCGACGCCGACATCGCGGGCTCCGATGACGAAGAGTGCGGCCGAGGCACCTCTACATCCATTCTTCAGACCCAACCCGATCCCCTCCCCCCCTCCGACTGCGTCGCGAGCTGGTCCGGCGCGGTCACCGAGGACCACCCTCACGCCTTCTCCGGCGTGGGCGTCGAGACATGGAGCCGCGACTGGCGGGCGTGGCGCGGGCTGACGCTGGCGACGAAGGGCGACGGGCGCACCTACCGACTGGAGCTGCTCCGGGGGCAGGTGGACGAAGAGACAGGCGAGGTCTGCGCCGATCCCGAGCAGGATCACCACGGCTTGGAGTTCACCTGCGGAGACGGCACCGACGCCTGGGTGCGGGTGCCTTTCGAATTCGCCGACCTGAAGCAGGAAGGCTGGGGCCGCAAGCGGCCGTTCGAGCAGGAGAACGTCGCCCAGCTTCAGGTGCGTACGCGGGAGCGACCGATCGAGGTGTTCGGCTGTGATCTGTATGTCGCGGAGTGGCTGTTCGTTGAGCCTTGAATCCGGACTGTTCAGGGGCCGGATTGTGTGGGTACAGTAGCGCGGGTTCAAGTTGACCCGCACTTCTGTATGCCCTGTTGCGGGGGAGACCCCCGCCCCCGGCCCCTTCGTGGCCGGCCCCTGCTCACGCAGCGGAATCCAACACCGACGATTCCAGGTTGCCCTGTGGACAACCTGAACCCGCGGCACTGTACAGGGTCGCGGCTTCAAGTTGATACCGCGACCCTGTAGCGCCCTTGCGGGGGGCATAGCCCATACGCACCAGGGTAGGAGAATCTGCGGTCCTCGATGCTCCCCCAAGTGGTTGTCTGGCGCACCGTGGAACCGGCACTCTCGGCGAGGCCGAGGGTCCTGCTAGAACATGTTCTATCGTTAGCCTTTCGCGCATCGAGTGTTTGTGCATCGCATGCGAGTGCGAGCCTGAGCGCGGCCCCGCGCGAGATGTTTCGAGTGACCAGTGTCGAGTGCAAGACCCGAGTGACCAGTGACCAGCCCCCGATTCAAGCACCGAGAGGCGGTTTCACTCAAGCGTGGTCACTCAGGCTCCGGCAGACTCCGCGCGATCCGAAATCCCTGCTGATGCCAGATGGTGCCCGGCTCCTTGGCGCCCCGATCCGCCACCCGCGTATCGTGCGCAGCATTGGCCCAGCTCCCCGACCGATACACATGGGCGTCGCCATTGTGGACCCCGGTGGGACCGATCACGTTGGACTGGGGATAGGGCCCGTACCAGTCCCACACCCACTCCCGAACGTTCCCGCTCATGTCGTACATGCCCCACGCGTTGGGTCTGAGCGACGCCACCGCGCGCACCCGCCACTCGGAGTTGCCGATGTACCACCCCACCTCGTCGGGGTTGTCGCTGCCGGCGTAGATCGTCGCCTGCCCGGCGCGCGCCGCGTACTCCCACTCGGCCTCTGTCGGCAGGCGGTATCCGTTGGACATGAAATTCCACGTGACGGTGCTCGCTGACTCGAACGTGTAGGCCGGCATCAGCCCCTCCAGCTCGGAGAGGCGGTTGCAGAATCGGACGGCGTCGTACCAGGTCACGCACGTGACGGGGAGCTGAGGCCCGACCCCGGCGGTGGCGCAGGAGGTCAGCGCGTGCTCGCTCTGGGAGACCGCTCGGGACTGCGCGGGGTTCTCCCCCATGACGTCCTGGTACAGCCCCTGGGTGACCTCGGTGACGCCGATCAGGTACGCCTGCCGAAACACCACCCCGTGCTGCCTCTCGTCGTCGTCGCGGTTCTGCTCGGTGGGCGGGCTGCCCATCTGGAACGACCCCGCGGGCGCGGAGATGAACCGGTAGTCGTGGGCGGACAGCGCGCTGTTCCAGGTCGGCAGCAGGGGCGGGCTCGCGGAGCCTGCGCCCCGGGTGGCCGGACCCGTCGGCGCCGACGCGGTCGCCGGCGGCGCGGAGGTGTTGTACGGCGTGGAGCTGGAGTACGGCGCCGGGTACGACGCCGCGCTGCTGTCCGTCTGGGAAGCGGTGGTTGACTGGCGCCAGCCGGCGGTGCCGCCGTCGCTCTGCGCCGCTGCGCCTCCGACCGTCGGGGTGGTCTCGGGGTACTGCCGCCCCGACGGCGGGGTCGCGGTGGTCGGCGGGATGCCGTACCCGCCGCCCGACGAGCAGGCGTCGCCGGTCGCGGTGGTTCCGGGCGGGCAGGTGGGCGTGCCCACGCAGCGCCCCTTGCTGGACAGCCACCCCTGGCCGGGCCAGCAGCAATTGCCGCGGCTGGCGATCTGGCCGGACTCGCAGCAGATGTCCCCGATCGGCACCTGCGCCCCGGGGCAGCGAGAGGCCTCGCAGGTGTCCCCCACCGCCGCCATGCCCGCGGGGCAGTCCGGCGCGCCGACGCAGCGACTTCCGTTCCACGCCTGGTCGGGCCAGCAGCAGTTTCCCTCGGTGTCCGCGTGGCGGAGTTGGCCGGCGGGGCAGCCCTGCGCGGCGACGTCGGCGGGGGTCGCCAGCACCCCCACCAGCGCCAGGACGCGCCCCCACGAGGGGCGTCCGGTCATGGTAGGGGTCCGCGCTGGTCGGTTTCGCGTCATCGTCAAGGCCAGTCTATGCCGAAGACAGCGGCGTGGCGCAAACCCCCGGGGGGGTTGCGCCGGTCCCCCCCGATCGGCTTGAATGACGTTCGTCAGTCAAAGAGGAGAGTCGTGGCCCTCCGCACATCCAGCCTGTCCAGGTCCGTCCGCTGCAGACCTTCAGATCCCGAGGCCGTCAGCCGCCGCGGTCACGAGGATCCGCCCGGCGATGTCGGGATCCGTCCGCGCGCGGTCCGCGCCATCTGGTCGGATGTGCTTCGGCTGTTTCGCACGGGCCTCCACCCGGCAATCGCGCTCTGCGTACGCCACAGGGGGCGGGTGCTGCTCGATCGCACGGTGGGTCACCTCACCGGAACGCTCCCCGGCCAGCCCGAGGGGAGCCCCCTGGTCGTCGCCACCCCCGACAGCCTGTTCTGCCTGTTCTCAGCCTCCAAGCTGCTGTGCGCCACGCTGGCCCACAAGCTGCTGGAGCGCCGCCTCCTCCACCTCGACGATCGCGTGGTGCGCTTCATCCCCGACTTCGGCAGGCACGGAAAGGACGCCATCACCGTCCGCCACCTGCTCGAGCACACCGCCGGGATCCACACGCTCCCGCGCCTGGAGAACCCCGAGTCCCTGGCCGATCGCGCGCTGCTGCTGGACATGCTGTGTGATCTCAAGCCCGTCTCCCCCCCCGGCCAGCGGCACGGCTACCACCCCGTCTCTGCGTTCTTCTTGCTGGGCGAGGTGCTGGAGCGGGTGGCCGGCGCCGACGTGGGCACGCTGCTGCGCCGCGAGCTGCTCGACCCGCTGGGCATCGATCAGCTCGACTACGGCGTGGGGCCGGAAGACGACGCCCGCGTGGGGCTGCATGCCTTCACCGGCTGGCCCGTGCCCGGGATGGCCGCGAAGATCTTCGCCGACACCGTGGGCCTGCTGGTGCCCCAGGCCATCGAGATCTCCAACTCCGAGCCGTTCCGGCGTGGAGTCCTCCCCCCGGTGAACGCCTACGGCACCGCGCGCGACACCGCCCGCTTCTTCGAGATGCTGGTGAACGGCGGGGAGCTGGACGGCGTGCGTGTGCTGGAGGAGCGCACCGTCGCGGCGGCCACGCGGGTCCGCTCGGGGCATCGCTTCGATGAGACCCTGCAGTATCCCCAGCGCTACGCGCGCGGGTTCATGGCCGGCGGGCGCTTCTTCAGCCTCTACGGGCTCCCCACGCCCCGGGCGTTCGGGCACCTGGGCTTCACCACGGTGGTGGTCTGGGCCGATCCCGAGCGCGAGCTGTCGGTGGCGCTCCTCAACACCGGAAAGTGCTTCTTCGCGCCGGGCATGCTCCACTGGGTGCGCCTCATCCAGAACATCGCGCAGCGCATCCCCCGCACCGGCCGGCGCCGCCCGCGGCCGACTTTCATCACGTCGGGGCTCTCGGGCCCCGTGTAGTCGTTTCGAGCGGACTGCTCGAGGCTCGATACCGCGGCCCGGTCTTGTTGACATCGGCGCGGGGGAATAGCTCCCGACGCCACCAGTCCGGGAGACACCGATGGCCGCCCCCCGAATCGTCCACATCCTGCAAACACCTGATGCGGAGCTCCCCACCGCCGCGGTTGCGCAGGGATGGGTCCGCACCCGCCGAGACTCCAAGGCGGGCCTGTCGTTCATCCAGCTCCACGACGGGAGCTGCTTCGCCTCGCTCCAGATAGTCGCGCCCAACACCCTGGAGAACTACGCCGCCGAGATCCAGACGCTGACAGCGGGCTGCGCCATCGAGGTCCGGGGCACGCTGGTGCCGTCTCGGGGCCGCGGCCAGAGCATGGAGCTGCGCGCCGACTCCATCACCGTGATCGGCGGCGTGGAGGACCCCGAGACCTACCCGATGCAGCCCAAGCGCCACAGCATGGAGCACCTGCGGACCTACGCCCACCTGCGCCCGCGCACCAACCTGATCGGGGCCGTCACGCGGGTCCGCGACTGCCTCGCCCAGGCCACGCACCGGTTCTTCCACGAGCAGGGCTTCTACTGGATCCACACGCCCATCATCACCGCCAGCGACTGCGAAGGCGCCGGCCAGATGTTCCGCGTCTCCACCCTGGACCTGGTCAACCTGCCGCGCGACGCGCAGGGACGGGTAGACTTCTCTGAGGACTTCTTCGGGCGCGAGGCGTTCCTCACGGTCTCCGGGCAGATCAACGTGGAGGCGTACTGCCTCGCGATGGGCAGGGTCTACACCTTCGGGCCAACGTTCCGGGCCGAGAACTCCAACACCCGGCGGCACCTCGCCGAATTCTGGATGATCGAGCCGGAGATCGCGTTCGCCGATCTCGACGACGACATCGCGCTGGCCGAGGCCTACCTCAAGGCCATCTTCGGGGCTGTGCTCGCGGAGCGGGCCGACGATCTGGCGTTCTTCGCCAAGCGGGTCGACCGCGACTGCATCGGTCGACTGGAGCGACTGGTGGCCGCCGACTTCGAGCGGATGACCTACACCGACGCCGTCGCCCGACTCCTGCGCGCCAAGAAGGCGAAGTTTGAGTATCCGGTGAGCTGGGGCAGTGATCTGCAGGCCGAGCACGAGCGCTACCTGTGCGAGGAGGTCGGCCGACCGATCGCCGTCACCGACTACCCGCGCACCATCAAGCCGTTCTACATGCGGCTCAACGACGACGAGCGCACGGTCGCCGCGGTGGACGTTCTGGTCGAAGGGGTCGGCGAGCTCATCGGGGGCAGCCAGCGCGAGGAGCGGCTGGCCGTGCTCGACATGCGGATGGCCGAGCTCGAGATGGAGACCGAGCCGTACTGGTGGTACCGCGACCTCCGGCGCTATGGCACCGTGCCCCACGCCGGATTCGGGCTGGGATTCGAGCGCACGGTGCAATACGCCACCGGCGTCGACAACATCCGAGACGTGATCCCGTTCCCGCGGGCGCGCCGACAGGCCGACTTCTGAGCCGCCCCCCCTCCAACCGGATCCGCTGATGGCGCGTGGTCACGACCAGTACTACGGACGACGGGCCGCCGTGGCCCAGCTCGGCCGAGTGCTCGCGCGCCGGGCCCGCAACCGATGTGAGCTGTGCAGCGAGAAAGGCTCGCTCGGGGTGATCGAGGTCGCCCCGATACCGGAGCAGCCCGAGGTCGAGTGGGCGGTCATGCTGTGCGAGCGGTGCCGCACGGCCGTCTCAGACACGAAGCGCAGACCGAACGCCGCCGGGCTCCGGTTCTTGAGCGAGGCGGTCTGGCACGAGGTGATCCCGGTCCAGCTCTGCGCGGTTCGGTTGGCTCGGCGGCTGGCCGACGGCGGCGAGAGCTGGGCGTCGAATCTGCTGGATGATCTGTATCTGGATCCGGAGGTCGAGGCGCTGATCTGACAGCGGTGAGCGTTCAGGTGGACGACAAGATTGCGCCGCAATCGTGGTTCCTGTTCGCAGGTGAGGAATTACCGCTCTGCAACACAGCCGCTGCGTCCACAGCGGCTGTGTCTGCAGCGGTGCTCCACACCGGGGGGAAGCGTCACAGCAAGGTGACGCGACGCGACCAGGGGTCCTACAGGCCCGGTCTGCGAGACCCGGTCTGTCTGGACCGGGCCCGAGGGCAAGCGAGGGGTTGTCAATCTGAACGTTCACCGCTGTGAGCGCGCTTCCCCATCACTCGGCGGCGGATGTCTCGACGTCAGCGGCTGGCTGGATGGAGCGCCGGAGCGGCCCCAGCCGGGTCTCCTCCAGGTCGTCTCGGTAGAACAGATTGTAGGTGTCGAAAGGGATCATCCTCCCATCGGGGTGGACGATGTGTACGCAGCTCTTCTTGACGCTGCGGACGTCGAAGCTCCAGGCGTCCATGAACTGCAGGATGATGAGTCGGAACACCTGCCGATACGACCAGTCACCCGGGGCGTCCACCCGCGGCAGGCAGCACAGCAGCTCGCGCAGAGACGCTGATCCGCTCTCGGGGGAGTGACCCGTCGAGAACAGCCGGACGAGGTGCTCTCGCACCGGGGCCTCCTTCTCGAACGCGATGGTGTTGCGCGGGCCGGCCAACAGCACCTCCCGCGGGACGAGGCCGGTCAGGGGAACCAACTGCTCCCCCATCTGAACAGCGTACGCCATCGCGATGGCGTCGGGGTGGCAGGGCACCGGCACGATGTCATCGGCGGAGAACACATCGGTCTGATTCAGCACCCGCCGCCGGACCTCGGTGAGCGTCAGCCGATCCCAGGCGGGATCGAACCCGTCGTGGCGACCGGCGGCCTGCACGGGCTGCAGCGTCACGCCCCGAACGCAGGGCTGCGCCAGCCCGTAGTCGATGATGCGCCCAAGCTCGTGGTCGTTCACCCCTCTCTGCACCGTCACCACCAGGGTCACGTCCAGGCCGGCGCGCGCGCAGGCGGCCAACGCCTGCTCCCGCGACTGCCGCAGATCGGCCCCCCGCAAGGTTCGCAGCGCCCCCTCCTCGAACGAGTCGAACTGCAGGTACACCTCAAGCCCCGGTCCGGGCGGCCCCCAGCCCCGAGCCGCCAACCGCTCCGCGAAGCCTGGCTCACGCGCCAGCCGCAGCCCGTTGGTGTTGATCATCAGGTGCCGGATGGGCCGCTCCCGCGCCGCAGCCAGGATCTCGAAGAAGTCCGGATGGAGCGTGGGCTCCCCCCCGGAGATCTGCACCACGGCGGGGGCCCCCTCGGCGGCCACCACCGCATCCAGCATCGCGGTGACCTGCTCCAGAGAGCGGTACCGCTGGCGCTCGGGACCGCTGGAGGCGTAGCACACCGGACATCGCAGGTTGCAGGCGTCGGTGATCTCCACCACCGACAGGCACGAGTGCTGCTCGTGGTCGGGGCAGAGCCCGCAGTCGTAGGGGCACCCCCACCGGATCGGCGTCGAGAACCGCTCCGGCAGCTCGCCCGGCTTGACCCACTGCTCCCGGCAGCGCCGGTAATACTCCACGTCGTCGGCGAGCAGCACCGTCTGCCAGCCGTGCTCGGGGCAGCGGCGCCGCATCAGCACGCGATCATCCTGCAGGATGATCTTGCCCTCGATCTTGCGGTAGCACGTCGAGCAGATCGAGATGGCGACGTCGTAGAACAGGTAGGGCCGCGCACGCATTCGCAGGTGGTAACCTCCCGGCATGCCCCGCCACCCGCTCCCCACGCTGATCTGCGGCATCGCCATCGGATACTTCGCCCTGTGGGCCTGCGCGCCGCCCACGATGCTCCCGCCGCCGCTGCCCGCCGCGCCCGGCGAGATGCGAATCGGCGGCGCGATTGGCCCCTCGGGGCAGATCTACCGAAGCGAGAGCTGCCCGCGCTGCCCGCCGTCGCAGCTCTACGTCGATCCGGGGGGCGCAGCGCAGGCGTGGTTCATGCGCCGCTTCGGCCAGCGATTCGACGTGGGGTGGTCGCTCTACGGTGCCTATTGGCACGAGTGGGCCGGCGGCGGGGGCGGATCGGGGTTCGTGCGGTTCGGCCTGGTCGAGACCGATCGACTCTACGTTGGCGCGCAGGCCGATCTGGGTTGGCTATACGCTCGCGCCGGGGTGCCGATCGCCGCGAGGGTCGCCGAGGGCGTCTGGGTCACCACGGGTCCGGCGCTGGTGGCCGGCATGTTGGGGCCCCTGCAGGTCCCGCTGGGGCTGAGCTTCGAGATCGGCGATCGCTGCGTCGCCAGCACCGAACTCAGCGTTCACCCCTACCTGCTGGACCTCGGCTACATCGGCTACACCACCACCACGCTCTCGCTCGGAGCCACCTGGCGTCTCGGCAAGAAGTGAGGCCCACGCTGCTCGACATCGGCGGGGTGCCTCTCCCCTCCTACGCGGTCTTCCTGGTGCTGGCCTTTGTCGCAGCGGGGACGGTTCGGCGCGCCGAGGTCGCCCGGCTCGGACACCGTCGAATGCCCGGCTATCGCTGGGTGTTGGTGGGCGCGCTGCTGGGGGCCGCGATCGGCGCCAAGCTGGGGATGCTGCTGTTCACCGACGGGCTGAGCGACCTGCTCGCCGCCGCCCTCTCGGCGGACTTCACCGGCAAGACCGTCGTGGGGGGCCTCGTCGGGGGCTACGTCGGGGTAGAGGTCGCCAAACGCGCGGTGGGAATACGCCGCTCCACGGGCGACGGGTTCGCGATTGCGGTCCCGCTGGGCCAGGCCGTCGGCCGGCTCGGCTGTCTGCTGCATGGATGCTGCTACGGGACCGCATGGACGGGGCCCTGGGCGATCGAGCTGCATGGAGCGCCTCGGCACCCTACCCAGGTCTACGAGCTGGGGTTGGACCTCCTGCTGGCCGGCTGGCTGTGGCTCCAGCGGGGGCGGGCGCTGCCGGAGGGGCATCTGTTTCGGCGGTATCTGGTAGGATATGCGCTGATTCGGATTGTGTTGGAGCCGCTGCGCGGTGACGCCGGGCATGTGCTCGGGCCGTTCTCTGCGGTGCAGCTGGTCTGTCTCTGTGTGGCTGTGGGGTTTGGTTGGGCGATCTGGTGGGGAGAGAGGCGCTGATTCAGGGCTGTGGAATCCGCTGCCTGCGCTCGCCATGCTCCCTCGCTACGCTGGGGTGCTTCGTGCTTCGTGCTTCGTGTGATCGCTGCGCGCGCGATTGCGAGTGGGGAGTGATGATTGCTTCACAACAGGAAGGAGTGGCGAGTCCGCATGGCCAGCCTCGGGCCCAGGGGTATTCCCAGAACCAATCTCCAACCTCCCCAGTCAATCTCCAGCCGTCCTCTGCAGCCGCTCCCGCGCCTTCCCCCAGTCGATCTCTCGCGGTCTTGGAATCCGTGGCTGCATCCCCGCCAGTGTTCGATGCACGATGTCGGCCACCGCGACCCGGGCCGTCCACTTGTGATCCGCGGGGATGGCGTACCACGGCGCCTCAGGACAGTTGGTGCCGCTGATCGCCGCGCTGTACGCCTCCATATAGGCAGCCCAGCGCTCGCGGCTGGCGAGATCGGCCGGCTCGAACTTCCATCGCCGGTCCGGATCGTCGATGCGAGCCAGCAGCCGACGCGCCTGCTCCGCCCGCGAGACGTGCAGAAAGAACTTGAGCACCACCGTTCCGTTGCGCACCAGGTGAGCCTCGAGATCGCGGATGGAGCGCAGCCGCCCCTCCCAGAGCTCGGGTCCGCGGCACCGCTCCGGCAGGTACTGACCGGCGAGGATCTCGGGATGCACCCGCACCGCCAGGACCTCCTCGTACCAGCTCCGGTTGTGCACGCCGATGCGCCCGCGCTCGGGCAGGGCGTTCACGTGACGCCACAGGAAGTCGTGGTCGAGCTCGGTGCGCGACGGTCGGCCGAACGCCGTGACCTGGCAGCCAGCCGGACTCACCCCTGTGAGCAGGCGTCGGATGGTCCCGTCCTTTCCCGCCGCGTCGAGGGCCTGGAAGATGAGCAGCATCGACTGACGGTCTTCGGCGTAGAGTCTGCGCTGGAGCTTTCCGATGGCGCTGACGTGCTCGGAGAGGCGCGCGCGGGCCTCGTGCTTCTCCAGCGCCCTCGGCGATCGGGTGGGCAGGGTCGTGACATCGACCGCGCCACCGGCGACACGCCAGGGACTCTCAGCTCCGGGCAAGTGGCCGCTCATCTCAACCCCCTCAGACCCCGCGCCTATCTCAGCACCACCGCGAAGGCGTCCGCGGCCAGCTCGAGCTCGGCCTCGGAGATGACCAGCGGAGGCGCCAGTCGGATGACCCGCTCCGCAGCGGGTCGACACAGCACCCCCTGCGTCGCCAGCGCCGCGCAACATGCCGCGGCGTCGGTGGCGAGCTCCACCCCGATCAGCAGCCCGCGCCCCCGCACCTCCCGGACCTGGGGGAGCGCCCGCACCCGCGCCCGCAGCGAACGCCCGCGGACGGCGGCTCGGTCGGCCAGCCCCTCCTCCTGAACGGTCTCCAGCACGGCGGCGGCGACGGCAGCGCTCAGGGGACCGCCCGCCAGGGAGCAGGCGCCCTCGGGGTGCAGCGGGGCGCGGGTGAGCAGCGCGGTGATCGGCAACACCCCGCCACCGAGCGCGCTCCCCAGGATCACTGCGTCAGGATGGGCGCGACCGTAGGAGAACAGCGCGCCGGTGCGCCCCAGTCCGGTCGCGGTCTCGTCGATGACCAGGGCGGCCCCGTGCTCCGTGCAGGCCGCCCGGACCGACGCCAGAAGATCGTCCGGAAGAAAACGGACCTCGGAACCGACCATCGACAGGACCACAGCCGCCGTATCTGCGCTGATCGCCGCCTGCAGAGCCGCGGCGTCGGAGATCTCCCGGGCACCCGGCAGCGGCGCCCCGTACGACAGCACCTCACCCGCGCGCCTCGCCGACAGCGCCGCCCCCACCTCACCGCGCGACGCGCAGAGTCGAACCCCGTCGAACCCGCTCATCTCCTGGAGAAGCGCCACGAGACCCTCTCGCTCCGCGCTGCGCGCCGCCGCGCCGACCACCGTCGCCAGACCGGCCTGTCGGATCAGCGCGGAGAGCACGCGAGGGTGTCGGTGGCCCGCCACCAGCGACGGCCACCCCGAGCCCAGATCGAGGTAGCGCCCGCCGCTCGGATCCTGCATCCAGCACCCGCGGGCCCGCGCGATGGTCGGTGGATGAGTCATGGTTTCCGGGGCAGGATGTTCGCAGCAACCGTAACGCGGGCCCTCGTGACCCAACCTTGATCTCCCCGCCCTGAATGTCCCGGCCCTGATGTCCTGATCCTGATGTCCCGGATGTACGTGTCCCTGCCCCTCGCCACGGCCCTCGCCCTGCACCCGTGGGATCTCGTGCGCGTCGATCAGCCCGATCACCCCGAGGCGGACGCCAGCAGCGACCTCGGCAGCGTGCTCCTCGCGCCGCCGTCGGATCCGGCGCTGGCCTGGCGTCCCGAGGCGGTCCCCGAGGTGGACGGCTGGTCGGGCGCGGTAGAGCCCTGGGAGACCTTCGAGGCGCTGGCCGTGCAGCCCTGGCACGACGCCGGACACCTGGGCGCGGGGGTGAAGATCGCCGTGTTCGATCTGCAGTGGTTCCACAGCGAGCTCGCCGACGACGAGCTGGGGTGGCCAGAGACGCACGACTGCTACCGACATCGCTCGTGTGCGCAGCCCATCGACACCCTGGATCCGCGGTTCACCTTCGAGGAGGGCACGCACGGCCGCGCATGCGCGGAGGTGATCGCCGACATCGCCCCGGAGGCTGAGCTCCACCTGGTGCGGGTGAACGGCCTCACCACCCTGGAGAACGCCATCGCCTGGGCGGTCCGTGAGGAGATCGACCTGATCAGCATGTCGCTGTCGTTCCTCAACGAGAGCTTCTACGACGGCACCGGGCCGGTCAACGCGACGATGGACGCGCTGTCGGGCACGGGCACCCTCATGGTCACCAGCGCCGGAAACTACGCAGAGCAGCACCACGGCGGTGTTTTCACCGACGACGATGGCGACGGCTGGCATGAATTCGGGAGCGACCGAGAGACGCTGGACGTGTGGTTCCCGGCCGGCGAGCACCGCCTGTTCCTGGTGTGGGACGAGTTCGATCGCTGCGGTCGCACCGATCTCGACGTGACCGTGACGGACGCCGCGGGGCGGGTGGTGGGCCGCAGCCTGCAGTCGCAGTCCCAGAGCGCCACCTCCTGCCAGCCGGTGGAGCGCGCCCGCGTGGTCATGGCCTCCGAAGGGTGGACCGACGTGGCGATCCACACCAGCACGCCCGGGGGACGGCCGGCGTTCGATCTGCTCGCACGCGGGGGGGAGGTCTCCGGGGGAAGGGCCGCCGGATCGGTGACCGATCCCGGCAGCCACCCGGCGGCGCTGTCCGTGGGGGCGGTGCGGGCCCGCGGCTACCTGCTCAACGGAGCCGAGGGCTTCTCCTCGGTGGGACCCACCAACGCCGGGATCCCCAAGCCCGAGCTGGCCGGCCCGGACGGCCTGAGCACCGAGACGACCGGCGGCGAGGGGTTCTACGGGACGTCCGCCGCCGCTCCCGCGGTCACCGGAGCGCTGGCGCTGCTGATGAGCGCCGATCCGACGCTGGACAGCCACGCAGCGGCCGCGCTGCTGCGCGCCACCGCAGTGCGGCCCGAGACGCTGTGGGCCGAACCCGATCCGGCGCTGGGGGACGGTCACGCCCGCCTCCCGCCGCCCACCGCGGGATCGCGGGGCTGCCTGGAGGGCGCGCTGGTGCTGGCGCTCCTCCTCCCGCTCCCGGGGCTGCGGAGGCGCCCGGACGCGCCGCCTTCGTATTAGAGCCAACCCAACCGCGGAGACTCCCATGCTGCTCCCCCTCATCGGCGTGCTCACCGCCTGCCAGCCCGAGCCGGAGGTCCGACCCGAGCTGCTGACCGTCAGCGAGGAGGACGAGACCCTCACCGTCGAGCTGGGACAGGCCGTGGGGCACGGCACCATCGTCGTTCCGGTGCGCGTCGTGGGCCCCCGAGGGGTCCCAACCGGCAGCGGCGAGGTGTCGGTCACGGCGGTGGTCGATGGCCCCTCCGCCCAGCTCCTGGAGTCCACCCTGGAGATCGGCCCGTCGGGGGTCGGAGAGCTGTACGTCGAGACCGAAGGACCGGAGGTCTTCACCGTCACCCTCACGAGCGTGATCGGCGCCGCAGGCACCAGCGCCTCCCTGGACAGCTACGCCCTCGAGCAGGCCCTGCCCGACTACGGCCTGCGACTCCTCCACACCCTCCCGGAGTCCCTGGGCGAGGCCGACCACGTCATCGCAGGCACCCACGGCGTCACCGCGGTCGTTGACAGCACCCTTTGGTGGCAGCCCACGGCGCCGGGGAGCATCGGGCATCGCGCGATCTCCCTGTCCGGCGCCCCCCACGGCATGCACAGCACCCACATCGACGCCGACGGCGTCCTCGATCTCGTGCTGTGGACCGACGTCGAGATGGTCCTGCTGCGCGGGGTCCTCTCGGGCGGCTACAGCTTGATGCGCGCGTGGACGGTGGCCTCAGGTGAGATCGGCGGCGTGGCCGCGTCCGACGTCAACGGCGATCACCACACGGATCTGGTGGTCGGCACCACCGAAACAGACAGCAGCATGATCGCCGTCTTCACGCACGACGGCTCGTGGAGCTTCTCACAGGGAGACGTTCTGGAGTTGAAGGAGGGGCTGCACTCGCTGTCGGCCTCCGACGAAGGCGGCGACGGACAGCCCGACGTCTCGGTGCTGTCGAGCGCAGACGGCCACATCATCCGCTACACCTTCCGAGACTCCGGGTGGTCCAGCTCGCCTGCGAGCAACCTCGATGCGTGGGAGGGCGGCGACGGCGCGCGCCTCCTGGAGCAGGCGGATCTCAACGGAGACGGCGAGCCCGAGGTCATCGGCGTAGATTCTCCCGCCTCATCTCCGATGCGGCTCATCTGGTACATCACCGACACCGACCCCACCCAGCACTTCCAGCTGCAGTTCGCCACCTTCCACGAGGCCGTCAGCGACCTCAACCTCGACGGGTCGGCGGACGTCGTCATCTTCCAGGAGGGGGCGCTGTTCCAGCTCTATTGGAGCGGTGAGGGCTTCCTGCAGTACACGATGGGCACCTCGGCCGCCCACGGCCCGCTGGCCGCTGGCGAGTTTGACGGCGACGGCGTGCCCGATCTGGTCGCGGGCGGCGAGACCCTCCAGGTGCTGTCCGGATCGCTCGACTCCGGGCCGTGGCGCACCCGCGAGCCGGCCTGGAGCGCGTTCGCCACGGAGCTCACGGGCCCGCTGATGACCTGGGACGTCGACGAAGACGGCCTCACCGACTTCGTGGGCGTGACCGAGTCCGCCGAGGGCGCCCCGCAGCTCTCCGCCTGGCTGATGGGGTACGACAAGAAGACCGAGGAGTACACCCCCTCGGCGGCCGCGCTGCCGCTGCTCCTGGGCGGTACGCTGCTGGACATGACCCGCTGCGGCGAGGACATCTTCGCGCTGACGCAGCAGGGCAAGACCCGCACGGTGCAGTGGCTCCGGGTCGAGCTCTCCAGCAAAGGCGGCTGGGAGGTGGCGCTCCGAGACTCGTTCGAGCCGCTGGATGAGGTGAAGCTGACCGACGCCACCCTGATCGACTGCGGGGTCGGCGTCGCGACTCCAGACGAGGAGAACCTCGTGCTGACCAATGATGACGGCGTCTACGAGATCGCCACCTATGGTGGAGCTGTGCGAGACGTCGGCAGCGCCTTCGCCACCTCTCCGGTGGACGTCGCGCTGGCCGACACCGACGGCGACGGCGCGGACGAGGCGGTCTCCTGCGACGTGCCCGGCTGCAACATCGTCGGCGCAGATCTCGACGGCGACGGCGCGGACGAGGTGCTGGTCGGCGGCAGCACCGTCACGATCACCTGGGGCAACACCAGCGACGCCGTGGAGCTGGACGGCTCCGGCGTGGTCTCCGCGGCCGACGCGGACGGCGACGGCTGGCCGGACGCGCTGGTCCTCGACGAGGCGAGCCAGCGCCTGTACATCCATCGGTCGCTCAGCGGCGGGCTGGCCCCGGCGGTGGTGCTGGGCACCGAGCGCGCTGTCCTGGGCCCGGCCCAGCTCGGAAACACCGGCGACGACCCGGCCCCTGAGCTGGTCTTCCAGGAGGCGGAGACGGGCAATCTCGTGTTCACAGCTGACACCGTCAGCGCGGCGTATGACACCTCTGATACCTCTGACACCGACGGAACCACAACCGACACAGCGGACACAACGGACACAGCGGACACAGCGGACACAACTGCAACAGAGTGACTCTGGAGCGCCTCCGCGCCCGCCGCGCCGTCTGATTCCCACGAGGGGCTGCTCGGGATACGCCTGGATTCCCAGGATCATGGGGGCCTCATGCAGAGACAGAAGAGCACACCGAAGTCGGGCGTCCCCACCGTGGGGAGGACGGAGTTCCACTCCGTCCTGGAGAACGTCTGCACCTACAGCGCGCCGGTGGTGGTGCTGACCACCTCCACCGCGCGCTCGCTGCGCGGGCGCTTCCCCTCGCTGACGTCCAACGGCGTACACATCGATCTCGACGCCGCCGACCTCGACCCCGAAGAGCTGGGGATGCTCACGGCCTGCGTCGTGACCTTCGGCCGCGGCGGCGCGACGTACGTGTTCCTCTCGAACGTCACCCGCGAGCCCGGGACCCCAGGCCGCCCCGCGGGGCGCCTCACGCTGGCCCGCCCCCGCCACATCGTGCGCGGCGAGGCCCGCAGCACCTCGCGCGTCCCCGTCGCGCGGAGGGCCTCTCTGGAGGTCACGCTCCTGCAGGGTGAAGGTCGATCGGTGTCCCTCCAGCCGGTGGACATCAGCCTCACCGGCATGCTGGTGTCCTTCAAGGGGACGAACGCAAAGATGGCCGTGGGCGAGACCGGCTGGATCCGGCTGCGGCTCCGCGACACCGAGGTCACCGTCAGCGCACAGGCGCGCGCGGTCAACGGCCACCGGGTCGGCCTGTTCTTCCCCGACAGCCTGCGCGGCGACGATCTGGCGCCGCCGGAGCCCCTGCGGGATCTCATCCGTCAGCTCAAGGCGATCCGACGCTGAAATGACCCGGATGGCTCGCCCTGACCGGGTCGGGTCGGCTCTGATTCCGCAGCGACCGTCGGGATCCGACGTGCGATCGGGATCATCTCGGAGTACCGTCTGGACCGCGATCGGTCTGCCCCCGGAGAGCCCATGAACGCCCCTGCCCTCGCCACCGTCTTCGTCACCGGCGCCAACGGCCGCGTCGGTCTCCCGCTCATCCGCAGCCTGGTGGCCTCAGGACACTCCGTGGTGGGGTTGGTGCGCTCCGAAGAGAAGGCCGCCGCCGTGCGCGCTGCCGGCGCCGAGGCCGCCATCGGCAGCCTGGACGACGTCGACGTGATGGCGCGCCACATCGTGCCGGCCACCCGCATCTACCACCTCGCCGGCGGGGTGCGCGGGCCGGGGCGAATCACCCCGGACATCATCAACAACCAGGGTACCCGCAAGCTGCTCGAGGCCATCGCGAAGGCGCGGCCGGCCGCCCTGGAGTCGCTGGTCTTCACGAGCAGCGTAGCGGTCTACGGCGATCGCTCCAGCCTGTGGGTGGAGGAGGACATGAGGCCCTCGCCGAACACCCGCTACGGCGCCAGCAAGGCCGCCGCCGAGACCGCCCTGCTCGACGCCTGGAAGGAGCGGGAGCTGCCGGTCCGCATCGTCCGACTCGGGGCGGTGTACGGCCCCGGATTCCCGTTCACGATGGCCGAGCGGCTCAAGGCGGGGAAGGGCTGGCTGCCCGGTGAGGGCCGCAACTTCGTATCGACGATCCACATCGACGACGCCGTCGCCGGCATCCGCAAAATCTGCGAGACGGGAGAGCCCGGCGGCATCTACAACCTCGCCACGCCCGATCCGATGCCGATGGCCGACTTCTACGCGCTGGTCCACGAGCACGTCGGCGGTCGCAAGATGCGCTTCTGGTCGACGTGGGTGCCCAGCTATGTGCAGCTGTGGGCCGCGCGAAACAACGAGCGCGTGCAGTCCCGGCTGGGGCGCCGCCCGCTGCTCACCCCCGACAACATCCGGCTGTTCAAGAACTCCGCGCGGATGAAGGTCTCGCGCGTCGCCGAAGAGCTGGAGATGGAGTGGCGCTACCCTGACCCGAAGAGCGGACTGGCCGCCACGTTCGGCGCGGGTTGACCCGACGCGGCGGGCGCCGTATAGAATGCACCGCTATCGGAGTGTTTCATGCCCGCTCTCCTCATCATCTCCCTCCTCGGCTGTGCCCCTCAAGACGCGACCGTCGAGGGCCAATGGTACACCTGGCTCGCCGCCAACACCTCCGCGGCGGTCATCGGTGACGAGCTGCCTGGGGTCGATGAGTCCGCGACCATCTACGAGTGCAGCGGCCGCGGCTGGGACGAGGGCAACCAGGACTTCCAGGACGGCTACGTCGGTCCCCGCACCGAAGAAGACTTCGCAGAGGTCATCAACAACGCCAACGATCGCTACATCGGCGGAGACTGCCCGCGGAATTCCGCCGGCAGCTACGAGCCCTGGTGCGAAGGCGCCGTCGACGAGATGGAAGCCGAGTGCAACGAGCTCCGGGGCGGCCTCGACTACCACACGTTCCTGAACGAAGACGGCTACTACGCCCTGAAGGGTGACGTGGCGGCCTGGCGCTCCGAGGCGATGCTCAACGGCGAGGGCGACCTCCAGCTGACCATCCATCACGATCTCGGGGCCGGCGCGGACTTCCGCTTCGCCTTCGCAATCGACCCCGACTTCTCTCCCGTCATCTGCACCAGCGACGACGCGGGCAATCCGGTCATCGAGTACGTCGACGGCGCGAGCTGGCTGTCCCAGTGGTCGGCGAACGACGAGGGCTACACGGTCTATTATCTGAACGCTGGCGCCCACCAGGTCGATCAGAGCGCCAGCGGCAACGCGTTCTGGTACCTGCCGACCGACTGGCTGGCCGGGTTCGGCTACGCCAAGTTCGCCGGTGACGAATTCACCGCGAATCCCGCGTCGTACGGTCAGTTCGATGAGAACGGCGACGGCGACTCCTTCCTGGTGTTCAACGACGAGCAGCGCGCCGATCCAGACATGGGTGACTACGCCGACGCCGCAGCAGATCTGCGCGAAGAGGCGCTGGCCTGGGAGAAGGAGATCACCGAGCTGGCGGGCGCCAACGACGGCAGCACCGGCGCGTTCTACCACCGGATCGAAGACAACATGTGGAGGCCCGTCGACTCCTCCAAGGCGGGGCTCGACGGCTGGATGGAGCTGCAGTCCTCGTGGGTGCGAGTCGCCAACAGCTCCAACATCGAAGAAGGCGGAACCGTCGAGGGCGACTACCAGATCCTGTTCAGCGGCTTCGACTCCAACTCACGCCTCCTCGTCACGGGCACGTTCCTCATCGAAGATCTGAAGCTCGATCCCTGGGCCTACCCCGTCCTGGAAGACGAGCTGCGCGAAGAGTACGACAACCCGTACTGCGGCGGCGCAGAGATGCCCCAGTAGGGAGCGCCCTGTAGAGTAGGGACGTCGCGGCATGCAGAGAGGCTCGCCATGGAGGTGAGTCGCGGGAGCTGGCTGCGGGGTTGACGCGCTGTCGGCGCGTAGAGTAGCCTCGTGGAAGGTCTGCGATGCAGGCAACTGTATCGGCCGGGACCTCCCGCATCCGCAGGTGAGTGAGTCCCCCCCCATTCACAGGGTCGGGAGGCCCGGCCACTTCAGCAGGCCCGACTGCTTCAACCATGCACTTCAACACATCTGGCCGAAATCCTGCCGGTAACGCCCCACCCCACTGCGCGTCCCTGCGTCGCCATCAGGGAGCTCCCCTCTTCGGGTGAAGCTGCGGAACATTCGGAGGTGAACAGTGTGGATGTTGTTGGTCGCAACGGCGTGGGCCGGCCCATGGGTCAAGTCTCCCGGAGAGGTCTACGCAAAAGCCGGCGCATCGGGGTTCGCCGCAGGCGCCTACGTCGCCCCGGACGGCACCATCTCGGAGGGGGTCGAGACGCGGGTGGTCACCCCGCACGTCTACGCGGAGGTGGGGGTGATCAAGTACTTGCAGCTCGATCTCCAGCTCCCGTTCGTGGTCTCAACCAATCGCTGGGGCGAGACTCCCTACATCAACCGTGACGGCGGTGACATGGAGATCGGCGTGACGACCGGCGGCAAGCTCGGCGACGCCCCGGTGGCCCTGCAGCTCACCAGCAAGCTGCCGCTCTACGACAACGCCGAATTGCTGCAGTATGGATCTTCGGGCGCGCTGTTTCCGGCCCTCGGCGACGGCCAGGTCGATCTGACCGCGATGCTACACGCAGGCGGCGGACTGTCGCTGGGCAAGCAGGGCGGCTGGGTGGCGGCGGGGCTGGGCTACCGGCACCGCACGGAGTGGTGGATGGGAGACAGCAGCGAGCCGGATCGGGAGCTGGTGGACTGCGTGCCCTGGCGCGCGCAGGTGGGCTGGACACCTCGCCTCAAGGGCAAGGATCTCGGCTGGTGGTCGCTGGAGGGCTCCGGCAACCACAACGTCTCCGAAGACGAGGACTCCAAGGAGAGCGTGCAGATCTCCAGCGGCATCGGCTGGAGATTCACCAGGGCCCTGGCGCTGGAGATCGGCGGAGGAGTCATCCCCTGGGCGCGGGCCAGCTCCACCGGGCGGACGGGCTGGGCCGGGGTGAGCTGGTCCCGCTGATGGTTGGCAGCACAGATCTGACCGCCGCCCGCCGCGCAGCAGAGGCCGCCGGCGACGACGATCGCCTGCTCGCGCTGCGCGAGGCAGAGCTGGCCGGACGGGAGCTGCCGCAGATCATCGATGGAGTGCGTCGGGTCACCCTGTGGGCCCTCGACCCCATCTCGACGACCTGGCTGGGCTGGGAGATCGACGGCGGTCATCGGATGGCCGTGCGGTGTCTGCATCCGGCCTGGCGTGACGACGGGGTGATCCGACGCCGCTTTGCGCGGGCCGCGGATGGTCCCACGTCCAACGTCCTCCGCTCCCCGTCCTGGCACCCCGACGGCGACTGGCCCCACCTGCGGGCGTCGTGCGGGCCGCTCGCGCTCCGGGAGCTCCTACCGGGCGAAGATCCCGCAGACTCGATGTTTCTGCATCGCGCCCTCGCCCGCGGTCTCGCCGCGCTGCAGCGCCTCCACGCCGCAGGGGAGAGCGTCGGACCCCAGCTTGATCGCGCGGTGTTCTTCGACTCCCGGGGCGACCTGTTGCTGCTCCGGCTCGATCGATTCGGCGGCACGCGCAGCGCGACCGACGATCTGGGGCAGCTCGGCGCGGCCCTCTCCGCGCTGGATCCACAGGGAGAGACGGCCATCGGGCGTTGGCTCGCCGAGTGGAACGCCGCTCCCCCGCCGACCGCCGCCGACGCCGCCATGTTGCTGCAGAGACGGATGGGATCCGAGCTCGCCGCGATCCGGCATCGCCTCCATCGGCAGGCGGGCCAGCGACAGGCGCGGTCGGCTCACGCAGAGCTGCAGGCGCTGGTCACTCGGCTGGAGAGCGCCCTCCCGCCCCCCGAGGGCCGGCACTGTCTGCACATCACGCCGTCCGGCGACCACACGCTGCTGTCCAGCGACGGCGCACAGGTGCGCGGAGGGGTGGCCTCGACGCCCGACGACGGCGAGCTCCCGGTCATCCACGCACCCGAGACCGGCCTCGTCCCGGTGCTGACCCGCCCGCTGCTGCGCGCCTGGGCCCGGAGGGCAGCGTCTGTTCCACGCGAGGAGGCGCAGAGACGACTCGGCGCCGACGATGAACGGACCGCGCAGCTCATCCGTTGGCTGACATCCACCTCGCGACTGCGGAGCTCTCGCATGCTTCTGGAGAGAAGCAGACCGGCGCTCGGACACACGCTCGCTGTGGGAGGAGACCCAGGACGCTGAGCGGATTGACCCGCGCTCAGAGGGGCTCCCTGTCAGTCCGGCAGCACCCACGGGCTGTGGCAGACACCGAGGGTCAGTGCGTCGGTGTCTCCAGCGCCCCAGGAGGTCGTCGGCCCCACCACGTAGAGCCGCTCGCCGAACAGCGCCATGTTCTTGGCGACCTCGTTGCCCGCGCCGCCCCACACCTGCTCCTCCAGCAGCGCCCCGTCGCTCGCCGACAGGCGCAGCAGGGCGATATCCTCGCTCTCTCCGCTGGTCGTGCTCCCCGCGATCAGCACCGAGTCCGAGAGCGGATCGTACTCGATGGCTCGCGCCTTCTCGATCCCCTCGCCGCCCCACTCCGCGGTCCAGCGGAGGCCGCCGCCCGCGTCCCAGCTCCACGCCATCAGCTGCGTGTCGGTGTTGCTCTCCTTGCGCCAGCCCACCCCGTAGAAGTTCGCGCCGTCGCTGGTCAGCCCGAAGACCTCGCGGTAATCGGTGCCGTCGCCGACCAGGGAGGTCCACGCCAGAGCGCCGTCCGCCCGATCGAAGGCGGCCAGCACGCCCTGCGCCTGGTCGAACAGGTAGCCGGTGTTGTTCCAACTCCCCGCGACGTACACGTGCTCGTCACCGAGGACCAGGTGACCGTTTCCGGCGTCCAGCGCGCCGGCCGCCCCGGCCGTGACGTCCCACACCGTCTCCAGATCGGCCGACAGGCGGATGACGCGCATGTCGGTGTCCCCCTCCGGGCCCAGGGTCCACCCCGACAGGTAGATCTCGCCTTCGTCCACGCCGATACCATCCAGCTCATCCCAGCCGTCGCTGGTCCAGGTCCACGCCCCGCCGATCGCCGCCCCGGTCTCGACGTCGAACCGCAACAGCAGCGCGTCCGTGTCGATGAAGTCCAGCTCGGGGTAGACCAGCCCGCCCACGTAGACGATCCCGTCATGGACGACGACCACGAACGCCTGCGCGGTGTACGTGCTGCCCCAGGTCGCCTCCCAGACCACCTCGCCGTCCGGTCGACGTCGTCGGACCACCACGTCCGGCGTCCAGGCCTCCCCCTCGAAGCTCGCCGCGTAGACATCCCCGGCGTCGTCCACCGCGATCGCCCAGGCGCTGTCGGTGGCGACGTCACCGGTCACGTCCATCCACGGCAGCCCCTCGCAGCTCGCCGGCTCTGCCGAGTCGCCGCCGTCGCAGTCCTGGGTAGGCAGGCACGCGCACCCGACGAGCGCGAGCGCCAGGCGTCGAAGGTTTCGGGGCACGCTCACCTCCCGTTTCCCCCTGAGAAGCAAGGTTCATGCCGCTGGAACGCTCCTTGCTCCGAATCGGGGCACCCACGCGCCCGGAGCCGCCGATGTCTGCCGTCCTGTTGCTGACCGCCGCCGCGCTCGCCGACACACCGGCGGCAGAGCCCTCAACTGCAGAGCCATCAACTGCAGAGCCTCGCGCGATGGAGTTCTCGATCGTCACGGAGCCAGCCGTGCCAGGGCTCGCGCGGGTGGCCTGCACGCCAACGCCCGCCGCCCTCCCCGAGCTGCCGGGCAGCGGCGCGCTCACGGTGCGCCTGGTGCTGCGACGTCATCGCGTGAGCGTGGTCACCGTCAGCGAGACCGATCCGGGACTGGCCTGGATGACGCCGTGCGTCGAGCGCGAGCTGACGAGCATGGAGTGGCCCTGGCGTCGCGGGCGTCACGAGGTCTCTCTCACGGTCACGGCGACCGACGACGAGTAGGCCGCACCCTGCTCAGCACAGCTCGACTGCTCAGCAGGGACCGGTCAGAACCAGTCGTCGTCGAACACGATCTCCAGCCAATACGACTGCGAACAGTCCGCGCCCCCGAGCGAGTCCACCGTCACCGTCCACCAGCCCGCGTCGGTGTCGTCCCAGACCTCGTCGTCAAAGGTGACGCCGATCCGGCCCGTCCCGTACTCCACCGCTGTGTTGCCCCCGGGGGGCTCGACAGTCAACCGATAGGTCGCGTCTGTCGGGATGTTGTCCAGCGTGATGTCCAACGTATACAGGCTGCTCCAGTGATCCTCCAGCTCGAACGCATACACGTCTACGTCCAGATCGGAGTACAGCAGCCCTTCGACGAGCTGCTCAGGGTCCACCGTCGGCGGGTCCAGCTCCACCGCAGCGCCAGGCTCGGCCGGCTCGGTCCAGTCCTCGGCGTCCTCGTCGATCTCGCCGTCGCAGTCGCTGTCGACGCCGTCACAGGTGTCGATCTGTCCCGGGAAGACGTCGGCGTCACGATCGTCGCAGTCGCCGTCGTCGGGGGAGACGCCGTCGCCGTCCACGTCGACGAACGACGTCGTGCTGGAGGAGCCGGTGGTCCCGCTGGTCCCCCCGCCGCCCGATCCACCGCTGCTGCTCCCGGCCGTCGTCGAGGACAGGGTGCCCGCGCCGGTGTCCGAGCCGGTGACATCTGTCGCCGCTGAGAAACCACAGCCGGTCAGTCCCAGGAGCAGAGCCACCACGTTGAGATGAAGCGTCCCCATCATCGAGCCTCCTGTCATCGGGCGTCCGGGCGCGTGATAGAAACCCGGTGGAGAGGAACCGTGGAGTGGGTATCATCAACGCACTGGTCGGGACGAACGACCCTGGTCACCGGAGCCTCCGGGTTCATCGGGCATGCTCTCTGTACCCGACTCCTGGCATGCGGCGCCACCGTGCACGGCGCAGGCGGCCGCCGCAACCCGCCGCCCGGCGTCCGCCCCCATCGCGTCCGACTTCCGGACGACGCCGCCGCGCTCGTGGCAGAGACAGCCCCCGACGTGGTGTTCCATCTGGCCTGTCCCATCGATCTGGGGCGTGATCCGGCCCTGCTCGAGACCCTGCGCCCCGGAATACTCGACGCGACCGTGGCCGTGGCTCGGGCGTGTCTGCGTCAAGGGAGCCGGCTGGTCCACGTAGGCACCTGCGCGGAGTACGGCGACAACACGGCCCCCTTCTCGGAGGCGGACGCCCCGCGCCCCGTCTCGCCCTACGGCGCGCTGAAGGCGGCGGCGACGCACAACGTGCTGATGCTGGCGCGCGTGGCCGGTCTGCGGGCCTGCGTGGTCCGTCCGTTCCGGGCGCACGGCCCCCACGACACCGACAGCTTCATCGCCGGGGCCTGCCGTGCGGCCTGGTCGGGGCTCGCCTTCCAGATGACCGACGGCGCGCAGGTGCGCGAGTGGAACACCGTCGAGAGCATCGCGGCGGGGATGGTGGCGGCGGGGGCGCACCCGGCGGCCCTGGGGCGGATCATCAATCTGGGAGGGGGGCCGCGCGCCTCGGTGCGGCGGGTGGCGGAGCTGATCTTCGCCCTGGCGGGTGCTGCTCCGGGAGACCTGCACGTCGGCGCCTACCCCCGACGGCCGGGGGAGGTGGAGAGCTTCTGGGGCGATCACGCTGTCGCGGCCTCGATGTGGGGACCCATCCGACAGCCGCCCCTGCTGGCGGCGCTGCGGCGGACCCTGGAGTGGCACCGATGATCCTGCTGCTGCTGCCCGCGGCGGCGCTGCTCACCGCGGGCCCGTGGTGGCTGCGCAGTCTGTTCGTGGTGCCGGTCCTGCTGTGGACGCCCGGCTGGGGGCTGGCGCGGGCGCTGACTCGAGCGGGGGATCGAGCCGGCCACTCTCGCCTCCAGCGCGCGCTCGACGCAGCGTGGATCGGCATGGCGCTCACCTGGCTGGACGTGGCGCTCGTCCGCGAGCTGGGCCTCACGGGTGACTCTGCGCGATGGGCGCTGTGGGGGCTGGCGCTGCTGTGGGCGGGGCTGGGAGAGGGCGCCGCCCGCCGCAGTCCGCCCGCGCCTCCGTCCCCCGTCCCCACTCGGGAGCGCCTGGGCGTCGCGCTGGTGCTGACTGCGGTGATCGGGGTGGGGGTGTGGCGACAGGCCGACGTGCTGCGCCCGCTCGACGGCTACTGGTACGTCACCGGCGCAGAGTCCGCGAGCGCAGCGCCGCTCCGGCTGCTCCCCGAGCGCGGCTGGCTCTCCCACTCCGAAGAGGGCTGGCCCGAGGCCGCCGCGGCGGTCCTGGTACCCGGCGAGCCTCCGCACACGCTGACCGCGCCGGACGGCGCCCAAGGGCGCGCGGTGTTCGCCACCCGCGGGCCGGTGGGCGCGACCATCCGGGTCGGCGAACAGCAGGCGACCGTCGCCAGATCGATGACGGAGGAGCCGGCCGAGGGCCCGGTCCGACGCTACCTCGACCGGGGGACGGTGGGCGTGGTGGTCGATCTCGATCTGGCCCCCGGCGAGTCCCTGGAGATCGAGACCGACGGCGAGACCGTGTACGCGCTGGGCTCGTCGGAGGCGGTGTGGGCGCTCCACGCCACCGGAGAGCTGCGGTACGTCCACTACTACCAGCTCCTCAACATCGTCGAGAACCAGGTGTGGGCCGATGAGGTGCGCGAGAGCCGGCGCTTCACCTGGAACCAGCCCCCCGGCTGGAGCCCCCTGCTGTCGGCGGCCGGTCTGGTGTCGATGCGCGATCTGCCGGCCAGCAACCTGCTGTTTCTGCAGGTCCTCGTGCTGCTGGGCTGCACGGCCGTGCGCGCGGCCAGCCTGCTCGCGCCCGCGGCCCCCCTGGTGGCCTTCGCGGTGCCGGCGGGGATGATCGCCAGCCACGGCCTCCTCATGCTGGAGCCCATGAGCGCGAACTTCCCCGACAACCTGTACGCGGCCAGCGTGTTGGCAGTGGTCACGACGCTGCTGATGGGCCGGCGGCGGGCGTTCGGCGCGCTAGGGACAGCGGCGCAGGCGCTGCGCTGGCCGGGCGGGGTGATGTCGCTGCTGCTCGCGGGAGCATGGTGGCGCGGGACCGGCGCCCGCGCGGGCAGGCCCGTGGCGCTGCTGCTCATCGGGCTGATCGCCGGGATGGCCGTCGCGGCGGTCGCGATGGTCACCGGCGACGCCGAGGACCTCCTGTTCATCCTCTATTTCGAGACCTTCCCTGAGCACTGGCACGGCGAGTTCTCGCCGTCGGAGCTGCTGCCCCGGGTGCCCGGATTCTACGGGCTCTGGCTGGCCTACACCGGCGGCGGCCTGGCGCTGGCGGCGCTGGGGGCGTTCGCGCATCCGTCGCCGACCCGCCGCAGACTCAGAGCGTTGGGCGGCGCGACCTTCGCCTACAGCTTGCTGCTCGCGACCATCGACCACCACCCCACCCACTACTTCCTGCCCCTGGTGGCGCTGACCGGTCCGCTGGTGGTCGCCTCCTCCGCGGCGGTCCGGCAGCGCTGGCTGCGGCTGGCGATTCCCCTCCTGTGTCTGCTGGGGCTCGCCTTGTTTCTGCATCGAGGACAGGTGTGAGGTCGCTCCGCGCCGCCGGGGCCGCGGTGTGGCTAGCGGCCTCCTGGAGCTGGCTGTCGGCAGATCGTCTGCTGCGCGACGGCGACGAGGAGGGCCACGTCGGCGCCGCCGAGTTGTTCGTGGAGATGGCCCGGCGCGGAGACCTCATCGCCTACCTCGACGCTGCGTGGCGCGGCAGCCTCGGCGAGTACCCTCCCCTCTTCCCCGCGCTGGTCGGCGGCTGGTGGTGGCTGCTCGGCGGCGGTCAGCCGGGGCGTCCGGCGGTGCGGGCCTTCTGCCTGCTGAGTCTGCTGATCGCGGCCTGGGCCACCGGAAGGGTCGCGGCGCGCGCGCTGCCCCGCATGAGATATGCAGAGACGGTGGCGTTCGGCGCGGTGCTGTTGCTGCCGCTCGGCAACGGGCTCGTCCGCCACTTCATGCCCGAGGGTGCGCTGATCGGCGCGGTAGCGCTGGCGGTGCTGGCCGCGCGGAGCGCCGCGGAGCGGCCAGGCTCTCACGGACGCGCCGCCGTCCTGGGATCGGCGCTCGGCTTGGGGATGCTCATCAAGCAGACCTTTCTGTTGGGCGCGGCCCTGCCCGTGTTGTTCATCGCGCGGGGCCTGGGGCTCCGGCTGCTGACGACCGCGGCGGTCGCGCTGGCGCTCTGCGGGCCGTGGTACATCGGACAGCTCACGGCGCAGCTCGACTATGGGCGAGCGTCCTTGTCTGGGGGGGCCGCCGGACCGCTGGCCCACGCCGCATACTACCCGGCGGTCCTGCTCTGGATCGGCCTGGGCCCCGTCCTGGGATTGGCCGCGCTGGCCGGGTTGGGCGGTCTCCGCGAGCGCGCCCGGCGAGAGGGCGCGCTGATCGGCGCGATCTGGCTGCTCGGCGGCATGCTCCTCCTCACGCTCATCCCGAAGAAGTACCCCCGTCTCGCCGCGCCGCTGCTGCCGGGCGCCGCGCTGCTGATCGCCGGGCTGGGGCGGCGAAGCGCGGGGGTCACGCTCGCGCTGGGCGCTGGCGTGCTCACGTGGACCTCCCTGCGGGTCCAGCCCACGCCGGCCCTGGTCGCCGACGTCGATCCGCGCTGCCTGCAGCGGTGGCTGCGCCCTCCGGTGGACGACGACCTGGGAATGTCGGCCGTCTCTGCGCTCGTCTCTGCCGCGCCCCCGGGGCCCGTCCGAGTCATCGGCGAGCCGGAGATTCCGTGCGATCTCCAGACCACCCACGCGTGGTCCAACCACCTGTCTCCGTGGCTGCGTCGAGACGGCCACGAGCGCGAGGTGATCAGCGATCCCACCCGCCGAGCTACGGTAGTCGTGGATTGGACCGAAAGCGGAACGTCGGGGACCGGGATCGCTGTGCCCGCATTGGGGCGCTCGGTGCGCGTAGAGGGCGAGGAGTAGATTATGTCGATTCAAATAAGTGGTCTGCTGGCGCTCCTCGCTGCATGCGCTACGCAACCGACATCCGAGGCCACGGGATCCGCGACCGACACCGCGACGTCCCCGACAGAGACCACGACCTCTTCATCGTCCTGGCCTCCCTGTATCCGCGGGTCGGCCCCGACCGTTCAGTTCACCGCACTCCTCGAAGCGACAGAAGGAAACCCGCTCAAGGGTCTCCTGACCAACCCGGACTGGGGAGCGCCGGTCGCCGAGCTCCCCCACAGCTTGGAGTTCGCCTACGTCCCCCTGGCCGATCTGATGGACGGTCCCCAGAGCTTCTCGTTTGAGACCGGGCTGGAGCCGCGGCTGGAGGCGGCCGAGGGTCGAGACAACCACCTCGTCCTCCGCGTCTACCTGGACTACCCGGCAGGAGAGAGCGGCGTCCCGGACTGGCTGTCCGAGCAGATCGCCTGCACGCCCTACACCTCGTACGGCGGCGGCTGCTCGCCGGACTACTCCGATCCCGATCTCCAGAGCGCTGTATTGGACTTCATCTCAGCGCTGGGGTCCACCTACGACGGAGATCCTCGCCTCGGATTCGTACAGCTCGGTCTGCTCGGCTACTGGGGAGAGTGGCACACATACCCCGAGACGGATTTGTTCGCTGACGAGGCGTTTCAGCAGGACGTGATCTCAGCGTTCGACGATGCATTTGACACCACTCCGCTCCAGATCCGCACCCCGGCGGGAGACGTGGTCGACCGGGACATCGGCTACCACGACGACTCGTTCGCCTACTCGACGATCGGTGAGATCGATTGGTTCTTTCTGCCGACGCTGGAGGCAGCCGGCGCAGACACGGCGTGGGAGCGCGCGCCCATCGGCGGCGAGGTGTACCCCGACCTGCAGGAGAGCCTGTTCACCGATGACTACACCGTCGATGTATACAGCCAGGACTTCGACACCTGCGTCGCTCAGACCCACGCCACCTACCTGCTGAATTACGCCGCATTCAACATGGACGGGACCGGCTACACGGGGGATCAGCTCGACCGCGCGCGCGAGTCGGCGCTATCGATGGGCTACGCCTTCGCCGTTCGGCGCATCTGGGCCAACGGGCGCTGGGGGGCCGACTACGAGGTGTGGGTGAACGTAAAGATCGAGAACATCGGCGTCGCGCCGTTCTACCATCCGATCACCCTCCAGCTCGACGGCCCGTACCTGAAAGATCCCCTCATCCTCACCACAGACCTCCCGGCCCCCGGGGACGGACCGCAGCACTATGTGGTCCACGCCCGGGATCAGAGCCGACAGATCGGCGGCGAGATGCGCCTCACCCTGGAGTCGCCCGCCCTGATCGGAGGGCAGCGGATCCGGTTCGCCAATGTCGGGGAGACCGGGGAGGGGCTGGTGTTTCCGCTCGATATATACTGGGATTACTGGAGCGACCCCGTGGGAGCCGTGTGGAGGGTCCCCCAGAACGTGTTAGAATGAAGCGTCGTGAGGGTCTGATGTCCGAGAGCAACGCCACTACCCTGATCCCCAATGAGCGCCGCAGCCTGGCGCGTGAATTCGCCGACTTCATCGTCTACAACAAGGCGTGGTGGATGACCCCGATAGTGGTGGTGCTCGCGCTGATGGTCGGCTTCATCCTGTTCGCGGAGTCGTCGCCGGTCCTGCCGTTCATCTACACAGTGATCTGAGATTCGGTGATCTGAGATTCGGTGATCTGAGATTCGGTGATCTGGGATTTGCTGAGAAGCTTGAACGGCATGGGCTCGGGTCGGGCCATCGCGTTCATCACGGCGCCGTAGGGCGTGAGGCAAGGCACACGGCGACGAACAGTCCCACCGGAAGCTGTGTATAGTGGCCCTCGGCGGAAGTCTTGATAGACTTCCCCTGGCTGTGCTTTGCACAGTCCCCCGGCTGTGCGAGCACAGGGGGATGCAAGCATCCCGGTCCACTTCCCCCTTCCCTGGGGGCTCCCCGCGCTGCTCCACAGCGGCTGTGAGCAGCCTGAGGCCGCTCGCTGAGCGGCCCCCCCGGCCCACCTCTCGCGGGCACTATTGGCACTCAACTGAACCCCTTCGGGGCTTCCGCCGAGCACCACCAGGAGGCGCGGGCCTGCTCAAGACACGAAGTGCTACCAGCTGGCGCCGTCCAGCGTGAATGTCACCCCGTCGTCGCTCGAGAGCAGGAAGTCCCCGCCGTCGTGCACCAGATAGACCTCGGCGTTGTCCAGATCGTAGCCGAACACCATGATCTCGCCGCTCACGATGGCAGAGGTGTTCACGCCAGAGGCCGTGTCGATGACCGTGACCGAGCCCTCAACGGGGAGCGTGGAGCTCTCGATGCAAGCGGCGGCCTCTGCTGCGAACGAGCGATCTCCGCAGGCCCACGCCGACCCCATGAAGCTGGAGCTCGGGAGGCGGAGAGCGGCGTGCCCCTCCGTCGCCTGGCTCAGCTCGAAGTAGATCTCAGCCTCGGCCTCCGTCCAGGTCTCGGCGTTCAGGGTGTCCAGCAACGCGAGCATCTCCGCTTCGCCGAACGAGAATTCCTGATCGTCACAGCCGCCCAGCGTGGGGTTCACCGCCCAGATCACCGCGACGACCATGAAACGTGAGAATCGACCTGCCATCTGTCACCTCCGCGGAGATGGTATCCCAAGGCTGCAGAGGCCGGGAGGCGGATATCACCAGGGTCGCTGCGCGCGCCGCACGTCCTGCGCCTCGGCTCGCACCGTCAGCCAGTAGGTGCGCAGATCGGGCGCGCCGAGGCCGCGATCGATGGGATCGGGCCGAAACAACCGGAACCACATCGCCACCGGTCCCATGGCAGTGATGTACACGAAGGTCATCAGCACGAAGGAGATGGCGGCGTTGATTCCATGCACGGCGCGCTTCCACCGCGCCCAGATCGCCTTCATCAGCCGCAGAACCACGTCCATCCCCCCTTCTTCAACACCACCCTGGTATCTCAGCCAGGGTCCACCGGCCGCTTTGCCGATGCCCAGCACCCACGCTAAGCCAGCGGGCACCCCCGGCCCCATGCCCACCCCCGCCAGGGAACCCGACCGATGCTCCTCCTGCTCAGCCTCGTCCACTCCACCCTCGCCGCGGAGGTCGCCTGGGATGGGCACTACCGGGCCCGCAGCGTGTTCGTCGACTCCCTGTCGCTCTCGGACACCAACACCTCGGCCGAAGGGCTGTCCTGGTCGGCGGATCATCGCTTGCGCCTGCAGCCCGGCTTCCTGCTTTCCAGCCAGGTGTCGCTGTTCACGCAGCTCGATCTACTCCACGGGGTCACCTGGGGAGAGCAAGCGGTGCAGCTCGTCGATCCCGTCTCTGGAGACGAGACCGCCCTGGCCTGGAGCCAGGCTGTCGAGCCGCCCACCACCGACGAAGGCGGCGCCACCCTCGCGAACATCCAGGTGACGCGCGCGTGGGGAGAGCTGACGCTCGACTGGGGACAGGTGCGCTTCGGGCGCATGCCGGTCCACTGGGGCACTGGGATGGTGTGGAACGCTGGCGACGATCCGCTCTCGGACTACGGAGACACCGCCGATCGCATCCAGGCCGCCGGAAAGGTGGGGGACGTCCTGCTGCTGGGCGCCTTCGAGACCAGCTCCGAGGGCTATATCGGCGAGCGCGACGATCATTCCGCGGTGTCCGCGGCGGTCCTGCACGAGACCGAGCAGGTGGCGATCGGCACCTACCACTCCTACGGGTGGACGCGCACCGAAGACAGCCGGTTCGGCGCGTGGACCGGAGACCTCTGGGTGGCGGCCGAGCTGGGACCGGCGCAGGCCCGCGGAGAATTCGCGGCCATCGTCGGCAGCGGTGACCTGTCGGAGAACGTCAACGACGTGAGCGTGAGCGCGTTCGGCGCCAACCTCGACCTCATCTGGAACCCCGGCAAGATGCGCCTTGGATTGGGTGCGGGGCTGGCCGGTGGCGACGGCGACACCGACGACAAGAAGATCCACACCTTCACCTACGACCGCGACTACAACGTGGCGCTGCTCCTGTTCGAGCAGCCGATGCCCATCCTCGAGCCCACCGTCAGCAACGACAGCAACGGCGGCCGCACGACCGACGCCGTGCAGACGGGCAGCGCGCTGAGCAACGTGCTGTATCTGCGCCCGCAGGTTGGATACCAGGTCCGCGACGACCTGACGGTAGACCTCTCTCTGTTCGCCGCTCAGCAAGCGAAGGTGGCGGACGAGAGCGCCGATCGCAAGGGCTACGGCACCGAGTTCGACCTGAACATCGACTACCGGCCGTTCCCGCACTTCGAGCTGCAGATGACGACGGCGCTGCTGTTCCCCGGAAAATTCTACAGCAACTACAGCCACGACTCGCTGGGCGACGGGTTCGACAAGGCGGCCTTCGGCGGCCGGCTGCTGGGCACCGTCCGCTTCTGATGCCGCCGCGCGTCGCGATTCACGGAGCGGCCGGCCGGCTGGGTCGGCTGATCGCGGGAGAAGCGGGTACAGCCTACGCGGGGCCGGTTCCCCGCGAAGGCCCCATCCCAGACTGCGACGTGGTGATCGACGTGACGTCCGCGGCGGGCACTGGGGCGCTGATTCAGCGCCTCTCCGGCCAGCCGCTGGTGGTCGGCACCACCGGAGAGCTCCCGCTGGACGCCCTCCGCGTCTACAGCGAGCGGGCCCCGGTCGTCATCGTGCCCAACTTTTCCTTCGGGATCCCGATGCTCATCTCGCTGCTGGAGGCGGCGGTCCCGGCCCTGCCCGACGGCTGGCGGATCGAGGTGATCGAGGCCCACCACCACCACAAGAAGGACGCCCCCAGCGGCACCGCGAAGCGGCTGGTGCGGGCGATCGGGCGCGACGTCCCCACGCACAGCATGCGGCTCGGCGACACGGTCGGCACCCACGAGGTCTGGCTGGCCGGGCCAGGGGAGCGGCTGGAGCTCACTCACGTCGCGACGCGCAGGGAGGTGTTCGCGATCGGGGCGCTGCGTTGGGCAGAGAAGGTCCAGTCGATGCCGAGCGGGCTGCATCAGCCCTGATCGATATTCGGGCCCCACGGCACCGCGCAGTCTCGGCACCGGGCCATCGCAGGCAACGCGCCCCGCTCGGCGGCTTCCCGCGCCCGGCGCCAGATCGCCCCCCGCCAGATCTTCGACAGCGGCTCCGCCGTCACCTCTCCGACCCGATTCTCCAGCAGCGGATCCCAGGGGCAGAGCGTGACTTTCCCATCCCAGCTCACGGTGGGAGAGCGAACGGGCGCAGAGCATCGGCGGGGGCCGACCTCTGCGTCCCGCGGCGCCGAGACCCCGAGAGTCTGCGCCGCGGCGGCCAGCTCAGCCCGTGCGCGGGCGTTGGCCCGGAAGTGACGGTGCTCCTTTCTGCGCACCCACAGGGCGTCTCCTCCTTCGATTGGAAGAGCTCCCACCGTCGGTGTGAACGCAGGCAGCCGCGCGGCCAGCGCCGACACATCAGCGCCAGCGTGGACCGCGGCGATGATTCTCGTGTCTGCTCCGCGTGCGTGACGGAGCGGCTCCAATCCGGCCCCATTCCCCCGGTCGAGATCGACCACCCACACCTGCGGAGCGGCGTGCCCAGCCAACGCGGTCAGGCCCTCGGTCGAGAACACCCCGCTCGTGTCGATACGGAGACGGTCGGCCAGACCGTCCCGCGCGATCCGCTCCATCAAATACCGCAGAATCGGTTCGACCTCGGGGTGCAGAAGCGGCTCTCCGCGCCAGGCCACGGCCAGGGTCCCGGGGCGGATTCTCGATGAGAGCAGGTCGTCGACGACGGCCCGTACGATCTCGAACCCCATGAACCCGCGCCCGAAGTCGAGGTAGCCGCGATCGCGGAGCTCTCCCCACCCGGCCGGGTCGACGTCCACAGGGCAGTCCGCGATCACCCGCCCCCAGCGCTCACGGGGAACATCGCAGCCCTCCCAGTCGCACGCACAGACGTCCGACAGCTCCAGTCTCAGCGTCATCTCCGGGTGACGCTCGATCGCGCCGAGTCCGCGACGGATGGTCGCTCCCACCTGCGCAGAGACGATCCGCGCGGCGTCGCTCGCCAGCTCGCGCGCGGAGTCGCTCTCCTGTCGCAGATAACACTGCTGAATGCACGGGGTCCGGCAGGACTTCACCACCCGTCGACGTTCGCCGAGGGCGGGGGAATTCCACAGCTGGCGCAGACTCTGCTCCCGGACGTTGCCGAACGCGCCCGCGAGGAAGTCCAGCTTACCGTCGCACATGATCGCGGCGCCGTCGGCGTTGATGTACAGCTCCTTCCAGCCGGCCCAGCACGGGGCCTCCAGCGGCCCCAGCTCGTCGGTGTAGTACCGCGGGATCAACCGCAGCTCCTCAGGGGTGTTCTGGATCCGCCACGCCGCCCCCGGAGACTGGGCAGCCGCGCGCTCGGAGAGCTGCACAGACAGGGTCCGCAGCGCCGGCATGTGGCGCTCGCGGAGCCACAGCCCCGCGGCCTCCGGCGGCACCTCGGGGCCGGTCCGAAACAGGTTGAGGATCTGCACGCCGTCGAAACCCAGGGCCTCCTGTTCGTCCAGCACCTCCGAGAACCCGCGCAGGTTGCCCGCATGCAGGATGGTGTTGGTGAGGATCTTCCGCCGCGGATTTCCGGCCTTCGTGTCGGCCGCGCGGATCCGTTGGTATCCGGTGATCGCGCGCCGCCACATCCCCGCGCCCCGAATCCTGTCGTGCGCCGCCGCGGCGCCGTCGAGCGAGAAGATGAGGTGCAGGCGATCGGCCGGGATGGCCGCGACGGCGCGGGCCCGGCGCTCGGTGATCAGCGTGCCGTTGGTGGTGACCGTCACGTAGAACCCGCGCAGCACCGCGTAGTCGAGGATCTCCTCGATGTCCCCCCGCATGAAGGGCTCGCCGCCCAGCGGGTTGAAGACCTCCACGCCCCAGGCCGCCACCTGATCGATGATGCCCTTGATCTCCGCTGTGCTCAGCTCGGGCGCGTCGTAGCAGGTCGTGCACATCGCGCAGGTGAGGTTGCACCGGAGCGTCACGTTCACGCTCACGCGATCCGGCGGCGCCAGGGAGCGA
Organism: uncultured Enterobacterales bacterium; assembly: GCA_964464515.1. Taxonomy (GTDB): domain Bacteria; phylum Myxococcota_A; class UBA796; order UBA796; family UBA2385; genus CAYXGP01. Next base: position 37,404 of record CAYXGP010000056.1, read on the forward strand.
CCGAGATGCCGCGACAGGTACATCAGGCCGTCGCGTCGGAGCTGCTTCGGGGAGCGCATGCCCCTCGTCTATCGCCGCGCCGCGGCGGGGCTACCGCTCATCGGCGGTCTCCGGGTCGCCCGCATCGTAGCCTGGGGCGGCGCCCTTCGTCCGCCGCGGTAGACTCCACCGATGCGGATCCTCATCGTCCACCACGGCTCACTCCCCGCAGCGGATCGGCCGGTCTCCGGCGGCGCGCTGCGGGCCTGGCACCACGGCCGCGCGCTGCAGGCGGCGGGGCACGAGGTCCACTGGCTCGCCCGCGCGCAGGACACCCCCGGCGGGTTCGCCTCGAAGGCTGACCTCCAGGCCCGCGCCCGCGCCGTCGCGCCTGCCCGGATCGTCTGTGTGCAGCCCGAAGAGGCCCCAGCGCTGCGCGCGCTGGACACACCGATGGCCGTCGATCTGTACGCGCCCCGGCTGCTGGAGGCGCCGTTCGAGGGGACCTCCCGCGCGGCGATCGTCACCACGCTGCAGGCCCTCGCCTGCGGCGACGCCTTCCTCGTCTCCAACCCGCGGCAGCGCTGGGCCTGGCTGGGCGTGCTGGCGCTGGCCGGCGTCGATCTGCGCGCCGACCCCACGCTGCTCGTCCGCATCGTCGCGCCAGAAGGTCCGGCTGGTGAGGCCCCCGCGGAGCCCCTGCTGGTCGCGGGTGGGAACCCCTGGCCCTGGCTCGATCCGGTCCCCGGCCTGCGACGCACGTTGGAATGGATGGACCGCAGGGGAAGCGGTCGGGTGTGTTGGTTCGGCGGCGGGGTTCTCCCGGAGCACCCCCGCCTCTCTCAGGCGTCGTCTCGACCCTACCCCGTTCTCCTCGCGGCCTATGCTGGAGCGACCGCCGCACTGGATTGGATGGAGCCCAACCCGGAGCGCGCCCTGGCCTTCGGCTTCCGACACGCCGACTACCTGGGGTGCGGACTCCCGATCATCACCCGACCCGACTCTGCACTGTCCGACGCCCTGGGGCCCGCCGGCTGGACCGGACCGGAGCTGGAGCCGCTGCTGGAGCGCGCCCTCGATCCCGACGCGCGGGCCACCGCCAGCGCCGCAGCCCGGGCGCTCGCCCGCGGCCCCCTGAGCCGAGGGGCCGCCGCCCGCCCGTTGGTGGAGTGGATCGACGCCCCGCCACAGCGCCCCCCTCCCCGCAGTCCCCTGCTCGACATCGCCGCCCGCGCCAGCGAAGCCGCAGAGTCACGAGAGCGGGCCCGCGGCCTCGAGAGCCTGCTGGCTCAGGCACACGCCGAGGTCGATGACAAGCGCGCCGAGAGCGAGCGACTCACCGAGCAGGTCCAGGCGCTCACCGCCACGACCGCCCGCCTCTCTCGCGCGCTGGACGAAGTGGCCGGCTTCAAGCGCGAGGCCATCGCCGTGCTCGGCGGCCGCAGCGAACGCGCGGAGCGTTCGCTGGCCGAGGTGGAGCGGGAGTGCGCGATCCTCCGGGCCGATGCCGCCAAGAAGTCCGCGGAGCTGCGCGCGATGGACCAGCTCCGAGAGCGGCTGGAGAACGACCTCGACAACCTCCGCGCCGAGCTGGAGCGCGGACGACGCGGGCGCTGGCGACGTTAGCCCGAATATGGAGCATCAACCAACCCGGAGCGCACATGCTGTCCACCGAGTCTGTCTGGAACCGTAGCGTCGCCGAAGGCGCCATCGTCTCCGATCGGGTCTACAATCTCGTCATCGGGCTCACCCTCCTGTGGGGCTTCGGGCTCAACTATGTGATGGTGATGACCGTCCCCGTTGCGGCGGTCGCGGCGCTCCCATGGTGGGGCTTGCTCGGCGGGTACTTCGCCTGTGTGTTCGCCGGGGTCGCGATCTACAGCGCCTCAGACAATCCCGTCATCTCATTCGTCGGCTACAACCTTGATGTCGTCGTAAGAACCCCCGGCGGCGGATTCGTCAGCGGCGGCCATGGGC